>JACWDY010000001.1 GCA_014653835.1 Pelagibacterales bacterium SAG-MED28
CTTATCACTCGATTTATTAGCATATTTTATGGTAAAATGATTTATTGCATTTATTGCGTAAATGCTTATAAAACGCTTGTTGTTAAATGCTATTTAAGTTAGTGGGTATCCCCTAGATTAAGGAGGGGTACCAAAGCGGTCAAATGGGGCGGGCTGTAAACCCGTTGACTTCGGTCTTCGAAAGTTCGAATCTTTCCCCCTCCACCAAACTTAAAGGTTTAACAGTAAAGAGCGCGATAAGTTTGGATATTGCGGGTGTAGTTCAATGGTAGAACGCTAGCCTTCCAAGCTGGATGTAAGGGTTCGATTCCCTTTACCCGCTCCAAAATTAAAAATTAAAATATAAAGTGAGGAAAAAATAAATGTCAAAAGAAAAGTTTCAACGTAATAAGCCACATTGTAACATAGGCACAATTGGACATGTCGACCACGGTAAAACAACATTAACCGCTGCAATTACCAAAGTATTATCTGAAGCAGGCGGAACATCGAGTGCAAACTTTGTTGCTTACGATCAAATAGATAAAGCACCAGAAGAAAAAGAGAGAGGAATTACAATTTCAACCGCTCACGTTGAATATGAAACTGAAAAAAGACATTACGCCCATGTAGATTGTCCAGGTCACGCTGATTATGTAAAAAATATGATTACTGGTGCTGCACAAATGGATGGAGCGATTTTAGTAGTTAATGCTGCTGACGGTCCTATGCCTCAAACTAGAGAGCACATTCTTTTAGCTAGACAAGTAGGCGTTCCTGCAATTGTAGTTTTTTTAAATAAAATTGATACAGTAAAAGATAAAGAACTTGTTGATTTGGTTGAAGAAGAAATTCGAGAACTTCTAACATCTTATAAATTTCCAGGTGACAAAATTCCAATAGTGAAAGGCTCAGCTTTAAATGCCGTAGAAGGCAAAGACGAAGCAACAGGTAAAAATGCAATCATGGAATTGATGAAAGCAGTAGATGAAACTATTCCGCAACCTGATAGACCTAAAGATAAACCGTTCTTAATGCCTGTAGAAGATGTATTCTCAATTTCTGGTAGAGGTACTGTTGTAACTGGAAGAGTAGAATCAGGAGTTATAAAAGTTGGTGAGGAAATTGAAATAGTTGGTATTAGAGAAACAAAAAAATCTGTTTGCACTGGTGTTGAAATGTTTAGAAAACTGTTAGACAGTGGTGAAGCGGGCGATAACATTGGAGCTCTTTTAAGAGGTGTAGAGAGAACAGATGTTGAGAGAGGACAAGTACTCTGTAAACCAGGATCTATTACTCCGCACACAGAATTCGAGTGTCAAGCCTATATTCTAAAAAAAGAGGAGGGTGGAAGACACACTCCATTCTTTACTAAATATAGACCTCAATTTTATTTTAGAACCACGGACGTTACAGGTGAGGTAACACTTCCATCTGGAACAGAAATGGTTATGCCAGGTGATGATGGAAAATTCACAGTCAAGTTGATTACACCTATCGCTATGAACGAAAATCTAAATTTTGCGATCAGAGAAGGTGGTAAAACAGTTGGAGCTGGAGTAGTAACTAAAATAATTAAGTAACGCTTAGGAGCGTAGTTCAATTGGTAGAGCGCCGGTCTCCAAAACCGGAGGTTGTGGGTTCGAGTCCCTCCGCTCCTGCCAAACTGTGAGAGAGTTATGAAAAATCCTTTAAAATTCATTCAAGAAGTTAAGCAAGAAACTTTTAGAATTACATGGCCAACTAAGAAGGACACAATGATGGGAGCAGTCATGGTGTTTGCACTAGCCTCAATAGCTGCAATATTCTTTCTTATTTTAGATCAAATCTTAAGGTTTTTATTAAACATAATTTTAACAATTAATTTTTAAGAAATGAATTGGTATATAGTACAAGCTTATTCTGGATTTGAAAAAAAAGTTGTTGAGTCAATAAGAGAGGAGCTAAAAAAACATAAACTAGAAGAAAATATTGGAGAGTTATTAGTTCCTACCCATCAAATTACTCAAGTTAAAAAAGGCAAAAGAACAAAAAAGGAAAGTAAATATTTTCCAGGATACGTATTGTTAAAAGTTGAGCTTACGAAACAAATTTACCATTTAATTAAAAATCTCTCAAAAGTAAGTGGTTTTTTAGGATCTGGAGACAAACCAACTCCTATAACTGATACAGAAATACAAAGAATACTTGGACAAGTTTCTGAAAGCGCGAATAGCCAAAAAACAGGTATCAGTTTTGAAATTGGTGAGAAAGTTAAAGTGTGTGATGGCCCTTTTGCCTCATTTAATGGATTAATTGAAGAAATTGATGAAGAAAAATCTAGACTTAAAGTCTCTGTTTCTATATTTGGTAGACCAACTCCTGTAGATTTAGAATTTAACCAAGTGGAGAAAAATTAGATGGCGAAAGAAATTACGGGTTATGTAAAATTACAAATTAAAGGTGGACAAGCAAATCCAGCTCCACCTGTTGGTCCAGCTCTTGGTCAAAGAGGAATAAATATTATGGAATTTTGTAAAGCTTTTAACGAAAAAACAAAAGCTTTTATGGGAAAGCCTGTGCCAGTTGTAATTACAGTTTACAAAGATAAAAAATTTGATTTTATAATTAAATCGCCACCAGCTTCACATTTTATAAGAGAGGCTGCCAAATTAAAAAGTGGATCAAAAGAACCAGGAAGAGTTGTAGCTGGATCTATTACCATGAAACAAGCCGAAGCTATAGCAAAAGAGAAAATGAAAGATTTAAATGCTTTTGATATTAAAGAAGCAACAAAAATAATTTGTGGTTCAGCAAGATCAATGGGTATTGAAGTAAAAGAATAATAATGAATAAAAATTCAAAAAGATACAGAGAAATTTTAAAAAATTTTATTAAAGGAAAAAAAGTTGGTTCTAAAGAGGCAATTGAACTTGTCAAAAAAAACTCCACAGCTAAATTTGATGAGTCAATCGATGTATCTTTAAAGATAAATTTAAAACAATCAAAAGGTGGAGATCTTAGTTTAAGAACAGTTGTTAATTTACCAAATGGTTCTGGAAAAAAAAATAAAGTAGCTGTTTTATGTGAACCGGATAAAATTGATGAAGCTAAAGGAGCTGGAGCTGATGTAGTTGGATCTGATGACCTCATAGAAAAAATCGGTGCAGGAAAATTTGATTTTACAAAACTAATTTGTACACCAGGTATGATGAGTAAAATTGGTAAATACGGAAAAATTTTAGGACCAAAAGGCTTAATGCCAAATCCTAAATTAGGAACCGTGGCAACTGATATCAAAAAAGCTATAAAAGACATTAAAACAGGTGCAGTTGAAATTCGAAACGATAAAGATGGAAATCTTGCTTCTACAATTGGAAGAAAAAGTTTTTCTACTGAAAAATTATTAGAAAATTACAATCATTTTATAGAAAGTGTAAAAAAAGAAAAACCTGATACTATCAAGGGTGAATTAATAAAAGGTACATTTTTAACTTCTA
Organism: Pelagibacterales bacterium SAG-MED28; assembly: GCA_014653835.1. Classification (GTDB taxonomy): domain Bacteria; phylum Pseudomonadota; class Alphaproteobacteria; order Pelagibacterales; family Pelagibacteraceae; genus Pelagilacustribacter. The sequence continues at coordinate 3,459 of JACWDY010000001.1, forward strand.
CGATGGGTATATCTTATAAAATAGGAGCTAAATAAGTTATGATGACTAAAGAAGCAAAGAAGAATTACATTGAGGAGATGAAAAGAAATTTCTCAGAGAATGAATCTGTAATGATAGCTCAATATCAAGGTCTTAACGTAAATGAATTAGATGCATTAAGAAAAGAATTGCGAGATAAGGGAATTGTATTTAAAATTACAAAAAATAGAATTACTAAAATTGCACTAAAGGATACTCCAAAAAAAGATTTAGAAAAATATTTTATTGGACCAACCGCAGCAGCAATCTCATCTGACCCAATATCAACTGCAAAAATTTTAACTAAATTTTCTAAATCTAACGATAAATTAAAAATTGTTGCTGGATTCATGGACGGTAAGGTTTTAGATGAAAAAGAGGTGTCTGTAATTGCCACACTACCTTCATTAGAGGAAGCAAGAGCCAATATAGTGGGAATTTTAGCCACTCCAGCTCAAAAATTAGTAAGTATTTTACTTGCACCTGGCTCAAAAATTGCTAATTTAGCGCGCGCAAAGAGTTTAAAAAATTAATTCACAGGATCATACATGGCAGATTTAAATAAAATTATAGATGAACTTTCTACCTTAACAGTCGTTGAGGCAGCAGAACTTTCAAAACAACTAGAGGAAAAATGGGGAGTTACAGCAGCGGCTCCAGTAGCTGCGGCACCAGCGGGTGGAGCAGCAACACCAGCAGGTGAAGAAAAATCGGAATTTTCTGTTTTTTTAGCTTCAGCTGGAGATAAAAAAATTAACGTAATTAAAGAAGTTAGAGCAATAACTGGTTTAGGTTTAAAAGAAGCAAAAGATTTAGTAGAGGCAGCACCAAAGGAAATTAAGGGTGGTGTGGCTAAAAAAGATGCTGATGAATTTAAGAAAAAACTTGAAGCAGCTGGAGCTAAAGTAGAATTAAAGTAAACAATTTTTAAGACTAAATTTTATTGTAAAGTTAATCTTACAATAGGATTTTTTTATATTTGATGCAATTATCTTTTACTCAAAAGAAACATATAAGAAAAAACTTTGGAAAATTAGCTGAAGGTTTATCTATACCCAACTTAATTGAAGTTCAAAAAAATTCATATAATGAATTTCTAGAGTCAAAGTCATTAAAAGAGCAATTAAACGATCTATCTAAGGGTATAGATAAAGTATTTAAAAGTATTTTTCCAATTGAAGATGGAAATGATAAATCAACTTTAGAATATATTTCTTACAAGTTAGAAAAACCAAAATTTGACGTCATAGAATGTAAGCAAAGAAGTTTATCTTACTCTGCTGCATTGAAAGCAAATTTAAGATTAGTAGTTTATGATATTGATTTAGAAAATAATACTAAACAGATTCTTTCCGCTAAAGAACAAGAAGTTTTTATCGGGGATCTTCCTTTAATGACTCCAAGTGCTACGTTTATTACAAACGGCGTTGAGAGAGTTGTAGTTAATCAAATGCATAGAAGTCCTGGAGTTTTTTTTGATCACGACAAAGGTAAAACACACGCGAGTGGTAAACTTTTGTTTAATTGTCGTATAATTCCCGGTAGAGGTTCATGGTTAGATTTTGAATTCGATCCAAAAGATATCCTGTATTTTAGAATTGATAGAAAGAAAAAGCTACCAATAACAACATTTTTATTTTCACTTGGTTTTTCCAAAGATAAAATAATTGAAACATTTTACTCTACTAATAAGTATAATTATAATAAAGAAATTAAATGTTGGATTACAGATTTTGACCCAGAAAATTATAAAAGACCAATAAAACTATCTTACGATTTAATTGACGCTAAAAATAATAAAATAGTTTTAAGTAAAGGTGAAAAATTAAACATAGTTATTTCAAAAAAACTTAAAGAAAAGGGCTTAAACTCTATAGCCATACCTAATGATCAGATTGTTGGAAAATATCTTGCAAAAGATATTCTAGATAAGAACGGCGAGCTATTGATAGGAGCTGGTTTTGATATTACAGAAGAACAATTAGAAAAAATTATTGCTCAAGAAGAAGAAGAACTAAATATTGTAAACATAGATCCAATTAATAAAGGACCTTATATCTTAGAGAGTCTAAAAATAGATAAAAACGTAAATAAGGTTGATGCTCTTAACGATATTTATAAAGTTTTAAGACCAGGCGAAGCACCCTCAATTGAAATAGCAGAAGAGATATTTAATAACTTATATTTTAAGAAAGAAAGGTACGATTTGTCTGAGGTAGGTAGAGTAAAACTGAATTCGAAACTAAATTTAGATACTAGCTCTAAGAAAACAATATTAGATACAACAGACATTGTGGCTATTATTAAATTTATGTTAGATTTACGAGATGGAAAGGGTGATGTAGATGATATTGACCATTTAGGAAATAGAAGAGTTCGATCAGTAGGTGAACTTGTTGAAAATCAATTCAGAATTGGCCTTTTAAGAATGGAGAGAACTGTAAAAGAAAAAATGTCCACTTTTTTAGAAATTGAGTCTGCAATGCCACAAGATTTAATAAATGCAAAACCTATTACAACGTCTTTAAAAGATTTTTTTGCAACTTCTCAACTCTCCCAATTTATGGATCAAACTAACCCATTATCTGAAATCACTCATAAAAGAAGAGTTTCAGCTTTAGGTCCCGGAGGACTAACTAGAGAAAGAGCTGGTTTTGAAGTAAGAGACGTTCATCCAACTCATTATGGCAGAATTTGTCCGATTGAAACACCAGAAGGACCAAACATTGGTTTAATAAATAGTTTAGCTACTTATTGTAGAGTAAATAAATTTGGGTACATTGAAAGTCCTTACAAAAAAGTTATTAATGGAAAAGTTACCACTGAAATAAAATATCTTTCAGCTATTGAAGAAGAAAAATACACAATTGCACAAGCCAACTCTGCGTTAAATAAAGATGGATCTTTTACGGAAGAATTAGTTGCTTGTAGAAAAAATCTAAACTTTGAATTATCATCAAGGGAAAATATTGATTACATAGATGTTTCACCTAAACAATTAGTGTCAGTTGCTGCAGCTTTAATTCCTTTTTTAGAAAATGATGATGCAAATAGGGCGTTAATGGGATCGAATATGATGAGACAAGCTGTGCCGTTATTAAAACCGGAGTCACCTTTAGTAGGCACAGGTATTGAGGCAGACGTAGCATTAGACTCTGGCGTTACAATTGTAGCAAGAAGAAATGGCATAGTTGACAAAATTGATGGAAAACGAATAGTAGTTAAGGCAACAGATGTAACTGATTTATCTCAGTCTGCTGTAGACATTTACAATTTATCTAAATTTCAAAGATCTAATCAAAATACATGTATTAATCAAAAACCTTTAGTTAAAGTGGGAGATAAAATTAAAAAGGGCGATATAATTGCTGATGGTCCCGCTACAAAATTAGGCGAATTAGCTCTAGGTAAAAATGTTACTGTAGCTTTCATGCCATGGCAAGGATATAATTTTGAAGACTCAATTTTAATTTCAGAGAGATGTGTAACCGATGATGTGTTTACTTCAGTTCATATCGAAGAGTATGAGGCTATGGCAAGAGATACTAAGTTGGGTGCAGAGGAAATAACAAGAGATATTCCAAATGTTAGCGAAGAAAGTTTAAGAAATTTAGACGAGTCAGGCATTGTTTATGTCGGAGCAGAAGTAAAACCAAGTGATATTTTAGTTGGTAAAGTAACACCTAAAAGTGAAACTTCATCTAGCCCAGAAGAAAAATTATTAAGATCTATTTTTGGTGAAAAAGCTACGGATGTAAGAGACTCTTCTTTAAAATTACCCTCAGGAAGCACCGGTGTAGTTATAGATGTTAGAGTTTTTAACAGACATGGAATTGAAAAAGATGAAAGATCAATAGCTATTGAGAGAGCTGAGATTGAGTCAGTTCAAGAAGATAAAAAAGTAGAAGAAGAAATACTTAATAGAAATATAAAACAAAGAGTGACTGATTTGTTAAACGGCAAAACTATTAATAAACAGTTTAAAGATTTAAAACCCGAAACAACTTTAAATCAAAATGATTTTGTAAAATTAACACTTAAAGATCTTTGGAAAATTCCATTAGAAAACCAAGAATTGAATACTAATTTGGAAAAATTAAAAATCCAGTTTGACAATGCGTCTGAAGATATAAGATTAAGATTTGAAGATAAAGTTATTAAAATTCAACAAGGTGATGACTTATTACCAACGGTAATGAAAGTCGTTAAAGTTTTTGTTGCGGTGAAGAGAAGATTAATGCCAGGGGATAAAATGGCTGGTAGACATGGCAACAAAGGGGTTGTGAGTAAAATTGTTCCTGTTGAAGATATGCCATACATGGAAAATGGAAAGCCTGTAGATATCGTTTTAAATCCACTTGGTGTACCAAGTCGTATGAATGTTGGTCAAATTTTAGAAACTCATCTTGGCTGGTCTTGCTCAGAGTTAGGTGATCAAATAAAACATTATTTAAAAAATTTTGATAAACAAATTGAAAAGATAAGAGAAAAGTTAAAAGAAATTTATGGGAAATCTTATTATGATGAAATTATTTCTAAATTATCAAATAAAGAAATTGCTGAATTAGTCCAAAATCTTTCTAATGGAGTGCCTATAGCAACACCAGTATTTGACGGAGCTAGTACAGAAGATATTACAAAAATGTTGGATCTAGCTAAACTTCCAAATTCAGGTCAAACTCATTTATGGAATGGTCAAACGGGAGAGAGATTTGATAGACCTGTGACTGTAGGAATAATTTATATGCTTAAATTAAATCATTTAGTTGAAGATAAAATTCATGCTAGATCCACTGGGCCTTATAGTTTAGTTACACAACAACCACTTGGAGGTAAAGCTCAACTAGGAGGGCAAAGATTTGGTGAAATGGAAGTATGGGCGCTAGAAGCATACGGAGCTTCTTATACGCTACAAGAAATATTAACAGTAAAATCTGATGATGTTGCTGGAAGGACAAAAGTTTACGAAACAATTGTGAAGGGTAACAACAACTTCGAGTCAGGAGTGCCGGAATCTTTTAACGTTTTAGTAAAAGAAATAAGAGCACTTGGTTTAAATATAGAATTAAATTAGATATGGAAAAAAATCTTACTAAAATTTTTGAAAATCAAAATATTACTCAAGAAAATAGCTTTGATAGTATTAAAATAACTCTCGCGAGTCCTGAAAAGATTAAATCTTGGTCTTATGGGGAAATTAAAAAACCAGAAACTATAAATTACAGAACTTTTAGACCTGAAAAAGATGGTTTATTTTGCTCTAGAATTTTTGGACCAGTTAAAGATTATGAATGTCTTTGTGGTAAGTACAAAAGAATGAAATTTAGAGGAATTATTTGTGAAAAATGTGGAGTTGAGGTTACAAAATCTAATGTGAGAAGAGAGAGAATGGGTCATATTGATCTTGCATGTTCAGTGGCTCATATTTGGTTTTTAAAATCATTACCAAGCAGAATTTCTCTGGCAATAGATATGAAGCTTAAAGAGGTTGAAAAAGTATTATATTTTGAAAGCTTTATAGTTGTAGAACCCGGTTTGACAACCTTAAAAAAAGGTCAACTAATATCTGAGGAAGCATTATTAAAAGCCCAAGAGGAATTTGGAGAAGATGCCTTTACAGCTGGTATTGGCGCAGAAGCGGTAAGAGAAATATTAGTAAATTTAGATCTTAAAAAAGAACAACTTAAATTACGAGAGGCACTTAAGGAAATTAAATCCAAGGTTACAGAAGAGAGAACTATTAAAAGATTGAAACTCATCGAATCTTTTATTAATTCAGGAAACAAGCCTGAATGGATGATTTTAACATCTGTTCCGGTGATACCTCCAGAATTGAGACCATTAGTTCCTCTTGATGGTGGTAGATTTGCTACGTCTGACTTAAATGATCTGTATAGAAGAGTAATAAATAGAAATAACAGATTAAAGAGACTTTTAGATCTTAAGGCGCCAGACATTATTGTTAGAAATGAAAAAAGAATGCTTCAAGAGTCAGTAGATGCATTGTTTGACAACGGAAGACGCGGTAGAGTTATAACGGGCACAGGTAAAAGACCTTTGAAATCTTTGGCAGAGATGCTTAAAGGAAAGCAAGGAAGATTTAGACAAAACTTATTAGGAAAAAGAGTAGATTATTCTGGAAGATCAGTAATTGTTGTAGGTCCAGAATTAAAATTACACCAGTGTGGCCTTCCTAAGAAAATGGCTTTAGAGTTATTTAAGCCGTTTCTTTATGCAAGATTAGATAAGTTAGGTTTAGCCACAACTATAAAACAAGCTAAAAGACTAGTTGAAAAAGAAAAGAGTGAAGTTTGGGACTCACTTGAACATATTATAAGAGAACATCCTATTTTATTAAACCGAGCTCCCACATTACATAGATTAGGAGTTCAAGCATTTGAAGCAAAATTGATTGAAGGAAATGCGATAGAATTACATCCATTAGTTTGTGCTGCTTTCAACGCTGATTTCGATGGCGATCAAATGGCAGTTCATATTCCTTTAAGTTTAGAAGCCCAATTAGAGGCAAGAGTATTAATGATGTCGACAAATAATATTCTGAGTCCATCTAATGGTAAACCAATCATCGTACCAAGTCAGGATATAGTTTTAGGAATTTATTATCTTTCTCAAGCTGAAGAAAATGATAAAAAGCCTCGAGGTGTTTTTTCAAGTATTGAGGAAATTGAACAAGCATTAGAAAATAAATCAATTAGTTTGCACTCTAAAATAGTTTCAGTTTTTAAAACAATTGACCAGGATGGCAAATCAATTGTAGAAAAATATACTAGTACAGCAGGTAGATTTTTATTGGCCTATGTTTTACCAAAAAATCACAATATCAAATTTGCTTTAGTTAATAAATTGTTAACTAAGAAAAACGTATCTGAAGTCATAGATACGATTTTTAGATATTGCGGCCAAAAAGAAACGGTAATTTTTTGTGATAGAATTAAAACTCTTGGTTTTAAACATGCTTTTAAAGCAGGAATATCCTTTGGTAAAGACGATTTAATAATTCCAAAAACAAAAGAGAATTTAATAGGCAGCACAAAAAAACAAATTGAAGAATATGAAAAACAATATGCAGACGGTTTAATTACTAGAGGAGAAAAATATAATAAAGTAGTTGATATTTGGTCAAAATGCACTGACACAGTTGCTAACGAAATGATGAAAGAAATTTCATCAGCTGAAAAAGTTTATGACGACGATAGAATTGAAACAAATTCTGTTTATATGATGGCCGACTCTGGCGCTAGAGGATCACAGGCACAGATGAAACAATTAGCTGGAATGAGGGGATTAATCGCTAAACCATCTGGTGAAATTATTGAAACACCAATTATTGCAAATTTTAAAGAAGGTTTATCAGTATTAGAATATTTTAACTCTACGCATGGAGCTAGAAAAGGTTTAGCAGATACAGCTTTAAAAACAGCTAATTCAGGCTATCTAACAAGAAGATTATGCGATGTAGCTCAAGATGTGCAAATTACAAAAGCAGAATGCGATCCAAAGAAAAGATCTTCTGTCACAATTTCCGAAATAATAGAAGGTGGAAATATTTTGGTGAGTCTATCAGAAAGAGTTCTAGGTAGAGTCATAGCAGAAAATATTAAAAACCCAGTTACAGGAGAAGTTATAATAAAAAAAGATAAATTAATTGATGAGTTAGATTGTGAAAAAATTGATGCCGCTGGTGTTAAATCAGTTAATGTTTACTCTGTAATTACATGTGCTTCTACAAAAGGTGTTTGTCAAGTATGTTACGGTAGAGACTTGGCCAGAGGTAAATTAGTTAGTGTAGGTGAAGCTGTTGGTATGATCGCGGCCCAATCAATTGGTGAACCAGGAACTCAATTAACGATGAGAACATTTCACGTAGGAGGTACAGCTCAGATTAAAGAAGAGTCCCAAATTATTTGTCAGTCTAAAGGAAAATTGAATATTATTAATAAAAATTTAATTGAAGACTCAAAGAAAAATATAATTGTTATGGGAAGAAACACTCAATTAAGCATTGAAGATGATCAACAAAGACAGCTTGGAATTTATAAAGTTAATTACGGTTCAAAACTTTTCTTTAAAGATGGGGACATCATAGATAAAGGAAAAAAAATAGCTGAATGGGATCCTTATACACTTCCAGTAATCGCTGAAACTGGCGGTATTGTAAATTATATGGATTTAATGGAAGGTAGTTCTTTAACTGAAACTTTGGATGATGCTACAGGTTTATCTTCTAAGTCTGTAACAGACTGGAAATCTTCGTCAAAAAATTCTGAACTGAAGCCTCGAATAACACTTAGAAATGACAAAGGGGAAATAATAAAAAAAGCTGATGGTAATGAGGCAAGATATTATTTAGTTCCAGATACAATTTTGTCAGTAAAAGACGGACAAAAAATTTCAGCCGGTGATGTTTTAGCTAGATTACCGAAAGAAACTTCTAAAACAAAAGATATTACCGGAGGTTTGCCAAGAGTAGCTGAATTATTCGAAGCAAGAAAACCAAAAGATAGCGCAATTATAGCCGAGAATGACGGTATGATAGAATTCGGCAAAGAGGTAAGAGGGAAACAAAAAATTTCTATTGTTTCATCAAGTGGTGAAACCTCAAACTACTTAATACCAAAGGGTAAACATGTTAATTTTAACCAAGGAGAGAAAATCAAGAAAGGTGAGTACTTACTTGATGGAGCACCTTTGCCACATGATATATTAAGAATTTTAGGTGTTGAAAAATTAACTGAATATTTCATAACCGAAGTACAAGAAGTTTATAGATTACAAGGAGTTGTGATTAACGATAAGCATATAGAAACAATTGTTAGACAAATGTTAAAAAGAGTTGAAGTTAAAGACCCAGGGGACTCCGACTTACTTTCTGGTGAAATAATTGATTTATTAGATATAAATGTAATCAATGACAAATTAAGAGAAGAAAAGAAAAAACCAGCTGTTTTTGAAAGAGTATTATTAGGTATAACTAAAGCTTCTTTACAAACAAATTCATTTATATCTGCTGCTTCATTTCAAGAAACAACTAGAGTATTAACGGACGCCTCAATCAGAGGAAAGGTTGATTCATTAGAAGGTCTAAAAGAGAACGTGATAGTCGGACGACTGGTTCCAGCAGGCACTGGTTTAACTAAAATTGCTTGGGACAAACAAGCAAGAGAGCAAGACAAAGCTAGATTGGAACAACTTAAAAAACAAGAGCTAGAATCCGCTCCAGAGGCCCCCGAAAAGACAGCTTAAGCATCATTTTAAAACCGCCTAAATATTGACTTTTATCAATTCAATGTTAGTTTACGGCACATTTTGAATGTTAGAAGTAAGGTGGATCAAAACCTTAAACACTAACAACATCATTTATAGGGTTTTCCTTGTTTTAACTTCAAAATAAAATTATGCCAACGATTAATCAACTGATTAAAAAAAGTAGAGTTAAACCTGTTGCTAGAAATAAAGTTCCGGCATTAGAAAGACAGCCTTTAAAAAGAGGTGTCTGCGTTAAAGTTTATACAACAACACCTAAAAAACCAAATTCAGCATTAAGAAAAGTTGCTAGAGTTAGACTGTCAAATGGTTTTGAAGTGACAGCTTATATTCCTGGAGAAGGACATAATTTACAAGAGCACTCTGTAGTTTTACTTCGTGGTGGACGTGTTAAAGATTTACCGGGAGTTCGATACCATATTTTAAGAGGAAACCTAGACACGCAAGGTGTAGCTAATCGTAAACAAAGAAGATCTTTATACGGAACAAAAAAACCCAAATAATTTATGTCTAGAAAACGAAAAGCACCAGTAAGAAAAGTATATCCTGACCCAAAGTTTCACTCAGAAGTAGTTTCAAAATTTATTAATTCTATTATGTATGACGGAAAAAGGTCTACCGCTGAAAAAATTCTTTATGATGCACTAGATAAGATTAAATCAAAAAATAACGAAGACCCATTAAAAATTTTTAATACTGCAATCAGCAATGTTAAACCTAATCTTGAATGCAGATCTAGAAGAGTTGGTGGTGCCACATATCAGGTTCCAGTAGAGGTTAAAGCAAAAAGAGGCCAAGCATTAGCGTTAAGATGGTTAATGGATGCAACACGAAAGAGAAAAAACAAAACAATGGCAGAAAAACTATATGCAGAAATTTTAGATGCTTCACAAAATAAAGGATCAGCAATTAAAAAAAGAGAAGATACACATAAGATGGCGGAGTCTAATAAAGCTTTTGCTCACTTTAGGTGGTAAAAAATTATGGCTAAATATACTTTAGATAAATATAGAAATATTGGTATCATGGCGCACATAGATGCAGGTAAGACAACCACTACAGAAAGAATTCTATATTATACAGGCAAAAGCCATAAAATTGGTGAAGTACATGATGGCGCTGCAACGATGGACTGGATGGAACAAGAACAGGAAAGAGGCATTACTATTACTTCTGCTGCAACGACTTGCTTTTGGAGAGATCACAGAATTAACATAATAGATACACCTGGCCACGTAGACTTTACAATTGAGGTTGAAAGATCCTTAAAAGTTTTAGACGGAGCTGTCTGCGTTTTTGACGGTGTTGCAGGTGTTGAGCCTCAATCTGAAACAGTTTGGAGACAAGCAGATAAATATAAAGTACCAAGAATATGTTTTGTAAATAAGCTCGATCGTACCGGCGCAGATTTTTATCGCTGTGTAGATATGATTAAAGATCGACTTGGCTGTAAACCTCTAGTTTTACAATTACCTGTAGGCGCTGAGGCAGATTTAAAAGGTGTTGTTGATCTAGTTAAAATGAAAGCTATTATTTGGCAGAACGAAGATTTAGGCGCGAAATTTGATATTGTTGATATACCCGAAGATTTAAAAGAAAAAGCAAATACCTATAGAAAAGAATTAGTTGAAGCTGCAGTCGAGGAAGATGAAAAGCTTATGGAGGATTATCTTGAAGGCAAAGAACCTACAGAAACGGATCTAATTAAATGTATAAGAAAAGGAACTCTTGGTTTTAGCTTTGTTCCAATAACTACAGGATCTGCTTTTAAAAACAAAGGTGTTCAACCATTATTAGATGCTGTTATAGATTACCTTCCTAGCCCAAAAGATATTGGATCTATAGAAGCTACTAAACTTAATTCTGAGGATAAATTAGAGATGAAATTTGATGATAACGAACCATTTTCGGCTTTAGCCTTTAAAGTTGCTAATGACCCATTTGTTGGATCTTTAACATTTATAAGAATTTATTCAGGTAAAATAAAAGCTGGTACATCAGTATATAATTCGTCAAAAGAAAAAACCGAAAGAGTTGGAAGAATGCTTTTAATGCACGCTAATAGCAGAGAAGATATTAAAGAGGCAACAACTGGGGACATAGTAGCATTAGCTGGATTAAAACACACTATCACTGGACATACTTTATGTAACGAAAATAAGCCAATTTTACTTGAACCAATGGAATTTCCTGATCCTGTAATAGAAATAGCAGTTGAACCCAAGACTAAAGCAGACCAAGAAAAAATGGGCGAAGCTCTGGCCAGATTAGCTAAAGAGGACCCATCATTTAGAGTGACTTCAGATGAAGAGTCAGGACAAACAATCATTAAAGGTATGGGTGAATTACACTTGGATATTATCGTTGATAGAATGAAAAGAGAATTCAAAGTGGAGGCTAATGTTGGAGCTCCACAAGTTGCATACAGAGAAACAATATTGGGATCGACAGAAATAACATATATTCACAAAAAACAAAGTGGTGGTTCAGGACAATTTGCTAAAGTTACTTTAAGCGTTGAGCCACTTGAACCAGGGAAGGGTAGAGAAGTTGAAAATAAAATTAAAGGTGGAGCAATTCCAAAAGAATTTATTCCCGGAGTTGAAAAAGGAGTTTTAAGTGTAGCAGAGAGTGGAATATTAGCTGGTTTTCCTGTAATCGATTACAAAGTTACTATTTTAGACGGCTTACATCATGATGTTGACTCAAGTGTTTTAGCCTTCGAAATTGCTTCAAGAATGTGTTTCAGAGAAGCTTGCCAAAAAGCTACATTAAAACTTTTAGAGCCAATGATGAAGGTCGAGGTAGTTACGCCCGAAGATTTTATGGGTGATGTAATTGGTGACTTAAATAGTAGGCGTGGTCAAGTAGCCTCAACAGAGGCAAGAGGTAATGCAACAGCTATTAACGCAACTGTTCCATTAGCTAATATGTTTGGTTACATAAACAATTTACGTTCTTCAACACAGGGTAGAGCTCAATATACAATGCAGTTTAGTCACTACGATAAAGTTCCGCAAAACGTTCAAGACGAAGTAACAAAGAAATTAGCTTAATTTATGGAAAATCAAAATATAAGAATACATTTAAAAGCTTATGATAATAAAATCCTTGATTTGTCTACTGAGGAAATTGTTAATACAGCAAAAAGAACAGGCGCTCAAGTCAAAGGTCCAATACCATTACCAACAAGAATAGAAAGATATACAGTTTTAAGATCACCTCACATTGATAAGAAAAGTAGAGAACAGTTTGAGTCAAGAACCCACAAAAGATTAATAGATATTATAGAACCAACACCACAAACAGTCGAAGCGCTGATGAAATTAGATTTAGCCTCCGGTGTAGATATAGAGATAAAAATATAAATTTATGAGCATTGGATTGATAGGAACAAAAATAGGAATGACCAGAGAATTTATGGAAGGCGGTCAATCAGTTCCTGTAACAGTTATAAAAGTAGAAAAAGGAAGAGTTCTGGATGTAATATCTGAAGATAAAAGAGGTTATAGCGCAGTTAAACTCGGCTTTTTTAAACTTAAAAACTCAAAATTAACAAAACAAATGAAGGGATATTTTTCAAAGAAAAATACTGAGCCAAAAAAAATTCTTAAAGAATTTAGAGTTGAGAATAACGATCAATATAAAGAGGGCAATGAATTAGGACTAGAGATTTTCAAAGATAAAAAATTTTTAGATGTAAGGTCAAAAACTATAGGAAAAGGATTTGCCGGTGTTATGAAGAGATGGAATTTTGGTGGCTTGAGAGCGTCTCATGGTGTTTCTGTTTCGCACAGATCACATGGTTCAACTGGACAAAGACAAGATCCAGGAAAAGTATTTAAAGGAAAAAAAAATGGCTGGTCATATGGGTGATAAATTAAGAACTATGTTAAATTTAGAAATAGTTAAATCAGATTTAGAAAATAATTTATTATATTTAAAAGGATCAATACCAGGCTCAAAGAATTCAACAGTACTTCTTAGAGAGTCTGTTAAAAAAGTAACTAGAAAAACTATTAAAGAAAAATATGAAGCAAAAGTTAAAGCAGTTGCTGCCAAGAAAGGAAAAAAATAAATGAAATTTCCTCTTTTGAGTATTGACGGGGCTAAATCAGAGTCAATAGAGATCTCTGATAAATTAGTTAAATTAAAAGTTAACTACAAATTAATTAAATTTGTTGTTGATTGGCAATTAAATCACGCAAAACCAAGAACAGCTAAAACAAAACAAAGAAATGAGATAAAAGGTTCTACAAAAAAGATTGTTCCTCAAAAAGGGGGTGGTGGAGCTAGACACGCTAGTAAAAAAGCTCCATTATTTGTAGGGGGTGGTGTAGCGCATGGTCCTAAAGGCGCTGTATATAAGATAAAAAAGATAAATAAAAAAGTAAGAAAACTTGCTCTAGCTCAAACGTTATCTAAGAAAAATTTTGATAAAAATCTACACATCTTAGCTGATGTAAAAAAAGAGATTAAAAAAACAAAAGAATTTAATAAATTCTTAGAATTGAATAAACTAGCCAACGCATTAATAATTTCTGATACAGACACAATGAAAAACATTAATAAGTCAGCTCGTAATATTAAAAATATAAAATTAATAAAAGATGAAGGAACTAATATTTATGATTTATTTAAATACAAAAATGTAATAATCACCTCTTCATCTGCAAAAAAAATACAAGAAAGAATTCTAAATGAAAAAAATTAACCATATAGACTCAATTAGAAATCCAATTATTACTGAAAAGGCAACAATTTTATCAGATCAAAATAAGACTGTTTTTAAAGTTCACGAAAAAGCAAATAAAAAAACTATTAAAAAAAATATTGAAAAATTATTTAAAGTAGATGTAATAAAAGTGAATATCATAAATCAAAAATCAAAGCTTAAGATGAAACAGGGAAGAAAATCTATTAAAAGTGGATATAAAAAAGCAATAATAACTCTTAAAAAAGGTCAAAGTATAGATCTAACAACTGGAATTTAGTATGGCATTAAAATCATTTAAACCTTATACAAAAACTACTAGAGCCACAGTAATTGTAGACAAAAGTAGTTTATGGAAAGGTTCGTCTTACAAACCACTAACCAAAGGTCAACATATAACTGGCGGTAGAAATAATGCAGGGCGTATCACTTCTAGACACATGGGAGGTGGTTCAAAACACAAATTTAGAATTATAGATTTTTTTAGAAAAAAGAAAAATATGAAGGCTGTTGTAGATAGGATTGAATATGATCCAAATAGAACAGCATACATTGCGTTAATTACATATGAAGATAAAGAAAAGGCCTACATCATTTCACCTCAAGGTCTAAAGATTGGAGATACCATTGAGGCAGGAAAAAATGCAGAAATTAAAATTGGAAATTCATTAGAGCTAAAGGACATACCCCCAGGTACTTCTATTCACAACGTCGAGTTAATTCCAGGCAACGGTGGTAAACTTGCAAGGTCAGCTGGATCTTCAATAACTTTATCTGGTTACGATGGTGACTATGCTATATTAAAACTGTCATCAGGAGAGACAAGAAAAGTTAATAGTGCCTGCGTTGGAACAATTGGAATAGTTTCAAATCCTGATCAAAAAAATGTCAAAATTGGAAAAGCAGGAAGAAATAGATGGAGAGGAAAACGTCCTCAAACAAGAGGTGTTGCCATGAACCCCGTAGATCACCCTCATGGAGGGGGTGAAGGTAAAACTTCTGGCGGAAGAAGCCCAGTATCTCCGTGGGGACAGTCAGCGAAAGGTTTAAAGACAAGAAGACCTCAGAGAAGTGATAAACTTATTATAACTAGAAGAAAGAAAAGGAAAAAATAATGGCTAGATCTGTTTGGAAAGGACCATTTGTTCACCCAAGTTTATTAAAAAAAATCGATAAACTTAAAAATGAACCTAACAAGAAACCAATAAAGACTTGGTCAAGACACTCGACAATAATTCCTGATTTTATAGGTCATAGTTTTATGATCCATAATGGGAAATCGTTTATTCCAATTACAGTATCGGAAGAAATGGTCGGACATAAGCTAGGAGAATTTGCACCTACAAGAACTTTTAAAGGTCATACACCAGCAGATAAAAAAGCAGCTGCTGTACCAGCGGCTAAACCAGCAGCAGGAGACAAAAAATAATGGAAAAAAATACATCTTTTGTTAAAGCAATAAATAAAAACGTAAGAACTAGCCCTAGAAAATTAGCTTTGGTATGTAATTTTATAAAAGGAAAAAAAGCAGATGTCGCTCTAAGAGACTTAGAGTTTTCAAGAAAAAAGATTGCAAAAGACGTTAGTAAAACAGTGAAGTCTGCTATATCAAATGCTGAAAATAATTATCAATTGGATATAGACAACTTATTTGTCAAAGAGGCTTATGCAGGTAAATCACTTATTATGAAAAGATTTAGACCTAGAGCTAAAGGAAGAGCAAGTCCAATAAAAAAACCATTTAGTAGAATTACTATTATTCTAGAAGAAAAAAAAGAAAAAAAGGTGAGTAAATAATGGGGCAAAAAATAAATCCAATAGGTCTAAGACTTGGGATTAATAGAGGTTGGGACTCAACATGGTTCGCTAAAAAAAAAGATTTTGGCAAATATTTAATCGAGGATTTTAAAATTAGAAAATATATAAAAAAAAATATTATTAACTCAGGTGTTTCAGAAATTATTATTGAACGTTCGTCCAAAAAATGTACAGTTTCAATACACACATCAAGGCCAGGATTTGTTATAGGAAAAAAAGGTGCAGATATAGAAAAAATTAAAAAGAATATTATGAAGATTACTCAAAGTGATGTGACCGTAAATATAAAAGAGATTAAAAAACCAGAATTAAATTCAAATTTAGTTGCTGAAAATATAGCTCAACAACTTGTAAAACGAATTGCATACAGGAGAGCCATGAAAAGAGCAATGCAATCTGCTATGAGATTAAATGCTAGAGGAATTAAAGTAATGTTAAGTGGTAGATTAGCTGGTAATGAAATTGCTAGAACTGAATGGTTAAGAGAAGGAAGTATTCCTTCACACACACTCAGAGCTGAAATTGATTATGGATTTGCAGAAGCACTTACAACATACGGAATTATTGGTGTTAAGGTTTGGATTTATAAGGGTGAATTAATGGCTAAAGATGTTGAAAAAGAAAAAAAAGAAAGGGTAAAAAATGCTACAGCCAGTCAGAACTAAATACAGGAAAGCATTTAAGGGAAGAATACACGGAAAAGCAGCTAGAGCTGTGAAACTAAATTATGGTCAGTTCGGTCTAAAAGCTGTTCAACCTGAGAGAATTATTGGTAAACAAATTGAAGCGGCGAGAGTAGCCTTAACAAGATATATGAAAAGAACAGGTAAAGTGTGGACAAGAATTTTTCCAAATATACCTGTATCAAAAAAACCTACAGAAGTGAGGATGGGAAAAGGAAAAGGATCACCAGAGTATTACGCATGTCGTGTAAAACCAGGAAGAATTATTTTTGAGGTAGACGGTGTGAGTGAAGAAATAGCTAGAATAGCTTTATATAAAGCTTCTGCTAAATTACCAATAAAAACTAAATTTGTAAAAAGATAATGGCTAAAAAAAAAGAAGATAAAAAATTAACTAAAGACCAAGCAGAAAAAAAAGTCTTAACATTAAAAAAAGATTTATTTAATATAAGATTTAAAAAAGTAAATAATCAGATAAATAATCCTGCACAATATAATGAAATTAAAAAAAGTATAGCTAGGCTATATACACAAATAAAAAATTCAAAATGACAAAAAAAATACTAAAAGGAACTATAACGAGTGCAAAAAATGACAAGACAGTTGTTGTTGAAGTTACAAGAAAGTTTAAACACCCGTTCTATGAAAAAGTAATTAAAAGATCAAAAAAATATCACGCTCACGATGAAAAGAATAAATTTAAAGAAGGTGAAAAAGTTTCAATAATTGAGTGTAAACCTTACTCAAAAAAGAAAACTTGGCAGGTTGTAGAATAATGATTCAAATTCAAACAGAGCTTACCGTTGCTGATAATACTGGAGCTAAAAGAGTAGAATGTATTAAAGTATTAGGTGGTTCAAAAAGAAGATATGCCTCAGTAGGCGACATAATCGTAATAAGTGTCAAAGATGCAATACCCAAAGGTAAAGTTAAAAAAGGCGCTGTTCATAAAGCTGTTGTTGTTAGAACAAGAAAAGAAATCTTCAGAGATGACGGTTCCAAAGTACAATTTGATAAAAATGCAGTCGTACTAACTGATGACAAAGGCGAACCTATTGGAACAAGAATATTTGGTCCTGTTACAAGAGAATTACGTACAAGAGGCCATATAAAAATCATATCCTTAGCACCGGAGGTACTCTAAAATGGATTTAAAAAAAGGCAATCAAGTAAAAATTATTACTGGTAAGGACAGAGGTAAAACAGGTGAAATATTAGAAATTGATAGAAAATTAAATAAAATTAAAATTAAATCTATTAATATGATTAAAAGGCATACTAAACCTACAAAGGAAAATAAAGGTGGAATTATTTCCAAAGAAAGTTTTATTCATCAATCAAATGTGAAGAATATTGATTTAAAAAAAGATGAAAAAAAAGGAGCTAGTAAAAAATAATGCCAAGATTGAAAAATACTTACGAAAAAGAAATAATTTCGAAACTTATGAGCAAACTTTCTTTAAAGAATAAACATGATGTACCAAAAATTGATAAAATTATATTAAATATGGGCTTAGGCGAAGACGCATCTGATGGGAAAAAACTTAAATCATGCGTAGATGACATGGCATTAATAACTGGACAAAAGCCGATTATTACAAAGTTTAAAAAATCTATCTCGAACTTTAAAACAAGAAAGGGATCTAATGCAGGTATCAAAGTTACTTTAAGAGCTCAAAAAATGTATGAATTCATAGATAGATTAATTAATATAGCTTTACCAAGAATTAAAGACTTTAGAGGTTTATCATCTAAAGGAATAGACAGCTCTTATAATTATTCTTTCGGTATTAAGGAGCACATTGTTTTTCCTGAGGTAAATTTTGATAAAGTAGATAAGATTAGAGGATTAGATGTGACTATAGTTACATCAAGTAAAAGTAAAGAAGGGACATTAGAATTACTAAAAGAATTTAATTTCCCATTAAATGAAAAGAAAAACTAAGGAATAAAATGGCTAAAACTAGTGCAGTACAGAAGAATTTAAAAAGAATAAAATTAGTAAAAAAGTACAGAAAAAAAAGAGCTGCTTTAAAAAAAATTATAAATAATAAAAAATTGGAATTAGCTGAAAGATTTGAAGCACAATTAAAATTAAATAAATTACCAAAAAATTCTGCAAAAATTAGAATTAGAAATAGATGTGAGGTGTCTGGTAGACCTCATGGAGTTTATAGAAAATTAAAAATATCAAGAATTGCCCTAAGAGATATGGCTTCTGCAGGCAAAATTCCTGGTATAACTAAATCAAGTTGGTAGGAGAAAAATGACATTTACAGACCCAATAGGAGATATGTTTTCAAGAATAAGAAATGGCCAGATGAGATCGCTAAATTCAGTTGAAATACCCTCATCAAATTTTAGAAAAAATATTTTAGAAATACTCAAGAACGAAGGGTATATTAAAGATTATTTTATTGAAAAAACAGAAAATAACAAAACGAGTTTGAAAATTTCTCTCAAATATTATGAAGGTGATCCTGTCATAAAAGAGATTAAAAGAATATCTAAACCTGGAAGAAGAGTTTATTCTAGAGCAACAAGTATCCCAAGAGTAATGAATGGCTTGGGTCTAGCAATTTTATCTACACCAAAAGGTGTTATGAGTGACGTTGAAGCTAGGAAGAAAAATATAGGTGGCGAAATAATTTGTAGGGTATTTTAATGTCTAAAATAGGAAAAAAAAACATTGTGATTCCAAAAGATGCTTCAATAAAAATTGAGGGATCAAACTTAACTATTTCTGGTCCCAAGGGAACAAAAAAATTAACTATTAATGATAAAATTTTTTCATCAACACAAAATGAAAATGAATTTCAAATTAACCCATTAGAAAAAAAAATAGATAAAGAAACATCTGTTATGTGGGGTACATACAGAAGTTTAGTTAATAACGCAGTTATGGGCGTTTCCACTGGTCATGAAAAAATACTAGAAATTAGCGGAGTAGGTTTTAGGGCTAATTTAAAAGGAGAAGTTTTGAATTTACAAATTGGATTTAGTCATGATGTAAATTTCAAAATTCCAAAGGAGATCAAAATAATAGTTGAAAAACAAACAATAATTAAGATCAACGGAGTTGATAAAGAGTTAGTATCTAAAGTCGCTGCAGATATTAAAAATTTGAAGCCAGTAGAACCTTATAAAGCAAAAGGTATAAAAGAAAGAGGTCAATTCATTTTAAGAAAAGAAGGTAAAAAAAAATAATGAAAAAAATTAACAATAAAATAAAAAGAAAATTAAGAAATAGGAAAAAATTAAAAAGTGTAAATGTTAATAGATACAGAATATCTGTAACCAAATCATTAAATAATCTATTTGCGCAAATAATTGATGATAAACAAAAAAAAACTTTAGTTTCTGCTTCATCAATTGAGAAGGAAATTAAATCAAAAAAAGTAAAAAAGATTGAAAAATCAAGTCTGATAGGGGAAATATTAGCTAAGAGAGCTAAGGACAAAAATATTAATGAAGTATATTTTGATAGAGGTGAATATAAATATCACGGTAGAGTTAAGATATTCGCAGAAACTCTAAGAAAGAATGGATTAAAATTTTAATATGGCTGAAAATAAAAAAATTGAAAGCGACATAAAAGAAAAATTAGTAGCAATTAATAGGATAACGAAGGTTGTAAAAGGAGGAAGAAGATTTGGCTTCGCTGCGTTGGTTGTAGTTGGTAATCAAAAGGGATCAGTTGGTATAGGACAAGGTAAATCAAAACAAGTACCAGATGCAATAAAAAAAGCTACAGAAGATGCTAAGAGAAATTTAATTAAAATTCCTTTAAAAGACGGAAGAACTCTTCACCATGATGTGAAAGGAAAAAACGGTTCAGGTAAAGTTTTTTTAAGATCAGCACCAGCTGGTACAGGAATAATTGCCGGTGGAGCAATACGTTCTGTATGTGAAGTTTTAGGTATCCAAGATGTTGTTGCAAAATCACTTGGATCAGCAAATCCACATAATGTGTTAAAAGCTTGCGTGAATGGTTTAAAATCTCAAAATTCTCCAAAAATTTTATCAGCCATAAGAGGAAAAAAAATTTCAGATATTGTACTAAAAAGAGAGGTTAAATAATGCAACTAAATAATTTAACAAAAATTAACAAAAAAAAAATTAGAGTTGGTAGAGGTATAGGATCTGGTAAAGGAAAAACCTCCTCTAGGGGTCATAAAGGTCAGAAATCTAGATCAGGTGTAGCTATAAAAAGTTTTGAAGGTGGTCAAATGCCTTTATACAGAAGATTACCTAAAAGAGGATTTAAATCAATAAATAAAAATATAACTGCAATTTTAAACCTTTCTAAAATACAAAATATTTTAGATAAATCTAAAAACGATGTTAAGAATACTTTAGATTTAAAAATCTTAAAAGAAAAAAAATTAGTAAATAAAAAATTCAAAAAATTAAAGATTTTAGGAACTGGTGAAATTAAAAAAAATTTGGAAATATCTGCCCATTTTGCTTCAAAACAAGCTTTATCAAAAATAGAGAAAGCAGGTGGTAAAATTAGCATAATTAAAAAATAATAAATTATGTCAAGTGAAACAATCAATACAGCCGGTGCTTTTAGTCAAGCTAAAGACTTAAGAAATAGAATATTATTTACAATTCTATTATTAATAGTTTATCGATTAGGCACTTATGTACCTCTATCAGGAATTGATCCTTCGGCATTAAAAGAAATTATGGCTTCAAGTCAAAAAGGTCTTTTAGGAATGTTTAATATGTTTTCGGGTGGAGCTGTTACTAGAATGGCAATTTTTGCTCTTGGTATAATGCCATATATCTCTTCATCAATAATAGTACAATTACTTACTGGCGTTTCCGACTATTTTAAAAGTCTTAAAGAGCAAGGTGAAATTGGACGAAAAAAAATTACTCAAATCACAAGGTATGGAACTGTCTTAATTGCTTGTCTTCAAGGATACGGTGTTTCAGTAGGTTTAGAAAACGCTGGAAATTTAGTAATTGAACCTGGAATGTCTTTTAGAATTATTACAACTATTTCACTTGTTGCTGGTACTACTTTTTTAATGTGGTTAGGAGAACAAATTACTTTAAGAGGAGTTGGAAATGGAATTTCTTTAATTATTTTTTCTGGTATTGTAGCTGAGATTCCTAGGGCTCTAGCATCAACTTTCGAACTTGGAAGAACTGGAGCACTATCTGCTGTTATGATAGTTGGAATATTTGTTTTAGTTATTTTAACAGTTTTATTTATAGTGTTTTTTGAAAGGGCAATGAGAAAAATATTAATTAATTATCCTAAAAGACAAGTGGGTAACAAAATGTACGGAGGCGAGTCATCACATCTGCCATTAAAAATTAATACGGCAGGAGTAATTCCAGCAATATTTGCTTCTGCATTACTACTTTTACCTATTACAATTTCTAATTTTGGTTTTGCTGAGTCAGATACATTTTTAAAAATTTCATCAATGTTTACTCAAGGACAGCCTCTTTATATGTTATTATACGCTTCAGGAATAATTTTCTTTTCATTTTTTTACACATCAATTGTCTTTAATCCAAAGGAAACAGCTGAAAATCTACGAAAGTATGGAGGATATATTCCAGGCATTAGACCGGGAGAAAGAACTGCAGAGTATATAGATACAATTTTAATGAGATTAACAACAGTTGGTGCCATGTATTTAACATTTGTTTGTTTAATGCCAGAATTCTTAATTGCCAAGTATCCCATCCCATTTTATTTAGGAGGTACGTCAATATTAATTGTAGTAGTAGTAGCTATGGATACTGTTACACAAGTTCAAACAAGATTAATGAGCTCACAATATGAGTCTTTAATTAAAAAAACTAAATTTGGTAAATAGTAAGATTAATGAATATTGTAATCTTTGGACCACCTGGTGCTGGCAAAGGCACGCAATCAAATTTTATTGCGAACAAATTCCAATTACATCAGTTATCAACTGGTGATTTATTAAGAAAAGAGATCAAAGATAAAACTAAATTAGGTAATGAAATATCGTCAATAATAAATTCAGGAAATTTAGTTTCTAACCAAATTGTAAGCGATTTAATTGAAAAATATATATCTAATTCAATTTATAAAGATAGATTAATATTTGACGGGTATCCAAGAAATTTAAGTCAAGCTAAAAATTTAAATACTCTTTTGATTAAATATGATCAACAAATAGATATGGTTTTAAAGCTATCTGTAAGTTTAAAAACAATTGTCAAAAGAATATCAGATAGAAAAAATTTGGAGAAAAGAGCTGATGACAATGAAGACATAGCAATAAAGAGATTTCAAATGTATGAAAAAAATATAGATCCAGTTATTAGTTTCTATAAAGAAACAAATTTGCTTAAAGTAGTCAATGGTGAGACATCTATATCTGAAATTAGCAATGAAATAAGCCGCTTAATTGAAGGTATCAAGGGTTGACTTTGAGAGATTAGACAATATAAATACGCAGGATAAGAAATTCATTAAAATATGGCTCGTATAGCAGGGATAAACATTCCACAAAATAAAGTTGTTAGTATAGCTTTAACATACATCCATGGTATTGGCCTGCATTCATCAAAGCAAATATGTAAACAATTACAAATACCCTCGTCGAAAAGAGTTAACGAATTATCAGAAGAACAGGTATTAAAAATTAGGGAATTTATTGATGCCAATCATAAAGTTGAGGGAGATTTAAGAAGGGAAATTTCAGTAAATATTAAAAGACTAGTTGATTTAGCTTGTTACAGAGGATCGAGACATAAAAAAAAATTACCAGTAAGAGGTCAAAGAACACAATGTAATGCCAGAACTAGAAAAGGAAAAGCAATCGCAATAGCTGGTAAAAAATTAACTCCTTTAAAAAAATAGATTTAAAATGAATAAAAAAAACGAAAAGGTTGAAAAAAAGGTTGAAAATAAAGAATTAAAAAAAGCAGAGTCTAAAAAAATTAGCTCATTTAAAAAAAAGAAAAAAGTTGGAAAAAATATTACTTCTGGAATTGCTTATGTTTATTCTACATTTAACAACACAATAATATCAATAGCAGATGAAAATGGTAATGTTGTATCATGGTCTTCAGCTGGTGCCAAAGGTTTTAAAGGTTCTAGAAAATCAACACCTTATGCAGCACAAGTAGCAGCTGACGATGCTGGGGCTAAAGCATTTGATCAAGGCCTAAGAACTTTAACTGTTCAAGTAAAAGGACCCGGGTCTGGAAGAGAAACTGCTTTAAGATCTTTACAATCTAGAGGTTTTAAAATTTTATCAATTAAAGACACTACACCTATGCCACATAATGGTGCGAGACCACCTAAAAGAAGGAGAGTATAATGCAAACAACGTCAAATATTATAGACAAAAATTGGAAAGCTTTAATTAAACCCAACAAGTTAGAAATTTCAAGTAATGAAGATAAAACTGTTGCCAAAGTTATTGCAGAACCTTTAGAAAAAGGTTTTGGTCAAACAATTGGAAATTCTTTAAGAAGAATACTATTATCATCAATTCAAGGTGCCGCTGTTACAGCTATTCAAATTGATGGAGTTTTACATGAATTTTCGTCTATTAAGGGAGTAAGAGAAGATGTTACTGATATTGTTTTAAATGTTAAAAATTTAGCAATTAAATCATCATCCTCAAGTTCAAAAAAAATTATTTTAGATATAAAAGGTCCTAAGGAAGTTAAAGCGAAAGATATAACTTTAGTTCCAGAAATTGAAATCTTAAATCCAGAACAAACCATATGTAATTTAGATGAAAAAACTAATTTTCATATGGAATTGATGGTTAGTAATGGAAAAGGCTACGTACAGTCACCAAAAAATAAAACAGATGACAGTCCTCTTGGATTAATTTCAATAGATTCCTTATTTAGTCCTGTTAAAAAAGTTTCTTTTTCTGTAGAAAATACTAGAGCAGGAAGTGCTTTAGATTACGATAAATTAATTATGATAGTTGAAACTAATGGCACAGTTGATGCCGAAGACGCTATTGCTTACTCAGCAAGAATTTTTCAAGATCAATTATCGATGTTTGTTAATTTTGAGGATCCTCAAGAAGTTGTAAAGGAAACTGCATCTAAAGAGCCAGAGTTTAATAGAAATTTATTGAAGAGAGTCGAAGAACTCGAATTATCCGTTAGATCAATGAATTGTTTAAAAAATGACAATATTATCTACATAGGTGATTTAGTTCAAAAAACTGAACCGGAAATGTTAAGGACACCAAATTTCGGAAGAAAATCATTAAATGAAATAAAAGAGGTGCTAAATACTATGTCTCTATATTTAGGAATGGAAATTCCAAACTGGCCACCTGACAATATTGCTGAATTATCAAAAAAATTAGAAGAAAATAATTATTAATGAGACACGGATTAGGTTACAGAAAATTAAATAAAACAAGTGAACATCGCAAGGCTTTATTTAAGAATATGTTAAATTCTTTAATTAAATACGAACAAATTATAACCACTCTTCCTAAAGCAAAAGAGCTCAAACCCCAAATTGATAAAGTTATAACTATTGGAAAAAAAAATATTTTAAGTAATAAAAAAAAATTGTTTTCAAAACTGCAAGATAAAAAATCAGTTACTAAAGTTTTTGTTGAATTATCAAAAAGATATAGCTCAAGAAAAGGTGGCTATTCAAGAGTTTTAAAAGCAGGTTTTAGAACTGGGGATGACGCACCAATGGCAGTTATTGAATTAGTGGATCGAAATCCTGATGCCAAGAAAGTTGATAAACCTAAAAAAGTAGAAACAAAAAATAAAAAAACTGAGCCTCAAGCCGAAGCAAAAGTCGCAAGCAAATAATTTAAGTTTACATGCCCAAATCTTTTACCGTGGATGACGAATATCACAACACACGATTGGATAAATGGTTCCACCAAAAAGTTATTAATTTACCACACTCTCTAATAGAAAAAATTATTAGGAAGAACAAAATCAAAGTAAACAAAAAAAAAACAAAAACATCGTACAGAGTACAAACAGGCGATTTAATTGATATTTATGATATTTCAAAATTTAAACCTTTAAATAAAGAAAAAAAAATAAAATATAAACCAAAAAAAAAAGAACTAAATAAATATGAGGATTATGTAATTGAGGATAATCCAAATTTTATAGTTATCAATAAACCATCAGGTATTGCAGTTCAGCCCGGAACAAGGTCCTTTAAAAATATTATTGATATTTTGAAAGACACTAAATATTTTGAGAATACAAAGCCCTACATTGTACACAGAATCGATAAAGATACATCTGGAATTTTAATAATAGCAAAAAATAGAAAGTTTGCTCAATTGTTTACTTCTTTATTTAGAATAAGAAAAATGCATAAAACTTACTTAGCTCTAGTATATGGAAAAGTTAATAATTCTATAAAGACTATGAGAGATGAATTAGTTTATTATGAAAATAATAATAAAATAATTCAAAAAGCTATTTCGAATCTAAAGGTAATAAAATCTAATGAAGGATATTCTTATGTTGAATTGAATCCTATAACTGGACGAAAACATCAATTACGTAAACAACTTTTAAATATTGGTAATCCAATTATTGGCGATGATAAATATTTTGTAAATAATCGAAAAAAAATAAAAATTAAAAATCTTATGTTACATGCATATAAAATAAAGTTTATGATAAATAATATTCAGTATAATTTTAAAGCAAAATATAATAATTTTTTTGAAAGTTTTTTAAAAAATAATTTTTAAATACTATTTATATTCTTTATGAAAATATTAGCTAGTTTTTGGTCAAAATTTTTTGGCTTAATTGATTTTTCTTTATTAATCGAAGTAATTTTTTTATTATCTAGACCACATGGAATGATACTTAAATATTGATTTAAATTATTTGAAATATTTATTGAACAACCGTGGAATGCAATCCATCTAGAAACTCTAAGACCGATAGCAGCAATTTTTTTATTTTTAACCCATATACCAATATTCTTTTTATCTTTTTTTGCATTGATCTTGTAAATTTTAAGAAATTGGATAATACTTTTTTCGATAGCATTTATTAACTTCCTTATATCTTTTTTTCTTGTGTTTAAATCTATAACAAAATAAATAATTTTTTGATTTGGGTTATGTAGTGTAATTTTACCACCTCTATTAGTTTTTATAATTTTGATTTTTTTGTCCAAAATTTCTTTTTTATTAAAACTTACTCCTGCTGTATAAGTTGTTGGATGTTCTAAAATCCATATAAACTCTTTATTTTTACCTGATTTTACTTCTTCAACTCTCTTATTCATAAAAAGCATTGCCTTTTTATAGGAAACTCTTTTTTTACTTATTATAATTTCTATACTCATTTAAATTGAATTTTATCAGTTAATAGACTAATAGTCTCAAAAAAAACTTTAAGGGGTATTTATGGCTTTACTAAAATCAACAGGTAGTAAAAAAGTTAATTTAGATTTTAATAAAGAATTCATTAATACTTTTAGCGCCAATATTGAGAGCAAAAACGTAGATTTTATCAATCAAACCCTTAAAGACTTACATGAAGCAGATATAGCTAATTTAATTGAGAATTTAAATTCAGATACTAGAACAAAGTTAATAGAAATCGAATCTTTTAATATAGAACCTGAAATATTCATAGAATTAAATGAATCTATTCAAAGTGAAGTATTACAATTATTATCAATAGATTCGTTAATTAAAATAATTAAAAGATTAGAATCGGATAATGCCATAAAGATTCTTGAAAATTTATCTAAACAAATTAAGGAAAAAGTACTTGAGAAACTTCCACCTAAAGATAAATTTTTACTTCAAGAAGGTTTAAGCTATCCTGAGGATTCAGCTGCTAGAATAATGCAAAGAGAGTTTACTGCAGTACCAAGTAATTGGACTGTAGGACAAACTATAGATTATTTAAGAGAGGATAAAGAATTACCTGAAGAGTTTCTGGAAATTTTTATTGTAGACAATGATTTTAAGCCAATTGGTACTGTTCCATCCTCAAGGGTTTTAAGAACCTCAAGAGACTCAAAGATGAACTCTATAATGTCTCAAATGCCGGTCTTGATTTCCGTCAACATGGATAAAGAAGAAGTAGGACATGCTTTTGAAAATTATAATTTGGTATCCGCAGGTGTAGTTAACAAAGAAAATAAACTAGTTGGAATGATTACAGCAGATGATGTTGTTACTGTTGTTCAAGAAGAAGCCGAAGAAGACACATTAAGATTAGCTGGGGTAGGAGATGAGGAAATAACTGATAGCGTTATGTTAAAAACAAAACGAAGATTTAATTGGCTTTTATTAAATTTATTTACTGCTCTTTTAGCTACTTGGGTAATAAGCTTTTTTGGAGCATCTATTGAACAAATGGTTGCTTTAGCATTTCTTATGCCAATAGTTGCTTCAATGGGCGGGAATGCAGGTATGCAAACTTTAGCTGTGACTATAAGAGCAATAGCAACAAAAGAACTTTCAAAAAGTAATTTTAATCGTGTAGTAGGTAAAGAATTTCTTATTGGAATTTTAAATGGAATAATATTTGCAATAATTACCGCAGTAATTGTTCAATTTTGGTTTAAAGATATTAATCTTTCAATATTAATTGGAATATCTATGATTTTAAATATGATTGTCGCCGGACTTTTTGGGATTTTGGTACCTGTCTCACTTAAAAAATTGAATATTGACCCAGCTTTAGCTTCAAGTGTTTTTGTTACAACAATAACTGACGTTATAGGATTCTTATCATTTCTAGGATTGGGATCTGTTTACTTTTTAAATTAAATATTATCTATCAGTCTAACGTTATTTAAGTAGTAAGCTATAAAAATATTGAAGGACTCTTTTGGTTTCTTTGGTCTACTCAAACTTTTTAGATTAATAATCTCTAAATAATCAATCCTACTTACACCTAATTTAATCAAATGCTTTTTAAATAATAAAGGATTAAATAATTTAGAATTTTTTTTGATTTTTTTCTTAATCTTAATTAAATAATCATAAACATTTTTAGCTATTTTCATCTGGCTTTTATTTAGATTAAAATTTCTGCTTGAAAAAGCAACACCACTATCCTCCCGCACAGTTTTACAACTAATTATTTTAGTATCTATCTTATTTTTCAAAATATGTTTCTTTATTAAAGTAAGTTGTTGAAAATCTTTGAAACCTAAAAATAAGTACTTAGGGCGAATTATTTGTAAAAATCGATTAATTACATCTAAAACTCCTTTAAAATGATATTTTCTATATTTACCACACAATATTTTTGAAAATTTATGTAAATAAATTTTATTTAAAGGTTTAAATCTGAATAAATCCTTGTATGTAGGAAGATATAAATAATTTACTCTGAGTCTTTTTAAAATTTTTAAATCTTTTACTAAATTTCGAGGATACTTTTTATAGTCCTCCTCTTTGTTAAATTGTTTTGGATTAACATAAATTGAAACTAAAGTTTTATTTGTGTATTTTTTGGCTGTTTTTATTAACGAAATATGCCCCTTATGTAGACCACCCATAGTAGGAACAAAAGAAATTGACTTTTTATTACCAATTTCACGTTTTAACTGTTCTTTGTTTTTAAATATTTTCATTTATAAACTTCAATGATATCAACTATTATAAGAATCATATGATAAAACAAGCAATTATTCCCTTAGCCGGACTTGGTACAAGATTGTTGCCTTTAACAAGTGTTATGCCGAAAGAATTACTGCCAATAAATGGTAAACCAAATCTTGAGTATATTTTGGAGGAGTGTTTAGATGCAGGTATTAAAGAATTTATATTTATCATTTCAAAAAATAAATCAAATATCAAAAAATACTTTTTTAATGATGCATTTTACAAAAAAATAATCAAAAAAAAAAAGGACAAAAGAATAATTCAGGAGTTTAAGAAAATTAAAAAATATCAAAAAATGATTAAATTTGTTTACCAAAACAATCCTAAAGGTACCGGTGATGCTGTCCTAAAATGTAGAAAATATATTAAAGATAAATTTTTTTTAATGCTTTTGCCAGATGATCTAATAATAAATAAAAATTGCTCTAAAGAAATGATCAGCTTACATAAAAGAACCAAAGGTTCAATAATTGGCACAAAGCGTATAGACAAAAAAACTGTATCTAGATGGGGCATTTTAGCTTTTGCAGAAAAGAGAAAAAATTATTTTAGAATAAAAGATGTTATTGAGAAACCAAGCTTCAAACAAGCACCATCAAACTATGCAATAATAGGAAGGTATATTTTACCATCAAAGATATTCTCTGAAATTACAAAATTAAAACCAGGGCAAGGTGGAGAAATTCATATTACAGATGCTATAAAAAACTTAGTTTATAAAGGAGAAAAATTTTTTGGTAGTATTTTTATGGGAAAATATTTAGATTGCGGTACAATTGGTGGCTATATTCAATCAGGTATTAAAATATTTAAAGGACAAAAATGAAATTATGTATGATAGGTACTGGTTATGTCGGTTTAGTAAGTGGCACTTGTTTTGCTGATATTGGAAACCAGGTTTATTGTGTAGACAAAGATAAAAGTAAAATTGATAAACTTAATTCAGGAGTTTCTCCAATTTATGAACCAGGTTTAGATGAATTAATCAAAAAAAACTATGATGCTAATCGTTTAATTTTTACTACTAATACAAAAAAAGCTATCAACTCCTCTGATTTAATATTTATCTGTGTGGGAACTCCAACAAAGAAAGGATCATTAAAAGTTGATTTATCTTTTGTTTATAAATGTGCGAAAGAAATACTAAAACATACAAAAAAAAAGAAGATAATTATAACCAAATCTACTGTTCCAGTAGGAACCGGTGATGAAATTGAAAAAATTATAAAAAAAAAGAAAAAATTATTTAGCGTTATCTCAAATCCTGAATTCTTAAGAGAGGGTGAGGCTATTAGAGATTTTAGATTTCCAGATCGTATAGTCATAGGATCTAATAATAAAAATGAATTTAAAACGATGAGAAAATTATACTCCCCTTTGATCAGCAAAGGAGCAAAATTTTTCACAACATCAAGAAAAGGGGCTGAATTAATTAAATATGCTTCAAATGCTTTTCTAGCAACAAAAATTACTTTTATAAATGAACTTGCAAATTTATGTGAAAAAACCGGTATTAATGTTGAAGATATATCTTTAGGAATAGGTACTGACACTAGAATTGGCAGTAGATTTTTGCGTGCAGGTCCTGCTTACGGCGGTTCTTGTTTTCCAAAGGATACAAAAGGTTTAGTTTCAGCAGCTGAAAAATATAAAACAAATTTATCAATTGTTAAATCTGTAATTAATTCAAATCACAGAAGAGCAAGTTTATTAACTGAACGTGTTCATAATATTTTAGGGAAGAATTTAAAAAATAAGAAAATTAGTATTTTAGGCGTTACATTTAAACCAAATACAGATGATATGAGAGACTCGACTAGTTTAAAAATGATTCCCTATTATTGTAAAAATGGAGCAAAGGTTTCCTACTATGATCCTTCTGGAGAAAAAAAAGAATTTAAAAAGATTAAAAATTGTACATATAAAAAAAATATTAGAGAAAATTGTGTTGATGCAGATCTTATTATACTTCTTACTGAATGGGATGAATTCAAATCTATTGACTTTAAGAAAATAAATAAAAAAAAGAATTTAAAGATTTACGATTTAAGAAATTTATATATTCCTGAAGAGATGAAAAAAAATAAACTCCAGTATTATTCAATTGGTAGATCTAATCTAAATTAGTTTCAAATATTCCATCTACTTCAACAGCTACACCAAGAGGAAGACTATTTACACTCACGGCCGCTCTTGTATGCTCACCAATCTTACCCAATATTTTCGCTATAATATCTGATGCACCATTGATAACTTTAGGTTGGTCCTTAAATTCATCAGTAGAATTAACGTAGCCGGTTAACTTAATACATGCTTTTATTTTGCTTAAATCTCCATTACACGCCTTTTTGGCATGAGCGAGAAGACTCAAACCACATCTTTGAGCAGCATTATAACCTTGATCAAGCGTCAAATCTTTTCCTATTTTACCTTTTATAAGATTTGTATTTTGATCAATTGAAATTTGCCCAGATATGAAAAGTAAATTACCAACACTTTTAGTAGCCACGTAAGCTCCAACTGGAGATTTTGGTTCTGGTAATTTAATATTTAATTCTTTAAGTTTACTCTCTATTAAACTCATTTATTTAACTTTTTTTTAATCCAATCAGTTAATTTTGAATCTGTGTTAAGCTTCAAAGACTTTTTACCTTTTTTGGCAACACATTTTGTATATTCAATAGAATCTTTACCAATCTTTTTGAACCCTGGTAATTTTTTACATTCGACTTCAGCTGATAAATTTAATGAAGTGAACATTAATAATATTCCAATAAAGTATATTTGTTTCATCTATTTTGTTTTTTTTTCCCTTTTTTTAATTTATCATATTCTCGTCTTTTCTCTATTAATATTAAAGCATCTTCCATTGTTAACTCAGTTGGATCTTTTTCCTCAGGAATTGTAGCATTCAGAGATTTATATTTTATATATGGTCCGTATTGACCTTTCATTATTCTAACAGGTTTTTTATCTTCAGGATGTTCACCTAAATCTTTAATTAATGATGATGAAATTCTACCAGGTTTAGCATCTGCAATGAGAGTTATTGCTCTGTTTAGGCCTATTGAAAAAAGATCCTCGACGTTTTCGAGTCGAGCTGATTTATTTTCACATTTTAAATAAGGACCAAACCTCCCCGAATTTAAAGTGATATCTTTTCCACTTTCAGGATGCTGACCTAAAACCTTAGGTAAAGAACAAAGAAATTTAGCTTTATCTAAGTCTACACTATCAACTTCAATACCCTTGGGAATTGAAACATTTTTTAAATGATCATTTTCATTTTTGTTCTTTTTCCTTTTTTTCTTTTTAAGCTCTAATTCCTCTTTTTCTTTTTCATATTGGAGATAAGGACCAAATCGTCCATTTTTTAAATATATATCTTTACCATTTAAATTTTGACCAAGTAATTTCGGTTCTGCCAAATTAAATTGAGCAGCTGCTTTGCTTTTTGATAGAGGTCTTGTAAATTTACATTCTGGATAATTCGAGCAACCAATGAATGCTCCACCTTTAAAACTATTTTTTAAACTTAACTCTCCATTAGAGCATAATTTACATTTTCTATCTATTCCATCTTTTTCATCACGATCAAATATTAAAGCTCCTAAACTTTCATTAAGTAGATCTAAAACTTCCCTAGTTCTTTTCTCTTTAACTTCTCCAACATTTTGGTAAAAATCTTTCCAAAAATTATTAAGAACTTCAACCCATTCTATTTTACCACTAGTTATTTCATCTAATTGATTTTCAAGATCTGCTGTAAAATTATAATCAACGTATTTAGAGAATAACTTTTCAAGAAAGGCTGAGATTAATTTACCTCTATCAGTCGGATGAAATCGTTTACTCATCAGTTCAACGTAATTTCTAGTAGATAAAACTGTTATAATACTTGCATAAGTTGACGGTCTACCTATGCCTAATTCTTCCATTTTTTTTACCAAACTTGCCTCTGAAAATCGTGGTGGTGGGTCCGTAAAATGCTGTTCATCGATAAGTTTTAATACACTTATTTCCTCGCCTACTTTAACTTTTGGTAAAATATTTTTTGCGTCTTCATCTGTTTCTTGTGGCTGATAAACTTTTAAAAATCCATCAAACTTAATTATTGAACCACTCGCTCTAAAGTTAATCTTGTTATCCGCAGATGAAATAATTATTGTATTACGATCAAATTCAGCTGGGGTCATTTGAGATGAGAGTGCTCTAGACCAAATTAATTCATAAAGTTTAAATTGATCGGCATTAACGTATTTTTTAATTTCGGTTGGTTTTCTTAAAATATTTGTAGGTCTAATTGCTTCGTGAGCCTCCTGAGCGTTTTTTGCTTTCTTTCCACTGTAATTATTTGCATTATCTGGTAAATATTTTTGACCATAATCATCAATTATAAATTTCCTAAAGTCATCAATAGCTTCTTTTGAAATATTCGTACCATCTGTTCTCATATATGTAATTAAACCTGTGGTCTCACCCTCGATATCTATTCCTTGATATAGTCTCTGTGCAATTTGCATAGTACGCGAAGCTCCAAATCCAAATCTGCCTGAAGCGGTTTGTTGTAAAGTTGATGTAGTAAAAGGAGCCAATGGATTTCTTCTGAATACTTTTGAACTTACATCCGAAATCTTAAATTTAGATTTGTTTATTGTATCTAATGCTTTATTTATTGTTTCTTTGTTTTTAAATGTAAATCTTTCAACTTTTTCTCCATTAAACAAACTTAATTTTGAAATAATATTTTTATTATCTTTATTCGTAAATTCAGATGCAAGAGTCCAGTATTCTTCAGGATTAAAAAGTTCAATTTCCTTCTCTCTTTCTGTGATTAATTTTAGTGCTACTGATTGAACTCTACCAGCAGATTTTGAACCAGGTAATTTAGTCCATAAAATTGGAGAAATATTAAATCCAACAAGATAATCCAAAGCTCTTCTTGCTAAGTAAGCCTCTACTAAAGGAAGATGAATTTTTCTTGGGTTTTTTATTGCATCTAAAATTGCTTTTTTTGTAATTTCATTAAAAACAACTCTTTCTAAGTGTTTGTCTTTTAATAATTTCTTTTTTTCAAGAACTTCTTTAACATGCCAGGCTATAGCCTCTCCTTCTCGGTCTGGGTCAGTAGCAAGTATAATCTTTTTTGAGTCTTCAGCTGCATCAGTAATTTCTTTTAGATATTTTTTTGAAAAAGAATCTATTTCCCATAGCATTTCAAATTTTTTTTCAGGATCTACAGATCCATTTTTTGAGGGAAGATCTCTAATGTGTCCGTAACTAGCTAAAACTAAATAATCTTTACCAAGATATTTATTTATTGTTTTTGCTTTTGCAGGACTTTCAACAATTACTAAATTCATTATCTTATTTTATTTTCAAATAAAATAGATTTTGTCAATTTTTATATTTTAAATGCAATATAGACGGGGATAATTTAACGTTTAAAATTTATTTTACTCTCATTAGAGTTTTTAAGTCTAATTAAATTATCTTTGTGAGTATAAATAATAATTATAAAAATAATAAATAAAAGATAAGTTTGTATTTCATTATCCATAAAAATTGAATAAATCCAAACTGACATGGATCCAATTATAGAAGACAAAGATGCGTATCTAAAAATAACAGCAACTAGTAACCAAGTTAAACCAAAAATAATTCCTAGTGAAAAAGAAATTCCTAAAATAATACCAAGATAAGCTGCAACACCTTTTCCTCCTTTAAATTTTAACCACAACGGAAAAATATGTCCAATAAAACAAATCAGTGCAGATAAATAAATTAATTCACTAAAATATTTATGAGCAATAAAAATAGCTATATATCCTTTGAGTACATCAAGAATTAATGTAGCAGCTGCTAATGATTTCTTTCCAGTTCTTAATACATTTGTAGTTCCAATATTACCAGAACCAATATTTCTAATATCTTTTCCTAAAAAAAATTTTGTTATAATAAGTCCAAAAGGAACAGATCCTAATAAGTAAGAATAGATAAAAACATATGCAATATCTAAGTTCATTATTGTTTGAACGCTAATTGACCATTCAAGTAAGTCATCAGAACTTTTCCTTGCAAATTTCTACCTTCAATAGCAGTGTTTTTAGATTTAGATTTTAATTTACTTGCATCAACTTTCCAAGGAGCCTCTAGGTCGAAGATACAAATATCTCCATCTGAGCCTTTAGATAATGATCCTTTTTTAATTTTCAAAATTTTAGCAGGGTTTATGGTCAGCGCTTCGATGATTTTATTTATTGGTAGTGACTCATTGTGAAACATTTCTAAAGATAAAGGAAGTAATGTTTCAACACCAATCGCTCCGGTTGCTGCCTGAGCAAAAGGTAACCTTTTACTTTCTTCATCTTCAGGCAAATGATCTGAAACTATCACGTCTATTAGTCCTTCTTTTATACCCTTTACTAATGCCACTCTGTCTTCTTCTAATCTAAGTGGAGGAGATAGTTTTAAAAATGTTTTGAACTCACCTATATCATTTTCATTTAATGATAAATTATTAATTGAAACTCCAACTGTAAATTTTTTTCCATTATTCTTATTTTTTTTTATTACCTCTAATGATTGTTTAGATGAAATTTGATTGATGTGGTATCTGCAAGGGTATTCGCTTAATAATGTAAGATCTCTTTCAATAATAATCCTCTCTGCAATAGTCGACACACCTTCTAAACCTAGTCTCGTTGCTATCTCTCCATCATTTATACATGCATTTTTTGACAATTCGTAATCCTCAGCATGTTGCATGATTAAAACTCCTATGTCTGATGCGTAGTCCATTATTCTTGCCATTAATTCTGTATTTTGAATGGTTTTATTAACATCACTAAATCCTATAATTCCTCTGCCAGATAACAAACCAAATTCAGTCATTAATTTACCCTCAGATTGCTTAGTTATTGAAGCACATGGAAATAGATTAACGCTCGCTTTATCTCTTCCTCTTCTAATAATAAAATCAACCATAGAGACGTTATCTATAAATGGTTTTGTATTAGGCATAGTAACAATTGAAGTGACGCCTCCTGCTAATGCTGCATGACTTAAAGTTCGAAAATTTTCTTTGTATTCATAACCAGGCTCCCCAACAAAAGCCTTCATGTCTACTAAACCAGGAATTAAAATGTTTCCTTTAACGTCAATGATCTCTGCATCTGGACTTACATCTTTTTTTTTTGCGCTTTTACCTATAGCTTTTACTTTACCATTGTCATTTAAAATCAAAGATCCTTTTTCATCCATGTTTTGAGAGGGATCAATTATTCTTGCATTAATAAAAATTTTTTCTTTCATTTATTTACAATATTTTTTTAAACATGCCATTCTTACAGCTACACCCAATTCAACTTGTTCCTTGACTAAACTTACATTTATATCGTCAGCTAATTTTGTATCTATTTCTACACCTCTATTCATTGGACCAGGATGCATAATTAATGCATCTTTTTTTGCATATTTTAATTTTTCAGGAGTCAAACCGTAAAACTCATAATATTCTCTTCTTGAAGGCAAGAAAGATCCTTGCATCCTCTCATTTTGTAACCTTAACATCATAACGATATCACAACCATCAAGACCTTTTTTCATATCAGTAAAAGATTTTACACCCATTCTATTTATTGCTTTAGGCATCAAAGTTTTAGGAGCAATGACATTAACTTCAGCTCCCAACATATTCATTAAGTAAATATTAGATCTTGCTACTCTTGAATGAAGTATGTCTCCACAGATAGCTATCTTTAAGCCTTCAATTTTTCCTATTCTATTAATTATTGTTAAAGCATCGAGTAGTGCTTGAGTAGGGTGTTCTCTTCTACCATCACCAGCATTAATAACTGCGCAATTTACTTTTTGAGATAATAAATTTGGCGCTCCTGAGTCTTGATGTCTAATTACAATTAAGTCAGGGTGCATTGCATTTAGAGTCATCGCAGTGTCTATTAAAGTCTCGCCTTTTTTTAGTGCTGAATTGTCCATGTTCATAGACATTACGTCTGCACCCAATCTCTTTCCTGCTAAATCAAAAGAGCTTTGAGTTCTAGTCGATGGTTCAAAAAATAAATTTATTTGCGTTTTCCCTCTTAGAATATCTAATTTTTTTGAGTCACTCCTATTTAATTTTATAAATTTTTTTGCTTCATCAAGAATTGATTTAGCTTCTAATATTGATAGATTTTGAATTCCAAGAAGGTGCTTAGGAGTGTTTCTAATAGCTGTATTGTTTTTCTTAACTGCCATTAAAATCAACTCTATAGGCGTTTTATAGTATCAGATCAAGTAATTATTTAGTTAAATAGTCCAATACTCCTTGTAGTATAAATTGAGCAGAATTCTGATCTAATTTGTTCACTTTTTTAGTCGTATTTGATGCCAAATCATTAGATAAATTGAAAGCTCCCTGACTAGACAATCTTTCATCCCATAACACGACATTTTCGGTAACATCTTTTGATAGATTTATTGCTAAATCTTTAGCTGATTGTGAGGAGTTGCTTGATGTTCCATCCATGTTAATAGGATTGCCTACCACAATACCTTTAATTTGATTTTCTTTAAAAATCTCAATTATTTCTTTAACAAAATCTGAATATTTATTTTTAATAATTGTAGTGTAAGGAGTAGCAATAATTTTATTTTCGTCTGAAATTGCTATACCAACTCGTTTTCTACCAGGATCAATTCCCATTAACCTGGACTTTTTATCAAGTTTTTTCTTAAAATCTTCAATATCAAGCATGATTGTGTTATATTTTTCTATATTAATTTCCTGTAAAATTAACATAATTCACTAATGTCCATAGATAAAGATAAAATTAAACATGTTAGCAAACTCGCAAGAATTTCGGTAGATGAGAAGAAAATTGATGATTTGACTAAAGATCTTTCTTCAATTTTTAAATTTATCGAACAACTTAATGAATTAAACACAGACAAAGTAGAACCTCTTTCTTCCATATTAAATGAACCTTTGCGATCTAGAAAAGACGAAATTAATGATGGAAAAATTAGAGATAAGATTTTAGAAAACTCGCCCAAAAAGAATGAAGAATTTTTCGTTGTACCCAAGGTTATTGAATAATGGCGGATTTAACAAAAAAAAGTTTAACTGAAATAGTAAGTTTAATTAAAAAAAAAGAAATTAAATCTGAAGAGGTTACAAATTTATTTATAAAAAATATTGAAAATGATAAAAAATTAAATTCATTAATTACCAACTGTAATGAACATGCAGCAAAAAAAGCGAAAAATTTTGACAAAAATCCTAAATTTGACACTCTCTTACCAGGTATACCAATAGCTGTTAAAGATTTATTTTGTACTAAAGGAGTGAAAACAACTGCTGGAAGCAAAATGTTAGATAATTTTATTCCTAACTATGAGTCTACAATCACAAAAAATTTATGGAATGAAGGAGCTTTTTTATTGGGAAAATTAAATTGTGATGAGTATGCAATGGGCTCATCTAATGAAACTAGTTTTTTTGGCAATGTAATGAATCCTGTTGCAGAAAATACTGTACCGGGAGGTTCCTCTGGAGGTTCAGCAAGTGCTTTAGCTGCCGATCTTACTCCAACTACTATTGGAACGGATACAGGGGGATCCATAAGACAACCAGCATCCTTTACTGGCACAGTAGGTTTAAAACCTACTTACGGGTTGTGCTCAAGATGGGGAATAGTAGCTTTTGCTTCATCATTAGATCAGGCTGGTCCTATGACGAAAACTGTAGAAGATTGTGCATTGATGTTAGAAGCTATGGCTGGTTTTGATGAAAAAGATTCTACTTCTATTAATAAAAAAAAAGAAAACTACTCAAAAAATTTAACAAGTAATATTAAAGGTTTAAAAATTGGAATACCAAAAGAATATAGGGTAGATGGCATGCCTAAGGAAATAGATAAACTTTGGGAGAATGGAAAAAAAATATTAAAAGAGTCAGGTGCAGAAATTATTGATATTTCCTTGCCTAATACAAAATATGCATTGCCTACCTATTATATAGTTGCACCAGCTGAGGCTTCTTCAAATTTAGCTAGGTACGACGGGGTCAAATATGGGTTTAGATCTAATAAAGGGACTAATTTGATAGAGATGTATGAAAACACTAGGTCTGAGGGTTTTGGAGATGAAGTAAAACGCAGAATTTTAATAGGCACATATGTTTTATCATCTGGTTATTATGACGCTTACTATATTAAAGCTCAGAAAGTTAGACAATTAATAAAAGATGATTTTGATGATTCCTTTAAAAAAGTTGATGCCATTCTAACACCATCAACACCAAGTGCCGCTTTCAAAATAGGTGAAAAAAAAAATGATCCAATATCAATGTATTTAAATGATATATTTACTGTACCAGTAAATTTAGCAGGTATACCTGCAATATCAATCCCAGCAGGAACAGACAACAACAATTATCCACTTGGTTTACAGCTAATAGGCAAAACTTTAGATGAACAAAAACTTTTAAATATCGCTTTTGCAGCTGAAAAAAAAATAAATTTTAAACAAAATCTTAATAGATGGTGGGAAAAGTAATGACTAAAGAAAAAAGAAAATATTTAATTGAAGGAGAAAAAGGGAAATGGGAAGTAGTTATTGGGTTAGAGGTCCATGCACAAGTATCCTCTAATTCCAAACTTTTTTCAGGATCTTCTACAAAATTTGGAGCTGAACCGAATACTCAAGTTAGTCTTGTTGATTCTGCTTTTCCTGGAATGTTACCTGTTATAAATGAATTTTGTATTCAACAAGCAATTAAAACAGGGCTAGGCTTAAATGCAAAAATTAATTCGTATTCAGTTTTTGATAGAAAAAATTATTTTTACGCTGATTTACCTCAGGGATATCAAATTTCTCAGTATAAAAATCCTATAGTAGGTGAAGGCAAAATTACTTTAGACTTACCAAATGGCACAAAGACCATAGGTATTGAGAGACTACATCTAGAACAAGATGCGGGTAAAAGTATTCATGATCTAGATCCGAGCAATACATATGTTGATCTAAATAGATCAGGTGTAGCACTTATGGAGATTGTGAGTAAACCAGATTTAAGCTCTCCAGATGAGGTAAACGCTTATATCAAAAAATTAAGATCAATAATGAGATACTTAGGAACTTGCGATGGAAACATGCAAGAGGGTTCATTAAGAGCTGACGTAAATGTTTCTGTTAGAAAAGAAGGTAATAAGGAATTAGGAACCAGATGTGAGATTAAAAATGTTAATTCTATAAAGTTTATGCAGATGGCTATTATTTATGAAGCTCAAAGACAGGTAGAACTTTTAGAGTCTGGAAAATCTATTGATCAAGAAACAAGATTATTTGATACTAAAAAAAATGAAACAAGATCCATGAGATCAAAAGAAGATGCTCACGACTATAGATATTTTCCTGATCCTGATTTGTTACCTTTAAACTTAGATAAAGAGCTCATTGAAAATATAAAGAAAAATTTACCTGAATTACCAGATCAAAAAAAAGAGAGATTTATAAAGGACTATTCCCTAACTGCATATGAAGCTAATGTTTTGGTATCAGAAAAAGAAATATCATATTATTTTGAAGAAGTAGTAAAAACTTCAGATATCAAATTAGCAAAAAACTGGATTATGGGGGATCTATTTGCCTCATTAAATGAAAAAAATATCTCAATTTCTCAATCACCAGTTACAGCAAAAAAAATGGCACAATTAGTAGACTCAATAAGTTCTGGAATTGTATCCGGAAGAACAGCCAAGGAAGTTTTTGAAATAATGAAAGAATCTGGTGAAGAACCCAGCAAAATTATAGAGAGTAAGGGATTGCAACAAAAAAGCGATCCAAAAGAGTTAGAACAAATTATAGAAAAAATACTCACTGAAAATAAAGACAAAGTCGAGCAGTATAAATCTGGCAAAGACAAACTATTTGGTTTTTTTGTAGGTCAGGTTATGAAAATTTCAGGTGGTAAAGCCAATCCACAATTAGCAAATCAAATACTTAAAGACAAATTAAAGAAATAATGGGTAAGGATATTGATATTAATTTTAAGATACAAGATTATATTAAAGACTTAAGTAAAAAACTTCATCCTGTTCAAAGTGAAATCATTTCATACAATGAAAGTCTAGGTGACATTAAAAAAATGCAGATCGCCGTTTCTCAATGCTACTTTTTAGAATTAATAACAAAAATTTCAAAATCAAAAAAAATATTAGAAATTGGAACTTTTACTGGTTTAAGCACTCTCTCAATGGCTTTAGGATTACCTGAAGATGGCAGGATTATTGCTTTGGATAAAAATAGCGAAACAAATATAAAAGCAAAAGAATTTTTTAAAAAAGCTGAACAAGATAAAAAGATTAAAACTATAATTAATCCAGCTTTAGATACACTAAATGAATTAAAAAAAGAAAATTCAATATTTGATATTATCTTTATTGATGCAGATAAAGAAAATTACAAAGATTATTACAATAGAAGTTTTGATTTACTCAAGAGAGGCGGTTTAATAATAATAGATAACGTTTTATGGCATGGTGAAGTTACTAATGAAAAAAATAATGAAAAATTTACTAATATAATGAGAAATTTTAACACCTTTGTTAAAAATGATGAAAGAGCAGAGCAAATTATTCTGCCACTAGGAGATGGGTTTACCATTTGTAATAAATTATAATGTTTATTATTTTGGGTTTTTACAAATTTAAAAATTTAAAGTCCTTAAAAAGACAAAAAAAAAATCTTGAAAATCTTTTTTCTGAAAACGATATAAGAGGAACCCTTATTATTTCAAAAGAAGGTCTAAATGGAACCCTATCTGGTAAATCAAAAAATATTTATAAAATTAGTAAGATAATAAAAAATTCATTTAAAATTAAAAATTTTGATAGTGAAAATTTATCAAAAAGTAAATTACAGCCATTTCACAAACCGAAGATTAAGATAAAAAAAGAAGTTGTGCCGATGGGTATTAAAATTAATCCAAATGATAAAAAAAACAACCATTTAGAACCATCTGAGTGGAATAATTTAATAAAAAATAAAAATACCCTTGTTCTTGATGCTAGAAAACCTTTTGAATATGAAATTGGAAGTTTTAAAAGTGCTGTCAATCCAAAAGTAAAAAACTTTAGAGAATTTCCTAAATATTTAAGTAAATTGGGTAAAAACAAAACTGTTGCAATGTTTTGCACTGGTGGAATTAGATGTGAAAAAGCTTCTATTTATCTTAAGCAGAGAGGTTTTAAAAATGTTTTTCAACTTAAAGGGGGAATCTTGAATTATCTAAAGAAAATAAAAAAAGATGAAAGTAAGTGGAATGGTGAGTGTTTTGTTTTTGATAATAGAGTTTCGCTTAAACACAATTTACAAGAGGGGTCCTACATAGTTTGTAGTGGTTGTAGAATCCCAATTTCGAATAAACAGAAAAGATCAAAAAAGTATGAAGAAGGAGTTTCTTGTCCAAGATGTTATGACACATTAACAAAGTCACAAGTAAACAGATTTAGGATGAGGCAAAAGCAAATTCTTCTTGCTAAAAAAGCTGGAAAAAAGCATAAGTTCCAAAAAGAATATTAAAATTATTAAATGAATTTAACTAAAGATCCAATTTGGTCTCTTCTTAAAAAAGTAACAATACCAGCTAGTACAGGTTCACTTTTTATGACCTTCTATAATCTAGTAGATAGTTTTTTTGCAGGTAAAATTTCACCTGAAGCTTTAGCAGCTGTTGCCAAATCTTGGCCTATTACTTTCATTGCTCTAGCTATATCAATCGGTATTCAGGCTGGTACTCAGGCTTTAATAAGTAACTCTATAGGTGCTAAAGAAAATAAAACTGCATCATTATATGTTGCTCAATCTATTATATTTGCAATTATAACCTCTTTTTTCGTTACCTCATTTGGCTTAAACTTTTCGGATGAATTATTGAAAATAATGGGTTCCACTCAGGAAAGCATTATTTTAACTAGAGAATATTTAGATATAATATTTTATGGTTCAATAATTATTCTTGTTCAACTTTCTCTGAATGGGACTTTATCTGCTCAAGGCGATA
Organism: Pelagibacterales bacterium SAG-MED28; assembly: GCA_014653835.1. Classification (GTDB taxonomy): domain Bacteria; phylum Pseudomonadota; class Alphaproteobacteria; order Pelagibacterales; family Pelagibacteraceae; genus Pelagilacustribacter. Next base: position 46,653 of record JACWDY010000001.1, read on the forward strand.
CAAAAAGTTACAGAAATATATTAATATTTTCTTTTTTCATAAACATTTTTTTAAACCCTCTATTTATTTTTGGATATGGAATTATTCCCGGATTCGGTATAGCTGGATTAGCTATATCAACTTTAATTGCTCAATCCTTAGGAGTTTTTTATTTACTTTACAAAGTCTATTGCTGTGAATTAAAAAAATTTTTGTATTTTAAGTGTTTTATTCCAAAATTGGGTTTATTACTAAATATTTTAAAACAATCAGTTCCCATCATGTTCACTATGCTCATGATAATGTTTGGAGTGTTTAATATTTTTTACTTCGTAGGACAATTTGGTGAATTAGCAACAGCTGGATATGGAACTGCTGTAAGGATAGAACAAGTATTATTGTTACCAGTAATTGGTTTAAATACAGCTGTATTGTCTATAGCAGGTCAAAACTTTGGAGCTAAATTTTATAATCGTATTAAGGAAGTGTATTTTAAAGCGTTGGTGTTTGGTTCTGGTTTCATGATTTTTGCAGGAATAATTATTTATTTGTCCTCGAATTTAGTCATCTCCCTTTTTACTGATAATTTGGAGGTAATAAATAGTGGAGCTCTTTACTTGCAAGTTGCAGCTTTAATTGGACCTATTTATCCGGTTTTTTTTATAACTTCTGCTTTATTTCAATCCTTAAAATTACCAATCTTGAGCTTGTATATGACTATCTTAAGGTTAACCTTAATTCCTTTTTCATCACTATGGTATGTTATCAATATTAGGGGAGGCGAATACCAAGATATTTTTTACACAATAATGGTTACTAATTGGTTAATGGGTTTTGTTGTTTTAGCGTTTGTGCCATTTTTCTTAAGAAAGAAATTGAGCATGAGTTTAAAAAAATTATTTGTATTTTAATTTATTTTCTAGCTTTCTTACAAAATAAGATACAAATAATATTAAGACTAAGTATTCCAATATTAAAAAAGTATAAATTTCCAAGGGCCTATATGTTGTTGTTACAAGCTCGTTAGCTTTTCGGGTCAAATCAGCGATACCTATAATTGAAACTAATGAAGACATCTTTAATACATAAACAAATTGATTTCCCATAGCCGGTAAGACAACTTTTATGGCTTGAGGCAAAATAACAAATCTCATTTTTCTCCAAAAATTCATTCCAAGGGACTCCGATACTTCATGTTGACCTTTATGTATCGAATTAATTCCTGCTCTAAATATTTCAGCTTGGAAAGCACTTTCACTTATAGTTAAAGCTATTATACCTGATACAAAAGGGGAGAAACTAATACCTAGCATAATTGGAAGACCGTAATAAATCCAAAGTATTAATACTAATAATGGAATTGCCCTTATAATTTCTACGTATCCAATATTGAAGTAACTCAGAAATTTATTATTTGATAGAGAAGGTAATGCAACAATTAGTCCTATGATCATTGCTAAAATTATTGAAATGACCGAAATATAAATTGTTGTTGTAATTCCACTTATTAAAAATTTTATATTAGTTAATCCCTCAACATTATCTGGACTAAGTATATACCAACCCCATTCGTAATTTGAACTACATCCTTGTAGTAAAAATAGAATAGCGATAAATTTAAAAAACTTCACTAACTAACTATATTTGTTAATGAAAGGTATTGAAACTTAAATTATAAGCTTTTTAGATTGTACTTTGCTAATAATTTCTTAAAAAATCCTGATGATTGTTTGTCTTGAATCCAATTGCTTACATAATCATTCCAAACTTTATCTCCTTTTGGAACCATCATAGCTAAAAATGCTGGATTTTTTCCTCCATCAGGAACTATGGCTAATTGAGGATATTTAATAACTAGTTTGTTTGCTTCTGTTGAACTTGTGATATTTCCATCAGCTCTTCCTGCCAAAACTTCTTGAAAATCTCTTGCAGGTGCCTCAACTGATTGAAGCTTTGATTTTGGAAAAAATTCTTTTGCTTTTTCTTCTTGAGATGTTCCTAATGTTGTTGCTATTATAACACCATTTTTATTAAGAGAGTCCCATGTAGAAAACTTTTTTAAATTCTTTTTTAAAACAATTGGTACTGTCGCATATTTGTAATATGTTGCAGTAAAACCAGCTACCTTAGCTCTACTTGGAGTTTTAGTTACGCTTGTTGATATATCGTACCTATCAGCTGTTATCCCTGCAACAATGGTTTTCCATTCAGCTGGTACAAATTTTACTTTAACTCCTAAATCTTTAGCTAACTCACTCATTACATCAATATCAAATCCTTTATACTTATTAGTTGCCGGGTCTTTCATTGACATTGGATCCCAGTCACCTGTTGTTCCAACTCTTAGTTCACCGTTTTTTTTGATTGCATCTAATTTAGATGCTGCGTGAGCAGACGCTGCAAATAATGTTATGGCTAATATTGCTAAGATTTTTTTAATCATTTATCTTTTTAACTAATCACTGTTCTTGTTACGAATTGCAATTTGACCCAGTTAATTGTCTAAAATTAAAAGGGTTGACTAAACAGTGTTTTATCGCCTATAAAGAACAAAATAAGAACATTTATGAAGTTAACAATACCATTTTATTTACACAAAGTAGGGGCTGGTTTCCCATCTCCGGCAACTGATTATATTGAAGACGATATAGATTTAAACTCACATTTAATAACAAATGCTCCAGCTACATTTATTATAAGAGTCCAGGGGAAATCTATGACCAATGTCAGTATATATGATGGAGATCTATTGATAGTAGATAAAAGTTTGAATCCAAAAAATTTTTCAACAGTTATAGCAAATGTTAATGAAGAACTAGTAGTAAAAACTTTAATTAAGAGCAAAGAAGCTAATTACTTAACATCAGGATCTAAAAATACATCAGACAGAATTAATTTAACAGACAATCCAGAAATAATAATTTGGGGGGTAGTGACATATGTCATTCACAAGCAATAATAAGAAAAAAATTGCTTTAATTGATTGTAACTCATTTTATGTTTCATGTGAGAGGCTGTTCAATCCAAAGATTAAAAATGTACCTGTTGTGGTGTTATCAAATAATGACGGCTGCGTAATATCAAGATCTACAGAAGCAAAAAAACTTGGAATTAAAATGGGAGAGCCTTATTTTAAAGTTAAAGAATTAGTTAAAAAAAATAATGTCCAAATATTTTCATCAAATTATTCACTGTACGGAGATCTCTCAAGAAGAGTGATGAAAGTTTTAAAAGGATTTTCAGATAAAATTGAAATCTATTCGATAGACGAAGCATTTATAGATTTGTCACACATTAAAGATGAAAATATTGAGGATTATGGAAAAAGAATAAGAGAAAGAGTTCTTAAGTGGACAGGAATTCCAACAAGTGTCGGCATTTCATGCACTAAAACTTTAAGCAAGGTCGCAAATCATGTGGCAAAAAAAAATAAGACTGGAGTTATTTTTCTAAAAGACAATATAGATGATGTGCTAAAAAATTTTGATATTTCAGATATATGGGGAGTAGGCCGCCAGCTATCCAAACTTTATATAAAAAATGGAATTAATAATGCACACAAATTGAAGAATATTTCAAACAGTTGGGTAAAAAAAAGTACCAATGTATTGGGAGCTAAAACAGTAATGGAATTAAGAGGCATTCCTTGTATTAATTTAGAAACAGAAGAAACAAAAAGAAAAAGTTGTTGTGTATCGAGATCTTTTGGAAGAAAAGTTGAGAGTTTAGATAAATTAAAAGAGTCGATTACTACCCACTGTTTAAATGCAGCTGAAAAAATTAGAAATGATAATCAAACAACTAGATCTATAACTGTATTTATTAGAACAAGTCCATTTGATAAAAATAGAAAATATTATTCAAATTCGCTAACTATAGATTTGCCTGTTGCAACAAATAACAGTTTGGAATTAGTTAAAGTGGCTATAGAAGGGTTAAAAAAAATATACAAATATGGATATTTTTATCAAAAGGCCGGTGTAATTTTATCTAAGTTGAGTGAAGCTGGTGAAAAAAATTTAAATTTATTAACACCAATTTTAGAAAATAAGTCACAAACATTAATGAAAGCAATAGATGTGACAAATGCCAAGTACGGTAGAAACGTAATTAGCGTGGCTCAAGCTGGAATAAATAATAGTTGGAAAATGAGAAGAGAACACTCTTCAAAAATTGATACGGCTTCATTTGACTCTTTACCAAAAATTAGTGTATAAAAAATAAAACGGGGTGTCTAAAAGACTGAGATTATACCCGAAGAACCTGACCGGTAATTCAGTAAGGGAAATATGGAAAAAACATACTTATCAATACAGTCATCTTTAACCGTAATCATTCTTGTCGGTATATTCTTTATATTACTTGGATATTTAAACTCGAAAAAATTCGTTAATAATAACAATTATATAGTTGGAGATAGAGACGAAAATACCTTTTCATTAACAGCTAGCTTGACAGCTTCAGCTTTAGGAGCTTGGATTTTGTTTGGACCTGCTTCTGCTGCCACATGGGGAGGTATCGGAGCTGTAATTGGCTATGCTTTAGGAACAGCGGCACCCATGCTCTTTTTATACAATTTTGGGCCCAAAATAAGAAAAGAATTTCCAAACGGTCTAACATTAACTGAATTTATAAAAAAGAGATTTGGCGCAGGCATACTTAGGATTTGTTTATTTTTAATACTTTTTTATTTAACGATATTTTTAATAGCAGAGGTCACAGCCATAGCAGCTCTTTTAAAATACACCTCTCAGGTTCCTTTATGGATTACTGCAGCAATAACTTTGATTATTTGCTTATTATATATTTTAAGAGGTGGTTTTAAACTTTCAATTATAACAGATAAATATCAATTTAGTTTTATAGTAGTAGTTATTTTGTCATCACTTTTTTTAGTATTTGGAAAAATAGATTCACCAAGCTTTGAAATAATCAAACAAAATTCACCTAATTTAATTGATAAAAAATATTTACCAAATTATACAGCTGGATTAACTTTTTTTATTGCAGTAGCAGCAACAAATTTGTTTCATCAAGGTAATTGGCAAAGAGTATTTTCAGCTAAAAATAATAGGATACTTAAATCTAGTTTAATTTATTCTTCACTAATTACTTTTATAATTGTTTATTGGATGGGGTATACTGGCTTATTATCTTTATCTTTGAATTCAAAAGTAATACCGGATCTAGCATTCTTTGATTTACTATTAGATAAAAAAAATTCAGCAGTAGTAATTGCTTTATTAATTTTAGCAATGTCTTTAACTTTAAGTACTATAGATACATTAATTAACGCTATTTCTAGTTTAATTATTATTGATGGTAAATTTGTAAATAAATCTTTGAAAGGTAAAGAAGTAAAAAATAAAGCAAATATAATAATACTTTTACTTTCTGTTCTAGTTTTTATATTAGCTTCAAAAGGTTTTAGTATACTGTATTTATTCCTATTAGCAGATCTATTATGTTGTGCAGCTGTTATTACAATTTTTTATGGTTTTTTTAATAAAAAGATTAATACGAAATTAGCTTCTTATACAATATTTATTGGATTGTTTTCTGGATTATTATTTTTTCCAAGTCAAAATTTTCAATCTAGTATTTTAGTAGGCAATCTTATATCTTTAGAATATTTTACTCCTTTAATAACTTCAAATTTACTTTTCTTTTCATTTGCAATTTCAATAATTATCCCACTTATAATTATTTCAATTTATTCTTTACGTAATTCATTCAAGTAAATTATCACTGCAATCCAAATAAAAACAAATGCTATTAGTTCGTCTAATATCAATGGTTCGCTAAAATAATATAAACCTAAGAGAAATTGAGCTGTCGGAGTAAGAAAAAAAATCATACTTGCTGGACCTATACCTATTAGTCCAAATCCTTTTGTGTACCAAAAAAGAGGGATTAAAGTCATAAGGCCGGCCCAGAATAAATAAAATGATAGAACTGGTTCATTTAAAGAAAAAACATTTAAATTATTTTGGACTAAAAAAACAAATAATAATAGAGCAATAGGAGTAAGTATTAAAGTTTCTATCAGCAATCCTATATCAGAGGATACTTTGACTTTTTTCCTTATTAATCCATACAAACTAAATGTAAGAGCAACCGTGATTCCTATCCATGGTATTTGACCAAGTTTAATTAAAAAATAAAGTAAAGCTAAAATAACTAAGCAAACCGAAATAATTTTGTTTCTATTATATTTTTCATTTAAAAAAATTATTCCAAGAAATACGCTCAATATTGGAAAAATGTAATAACCTAATGCTGGGTCTAATAAATTGTTAGTTTTAACTGCGTAAAGCCATGTAAACCAGTTTAGAGAAACAAGTAGTCCAGTTATAAGTAAAATCAGTATATTTATTTTTCTTTTGATTACATTTTTAAATTCGCTCCATTTCGAATAATAAGACGTAGTAATTAATAATAGTAAGGCAGTCCAAATAGTTCTGTGAATGGTTAATTCTATAGGAGAAGCAAAAGATACAAATTTAAAATAAATTACCCCAATAACTCCCCACCATACGGATGCGCCAACCGTGAATGAAATACCTTTAAATAAATTTTTCTTCATTTGACCATTTTTTTGATTGATTTATAAGGTAATTAATTAATAATTAGTACTAAATTACCTTGGAAAAAAGGAAGAGTGGGTGAGCGGTTTAAACCAGTTGGTTGCTAACTAACCGTACGAGTAACATCGTACCGAGAGTTCGAATCTCTCCTCTTCCGCCAATGTTTAATTAAAATAGCTATCGATTTGAACAGGCTCTTTACTCAAAATATATTTATAGACATTAATATTTTCTAAGACTCTTTGAACATAATTTCTTGTTTCTTTAAATCTAATTTGTTCTATCCAGTTAACATATGATAATTGACCTTTTGACGGGTCACCATTTACTCTCCTCCATGTTTTAACTCTGTTGGGCCCTGCATTGTATGCAGCTATAGCGAAAGGATAAACTCCATTATAATCCTCAATTAAAGAATTAAAATAATATGAACCTAATTTAATATTATACTCTGGGTCACGAGTTAACCCACTAATGCTATAAGGTAGCTTAGCTTGTTTAGCTACAATTTTAGCAGTGTATTTCATTAACTGCATCATACCCCTAGCACCAGCCCAGCTGTTAGCGCTTTTGTCAAATTCGCTCTCTTGTCTAATAATTGCTAAAACAACTTCAGATTTTGGCATTACTTTATTATTAATTATTTTTGGTGTCGCTATGATTGGATAATTGAATTGATTGTAAAATCGTTTTTCGTATGATGCCTTTTTTGAAATCTGAATAGCAAAGTCATATCTTTCAACATTTGTTGCTAATTCAGCTGCTAATACTTCACTCCCTTTTTCAATATTTAGACTAGCTAAATGTTTAAAAATATCTTTTCCTAATTGAGTGGCGTTAAGTTCTTTTAGTAAGATAATGTGTCTTATAAGTTTATTTTTATTGAAATCTTTTTCATAATCTTTATCAAAAAAACTCTCATCTTTAAGTTCAAAATTTCCACCTGGATTAATCTTATTAAAGGCAAGTTGACCATAATATGTCATTGGAAATTCAGCTGCTTGAGAGTAAAAATCATTAGATAGTTGTTTCTCATTTAATTTTTCGTATGCTGCACCTAACCAATATGCACCCCTTGCTAAACTTATTGGATAACCAACATTATTATAAAAATTTTGAAAATGATTAACCGCGTATTCTGGTGAATTTAAAAAAGTTAATGCAATCCAACCGGATAACCATTCTGCCTCAGCAAACGATGGACCTGCTGACAGAGCATGCTCACTAGAAATTTTGTATGCTGTTTTGTATCGTTTCTTATAAATTAAGCTTCTTACAACACTTTCTCTTTGTTCCCACCACTTATCAGGTCTAACCATTTGTTGTTCGGTTTTTATAGAATTACGGTATAAAATTTCTAAGGAACCCTCTAATCTACCTCTGCGATTTCTCCATCTTAATCTATCAAACTCTAATCCTGGATCTTTTTTCAAATATTCTGGAACTTTAGAAATAGCATTGTCAACACCGTAAGAATTACTCATTAATATCTGACGAGCGTTATATAATACCCTTTGGTCTTTAGGTAAATATTTTAACATTCTTTTCAGATCCCAATATTTTTTTTCCCAAGCTAAATAATCAGCCCTTCTAATATGATCTTCAGAGTCAATAAATTTTTTAAATTTAGCACGATAATAACCCAAATCATTTTTACTTATTGTTGCAGTTTCCCAACCTTCTTTAATTAATTCTTGAACCTTTTCTGTTTGCCCTTTTTCAAGATAAGCCTCTGCTAATTTAATTTTTCCCATTCCTCCAAGCGGTGGATACTTATCAAACCAATTTATTATTGAGGTCGGGGAGTTATTTCTTAAATAAATTTTTCCCTCTGCAAGAAATCTAATTCTATTAATTCGGGGGTACTCACTATTTTGTTCGATAAAATTTTTATATTCACTAAATGATGCACCATTTCTTGTAGTTTTTAGATACATCCAATCGATAAGATTTCTAAATTCACGATCTTTAACTTTTGAAGCACTCTTAAGTGCACTATTCCATTTTTTATCTTTAATAAAGTTTATAGTTTCCTTTGCACGAATGAAATCTTTCTGATTCAAAATTGACGATTTTTCTATTTCTTTAGTTGAAGCCTTGTAAATAGCAGGTTTTTTTTGAGGAAAAATAAATGCGTTTTTTTGTGAAATTATTTCTTTTTTTTTATTTTCTTTTTTCTCTTTTACCTCTTTTTGTTTTGCTATTTTTTCCTTTTCAATATTTTCTTCTTTTTGAATTACTGGTTTTTTTTGTGGTAAACCTTTATTTAAATCAGTTTTTTCAGTATTATCTGCGCTTTTAAATATTGAAGGTTTTTTTTTAGGAAATAGGAATTGATCCTCTGAATAACTCTGACCAGATAATAAAAAAAGTGTTATTATTACTAGACTAATTAATTTAATGGTCATAAGTTAACACTTATTTATCTTATTTTGTTTTATGCTTAAAGGATCAATTGTAGCTCTGATTACCCCATTCGATAACGGTGATTTAAGTGAGATCGGTTATATAAAATTAATCAATTATCATTTAGAAAATGGCACTAATGGTGTTGTTCCAGGTGGAACTACCGGAGAGTCCCCAACTTTGTCTCATAATGAGCACAAAAAAATAATTGAAATTGCTGTTAAAGAATGTAGTGGAAAAATTCCTGTAATAGCTGGCACAGGATCTAACTCAACAGATGAAGCAGTAGAGTTATCTAAATTTGCTGAAAAAGCAGGATCAGATGCTTTGTTAGTTGTAACGCCATATTACAATAAACCAACTCAAGAGGGTTTATATCAACACTACAAAAAAATTAATGATAATGTTGGGATACCGATCATTATTTACAATATTCCCTCCAGATCTGTAATAGATATGAGTGTAAATACTATGTCTAAGTTGTTCGAATTAAAAAATATTGTTGGAGTAAAAGATGCAACTGGTGACTTGAGCAGAGTTGATCAACAATTAAAAGCGATGGGAAAAGATTTTATCCAATTGACTGGAAATGATGATAATTCTTTAGAATTTAATAAAAGAGGTGGTGTTGGGTCTATAAGTGTAACCGCAAATATAGCTGCAAAATACTGTTCAAATTTTCAAATAGCTTGTGCTAATAATATTAATAAAGCTGTAGAATTAGATAAAATTTTACAACCAGTTCATAATGCTATGTTTATTGAAAGTAATCCATCGCCAGTCAAATATGCAGCCTCATTATTAGGAATGTGTAACCCATCTGTAAGATTACCGCTCGTTGAAGTAAAAGGCGAAACAAAAAAGAAAATCTCAGAGGCACTTAAAGTAGCTAAGTTACTTTAATGAAACAAAAATTAGTACCCGGACAAAAAATAATTTTTTTAAATCGTAAAGCGAGCTTCAATTATTTTTTTTTAGAAATTTTAGAAGCAGGAATTTCTTTAAAAGGTTCAGAGGTAAAATCACTTAGAGATGGAAAAGGGAGTATCGCTGACTCTTATGCAGTTGATAATAATGGAGAATTATTCTTAATTAATTCACATATACCATTATATAGACAATCTTCATATAACAATCACGATCCTAAAGGAGATAGAAAATTATTATTAAAAAAAAAAGAAATCAATAAACTTATTGGTCGTATCAATCAGGAAGGTCTAACATTAATACCTACTAAATTATATTTTATAAAAGGTAAAGTTAAAGTTGAAATAGCTGTAGCAAAAGGAAAAAAACTTTACGATAAAAGACAAGTAAAAAAAACTAGAGATTGGAATAGAGAAAAAGCTAGATTGTTAAGTAAGAATAATAAATGATACATCTAAATATTGGATCTAATTTGAATTCAAATTTTGGTAATAAATTTGATAATATATCAATTGCTATTAAACTTCTAATTGAAAATAAGTTTAATGTTAAAAGAATATCCAATTTTTATGAAACACCATCCTATCCAAATAAAAATTTACCAAATTTTTTAAATGTAGGTATTTTTGGAACATTTCGTAAAGAAGCTAGAGAACTCAGAAATATTATTTCTCTCATCGAAAAGAAAATTGGAAGAGTTAAAACTAAAAAAAATAATCCAAGAGTATGTGATATTGATATTATAGATTTTAATGGTGAAAATATAGATATGAATAATTTAACGATTCCTCATAAAAGATGCCATCAAAGGAATTTTGTTTTATTTCCAATAAGTCAGATAGACCCTTGCTGGGAACATCCAATTTTAAAGAAAAATGTAAATGTTTTAATAGGTCAATTGGACCTAAAATCCAGGATAGAGATTACAAGGCTGAATAAAAATGTTAATATAAAGACATGATAGACAACAACGAATTAATTACTCAAATAAAATTGTACAATAGATTTTTAAACATAAATACTGTTAACAAAGCTTATAATTTTGCATTAGAGGCTCATCAAAATCAAAAAAGAGATGAAGGTGTACCCTATATTATACATCCGGTGGCTGTTGCAAAAATTTTGACAGATTTAAAGTTAGATAGCGCTACAATTACAACAGGACTACTTCATGATACAATCGAAGATACAAATGTTACTTATGAGAGTGTAAAAAAAGAGTTTGGAGAAGAAGTAGCTAACTTAGTTGATGGCGTAACTAAAATTTCTGCTCTAGAAGATAAGGCCTCTGACGACTCTAAAGCTGAAAATTTTAGAAAATTAATATTAGCAACTTCAAAGGATATACGTGTTCTCTTAGTGAAACTTGCCGACCGTTTACATAACATGAGAACAATACAATTTGTTAAAGATAAAGAAAAAAAAATTAGAAAAGCAAAAGAGACTATGGAAATCTACGCTCCATTAGCTGAAAGAATGGGAATGAATACTATAAGAGATGAGCTAGAAGATCTTTCTTTTTCAGTGCTAAACAGACCTGCAAGAGACTTAATTATCGAAAGACTTCAATTTATAAAAAATAATAAAGACGATACTTTCAAATCTATTTCCACAGAACTGATTGAACTTTTAAATAAGAATGGAGTAGAGGCGACTATTAATGGAAGAGAAAAAACTCCATTTTCTATTTGGAGAAAAATACAAAATAAAAAAGTTTCTTTGGAACAACTAACAGACATTATAGGTTTTAGAATAATAGTTAAAACAGTGGAAGATTGTTATAAAACACTAGGTATTTTTCATAGCAAATTTCCAACAATTCCTGGAAGATTTAAGGATTATATTTCTACACCAAAAATAAATAAATACCAATCTATACATTCGGCAGTTATAGGACCGCAAAAAAATAGAATTGAAATTCAAATAAGAACCTTTGAAATGAATGAATTTGCCGAAAGAGGTATAGCATCACATTGGAAATATAAATCGTCTGAGAAATTTTCCGACTTATCATGGAAAGAATATGACTGGCTAAGAGATTTAGTTGAAATAATTGAAGCTGGTAATAGTCCAGAGCATTACTATGAATTTACTAAATTACAAATGTTTCAGGAAAATGTTTTTTGTTTTACTCCAAAGGGATCTGTAATTAAGTTACCAAAATTGGCTACGCCAATCGATTTTGCTTATGCCGTGCATACAAAAATTGGTGATAGTGCTATCGGTTGTTCTGTCAATGGTAGAGAAACAACATTACAAAATATTTTAAACAATGGTGATATGATAAAAATTGAAACTTCTAAAAATGCATCACCGTCATTGCACTGGTTAAGTTCGGCAAAGACAGGGAAAGCAAGGGCAGCTATAAGAAGGTATTGGCAAGATAAATCGACAGAAACAGAAAAAAAAGTTGAAAAAAATTACAAAAGTACAATTGAAGTAGATTTACCTCACAAACCTGGAGCTTTAGGGAATATTTGCTCATTAATCGGATTAAACAAAGGAAATATAATTAATGTTGAGTTGCTTGAAAGAAAAGAAAAATATTTAAAATTTGCTTTTGACTTACAAATTAAAGATTTGAAAAATTTCACAAACTTGATAAGTGAAATAAAGCAAAGCGATTTAAATTTTAAAATAATAAGACATAAACAGAAAAAAAATGCTTTCATTAGAAGAATCTTTGAAAATTTTAAAAGAAACTAAAGCTTTAATCGAAGGGCATTTTATTCTCTCCTCTGGTTTACATAGTCCAAAGTATGTTCAATGTGCTCAATTAATGAGCAAGCCCAGCCAAGCCACGCAAATCTGTCATTCATTAGTTAAAAAAATCAAAAGTGAGTTTGAAAATATTGATTTAATACTGTCTCCAGCAATGGGAGGAATTGTTGTTGGATATGAAATAGGTAAACTTCTAGGTGTAGAAAGTATTTTTTCTGAGAGAGTTAATGGAGAATTCCAATTACGAAGAGATTTTAAAATTAAACAAGATACTAATGTTTTGATTGTCGAAGACGTAATTACAACTGGAAAGTCTAGTATTGAATGCTCAAAATTAGTTACTGTAAATAAAGCTAATATAGTTGGTTATGCATGTATAATAGATAGATCTAATGGCAAATCAGAAATTAATGATAAAATTATATCGCAAATCGAATTAAACATTCCAACTTATAAAAAAGAAAATTTACCAAAAGAATTAATATCTATTGATCCAGTAAAACCAGGTAGCAGAAATCTTTAATGAAAAGAATTAGACTTGGTGTAAATATTGACCATGTAGCAACTGTTAGAAACGCAAGAGGTGAAAACTATCCAAGTCCATTGACGGCAGCATTATTGGCTGAAAAAAATGGAGCTGACTCTGTTACAATACATTTAAGAGAAGATAGAAGACATATTAATGAGCAAGATCTTAAAAAAATTATAAAAAAAATAAAAATTCCACTTAATTTAGAAATAGCAGCCACTAAAGAAATGTTAAAAATTGCATCTAGAAGCAAACCTCCATTTATTTGTATAGTTCCAGAAAAAAGAAAAGAAATTACGACTGAGGGAGGCCTTAATCTTAATTATAATAAAATGTTTTTAAAAACTCTAATTAACAAACTTAAAAAAAAGAAATTAAGAATAAGTTTATTTATTGAACCAAGTTTAAAAGATATAAGAGAAGCAAAAAAATTAAATGTAGATTGCGTTGAAATTCATACTGGTAAATTGTGTAATTTAATAAATCAAAAAAAAAATTATAAACATGAAATAAAAAAAATCGAAAAAGCAGTCAAAGTCGGAAACCTATTAGGCTTAGAGGTTCATGCAGGACATGGACTTACTTATGACTCCGCTAAAATTTTATCTAGAATAAACGGTATCACAGAATTCAATATAGGTCATTTTTTAATAGGAGAGTCCATTTTTGTTGGAATTTCAAAGGTAATTAAAACATTTCAAAAGATTTTAAAATTATGATTATTTATGGAATTGGCACTGATATTGTGAGTATAAAAAGAATAAAATCATCTTTAAAAAAAAAAAAATTTATTAAACGCATTTTTAATGAACAAGAAGTTCTAAAATGTAGCAAAGTTACCACTCATTATAATTGTTATGCGAAAAGGTTTGCGGCAAAAGAAGCTTTTTCTAAAGCGATCGGTACAGGCATTTCAAAAGGAATTAATTTTAATGAAATTATAGTTTTAAATAATAGGTCAGGTAAGCCATATATAGATTTAATAGGTGAAACAAAAAAAAAAATTAAAAAAATACTTAAACAAAAAAAAATTAAAATTTCCTTATCCTTATCAGATGAAAGAGATTATGCGGTTGCTTTTGTAACCATTTCAGTATGAAAAAAAAAATAATTGATATAATTTTTGATAATTTAAAGACTTTAATAGGAGCTTTAATAATAGCTATATTTATTAGATCGCTATTATTTCAGCCTTTTTATATACCTTCATCTTCCATGGAGCCGACTTTGTTAGTTGGTGATCGTATTTTTGTATCTAAATATACTTATGGTTATAGCAAGCATTCATTTCCATTTAGTCCAAATTTTTCTAACAAGCGCTTTTTTTCAAAATTACCTGAAAGAGGTGATTTAGTAGTTTTTAAAACTCCAGCAGATAACAGAACAGATTATATTAAAAGATTAATAGGAATGCCTGGTGATACAATACAATTTGTAAATGGTAACTTATTTATCAATAATAATAAAATTTTAAGAGAAGAAGTAGAACCAAGTGAAATAATTAGATGTGGTAAATTTATATTAGAAACCAAATCATTCATTGAAACTTTACCAAATGGTGCCAAATATTTAGCAGTATATAAAAAAAGGGGAACATTACAAAATACCAAAAAATTTGAAGTACCACCTGATCATTTTTTTCTAATGGGAGATAATCGCGACTGCTCCAAAGATAGTAGATATTTAGATAGTGTTGGCTATGTAAGCAATCTTAATTTAGTCGGAGAAGCACAACTAATATTTTTTTCAAATGATACTAATACAAGTAGTTTATTAAAATTTTGGAACCTAGGAAATTCATTTAGATTTGAAAGGTTAATTAAAGTTTTATAATGGAAAAGATAAGCAACCTTGAAAAAATTATAAAATATAATTTTAAACAAAAATCAATATTGGAGAAAGCGGTAACGCATAAAAGCTTTGATAATAATATTAATAACGAAAAATTAGAATTTTTAGGAGATAGAGTTTTGGGGTTAATCATTTCAGAGAGATTGTTAGAAAAATATCCGGAGGAAAAAGAAGGGGTTATTGATAAAAAATTTGCAAATTTAGTTAATAAAAAAACATGTTCTCTTATAGCAAAAAAAATTAATTTAAAAAAATTTATCTTTTTAGGTTCTTCACATAGGAAGCTTGACAGATCATCTGACAAAATTATAAGCGATTGTTTAGAGGCGATTGTAGGGGCTATTTACTTAGATGGAGGATTAAAATTTGCTAAAAAATTTATACATTATTTTTGGGAAGAATATTTGTTAAAATCAAATATTACACTAATTGACTCTAAAACGAAACTACAAGAATTTAGTTTAAAAAAATTTAAAGTCCTTCCAAAGTATATATTTTCAAAAAAAACTGGCCCTCAACATAGACCGTTGTTTAAAACTGAAGTTCAAATACCAAATTCTAAAAAAGTTATTGGAATTGGTTCATCCAAAAAAAATGCTCAACAGGACGCAGCATATAAACTTTTAAGACTTTTAGATATATGATTTGGGAAGATGAATGTTATTTATTATCAAAAAGAAAGTTTAGGGAAAATGCAAATATAATAAACATTTTTACTCAAAAAAAAGGGAGAGTAGATGGCATTGTTTACGGAGGTAATTCTAGAAAAATAAGAAATTATTTGCAAATTTCAAATAAACTATTCGTCTCACACAATGCCAAAAGTGAAAATAAAATTGGATATTTAAAGACAGAATTAATCAAGCCTGTTTCACCTTTATATTTTAACGATAAAGAAAGAACCTCTGCATTAATTTCTATTTGTTCTCTTTTAAATGTTTTACTCCCTGAGTCTCAACCTAACAAAAATATTTACAACTCATTTGAAAAGCTAATTGTTTCACTAAATTTAGAAAATTGGATTTATTTATATATTTTTTTTGAATTAAATCTTATTAAAGAATTAGGTTACGATACTAATCTTAGTCAAAATAAATTCGAAAATATAAATATAAATGATTTCAATAAAATTAAAATCGATAGTTACATTTACGAAGTTCCTAATTTTCTTATTTTAAAAAAAATACCTGATAAATTTTCAAATACATTAATTAAAAAATCGCTTAATTTTACAAGATATGTTATGCAAAATAAGTTTTTTATGCCAAATAATATTATATTTCCAAAATCTAGAGTAATTTTAGAAAATTATTTCAACTAATTGCTAAGTTTTCTTGCTATATCTATCGCAAAGTAAGAAACAATTGCTGATGCGCCAGCTCTTTTAAAACCCATTAAACTTTCAAAAATAGCATCTTCTTTAATAAGTTTATTTTTAATGCCATTTTTTATTAAACTATACTCTCCGGAAACTTGATAAGCCAGAACTGGTATTTTAAAACTATCTTTTACATTTCTAATAATATCCAAGTAGGGCATACCAGGTTTAACCATTACCATATCAGCACCTTCTTTAATATCGAGAGCAACTTCTCTCATCGACTCATTGTTATTTGCATAATCCATTTGGTAATTCTTCTTGTTACCTACTAAAGATTTTTTTGATCCAATTGCATCTCTAAAAGGACCATAAAAATTAGATGCATATTTTACTGCGTAAGAAAGTAATTGTACGTCGTGGTAACTATTTCTATCTAAAAATTTTCTTATTTTACCAATTCTTCCATCCATCATGTCTGATGGGGCTATAACATCACAGCCCATTTCAGCCTGTAGCAAAGATTGTTTTTTTAAAACTTCAATTGTTTTATCATTTAAAACATAATTTTTTTTTAACAATCCATCGTGACCATGAGATGTATATGGATCTAAGGCTACATCACACATGATGCCAATATCATTTTTAAATCTTTTTTTTATATATCGAATAGCTCTACAAACTAAATTATTTTCATTTAATGCTTCATTGCCATTATAATCTTTTTTTTTATTTGGTGTGGAAGGAAAAAGAGCAATCATAGGTATTTTATTTTTTATAGCATTACTTACTAAGCCACCAAGCTTGTCTATAGTATGTCTATACACGCCAGGCATTGACTTAATAGACTGTTTGTTATTTTTTCCTTCTATTAAAAATATAGGGTAGATAAAATCGTTACTTGACAAGTTATTTTCCTGTATCAATCTTCTTGACCAGGTGTATTTTCTAGTTCTACGTAGTCTTAAGTTGGGATATTTACCGGTAATCATGCTTTAATTTAATTTAAAATGCGACAAATGTATTATACAAATATATAGTACAAAACGATAAATAACAATAACTCATGGACACAAATTTAAGAAACATAGTCAAATTAGATTTACAAAGAGAAGATAAATTTTTAAGTTTTAATGATTTTCAAAAACAAAATATTAAATTTGATATTTTAAAGTTACAAGAAGCATATAGACAAATAATAAAAACTAAAAAATTTGAGGATGGTGGGGGAATATCACATTTTGGAGCTATCTGTTTAACAAGAAAACCTGGTGATCCTGAATCTGTCAAGGGTAGTAAAGCGAGAGGAATTTATTGGACGAAGCCAGATAAATCCGGTGTAGAAGTTTCTAGAGATATAAATATTGATGAGTCAGAATATTCAGAATTTATTCCTGATTATGAAAATACATATTTCAAAGAAGTTTTTGACGCTTTATCTTCTAAATACAAACTTGGAAGAGTTAGAATTTTGTTAAAAGAACCTAGATCGACATTAAGTTGGCATAGAGATCCTGAACCAAGATTACATATTCCAATAATTACGAACCCAGGATGTATAATGGTTATTGACAATGTTGCAAAACATATGCCAGCTGACGGATCTGTTTGGATCACTAATAACACTAAATACCACAACGCATTCAATGGTGGAGAAGAGAATAGAATTCATCTTGTTGCCTGTGTATTAGATTATAAATTTAATTAAATTGAACTTTTTATTTAAAAAAATCTGCATAGCCTCAGATCATGCCGGTTACAATCTTAAAGAGCAAATAAAAGATCATCTTATTAATAAGTATGTATCAATATTTGACTTAGGTCCTTATCAAAATAAATCAGTTGATTATCCTGATTACGCAAAAAAACTTGCTAACCGTCTTAAAAAGCAAAAAAGCGATATTGGTATTTTAGTGTGTGGATCTGGTACAGGTATGGCTATAAGTGCAAATAAAATTAAAGGTATTAGAGCGGCAGTTTGCTACAACACTACGTCAACAAGATTGTCTAGACAACACAATAATGCTAATATAATCGCATTAGGAGCAAGATTAACAAAAAAAAGTTTATCACTAAAATTAGTTGAACTATTTTTAAAAACTAAATTTGAAGGCGGTAGACATTTAAAAAGGATCAAAAAGATATAATGTCAGTAATAAAATTAAATAAATATTTAAACAGCTTTTTTAAATTAAAACTTCAGGACGCTGATAAAGAACTTTACAACTCAATTAGAGATGAGTTTATACGACAGGAAAACCACATAGAGTTAATTGCGTCAGAAAATATTGTGTCAAAAGCAGTTTTGGAAGCCCAAGGATCTGTTTTAACAAACAAGTATGCAGAGGGTTATCCTGGAAAAAGATATTATGGTGGATGCGAGCATGTAGATGTATCTGAAAATCTAGCTATCGAAAGAGCAAAAAAATTATTTGATTGCAAATTTGCAAATGTTCAACCACACTCTGGTGCACAAGCTAATGGAGCAGTTTATTTGGCTTTATTAAAACCAGGCGATACTACTCTAGCGATGAGTTTAAACTCAGGTGGACACTTGACACATGGTGCTAAACCAGCCCAATCAGGTAAATGGTTCAATGCTCTCCACTATGAAGTGGATAAAGAAACTGGTTTAATTGATTATAATTCTGTCGAAAAACTTGCTGTTGAAAATAAACCAAAACTTATAATTGCTGGTGGTAGTGCATACTCGAGAATAATTGATTTTAAAAGATTTAGAGAAATATGTGATAAAGTTGGTGCATACCTATTAGTAGACATGGCGCATTTTTCAGGTTTAGTAGCTGGTGGTGCTTATCCTAATCCTACTAAATATGCAGATGTAGTAACTTCAACAACGCATAAAGTTTTAAGGGGTCCAAGAGGCGGAATTATCTTAACCAATAATGAGGAGTTAATTAAAAAATTTAATAGTGCAATTTTTCCAGGTTTACAAGGTGGACCATTAATGCATGTTATAGCAGCCAAAGCAGTTTGTTTTAAAGAGGCTCTTTCGGAAGATTTTAGGGAATATACTAAAAATGTAATCAATAATGCCAAAGTTCTCTCCAACAATTTAATGAAAAAAGGTTTTGAAATTTTTTCTGGCGGAACAGATACTCACTTAGTGTTAATTGATTTAAGATCATTTAATGTCACTGGCAAAGATGCTCAAGCCTCTTTGGGACGAGCCAATATAACGTGTAACAAAAATGGCATACCTTTTGACTCTGAAAGCCCGATGATTACATCAGGAATAAGATTAGGTACACCAGCTTGTACAACAAGAGGTTTTGGCGAACAAGAATTTAAGCAAATTGCAGAATTAATATATAAAGTTATAAAAGGATTAAGTGAAAATAAATCAGATAATTCAAGAATAGAAAAAGAAGTTAAAAAAGAAATAATTGATCTTTGTTCAACTTTTCCTATATATGATAATTAATTAAAAATTATGCTTTGCCCATTTTGTAGAGAAAAAGACACTTCAGTAGTAGACTCAAGACCAACAGAAGATGGGACTGCTATCAGGAGAAGAAGGCTTTGCGGTTGTGATAGAAAAGAAAGATTTACAACTTTTGAACGCGTTCAATTTCAAGAGCTTACCGTTATAAAAGGAAATGGAAAAAGAGAACCTTTTGATAGAGATAAAATTTCAAAATCAATAAGAATAGCTACTAGAAAAAGACCAATTGACTCTGAAACAATTGAAAAATTTATATCTAAGATAGTAAGAAATCTTGAAGGATTAGGTGAAAGTGAAATACCCACACCTACAATTGGTAAATTTATAATGGATGGTTTATCTTCACTAGACAAAGTTGCTTATGTTCGTTTTGCTTCTGTATATAAAAACTTTAAAGAAGCGAAAGATTTTGAACAGTTTGTGGGCAATCTAGATGACAACAAATCATAAATTTTTTTTAAATCTAGCTTTTCAAATAGCAGAAAAAAACCTTGGACAAACAGGTCAAAATCCATCGGTAGGTTCAATTGTTGTTAAAAATAACACAGTAATTTCCTCTGGTGTTACCTCAATTAATGGCAGACCACATGCTGAGTATAATGCATTAAATAAAGCTAAAAATACTACTGGATCAACTCTGTACACATCCTTAGAACCTTGTATACACTTCGGAAAAACTCCTCCTTGTACTGATATTATTATAAAAAAAAAAATTAAAAGTGTTTACTTTGGACTTGAGGATCCAGATTTAAGAACTTTCCAAAAAGCAAAAAAAATTCTTAAAAAAAAAGGTATCAAAACAAAATTAATTAAATCAAAAAAATATAATAATTTTTACAAGAGTTACCTCATAAATAAAAAATATAATAAGCCTTTTATTTCAGCAAAGATCGCTATATCTAAAGATTATTATACAATAAATAAAAAAGAAAAATGGATTACAAATATCTTTTCAAGAAAAGTAACTCATTTAATAAGATCAAGACATGATGGAATAATATCAACGTCACAAAGTATTAATTCCGATAATGCTTTACTTAATTGCAGATTAGAAGGTCTTACTGAATATAAACCTGATTTATTTATAATAGATTTAAATTTAAAATTAAAAAAAAATCTTTTGTTAAATAAAATTCTTAAAAAAAGAAAAACTTATTTAATTACTTACAAAGTAAATAAAGAAAAAGCACGAGCTTATAAAAAAAAGGGATATAAAATTATATCTATTGACTCTTTAAGAGATAAAGAAGATTTTGACTTGTTATTAAAAAAAATTTACAAAATGGGTTACTCTAGAATTCTAGTTGAATCTGGACTTACTTTTCTTAATACCTTAATAAAAAATAGAATAATTAATGATTTATATATTTTTAGCAGTAATTACAATTTAAAAAAAAAAGGTAAAAATAACGCTACATTGAAATATCTTAAAAATATTTCACCAAAGACGATGTCAATTAATTTAAATAATGATAAACTGTTTAAAATGGAATTTTAAAAAATGTTTAATGGAATTATTTACAATACAGGAAATATTCACAGCATAAATAAAACAAAAAATAGTTTATTTATTGGCATAAAGTCTAAATTAAGATTTAATCTAAAAGAGTTAGGGTCTTCAGTTTGCTGCGATGGCATTTGCTTGACTCTAGTAAAGATTAAAAAAAATATTATATATTTTTATATTTCTAATGAGACTTTAATGCGTTCTAATTTTAAGTTTTTAAAAAAAAAACAGATTATTAATTTAGAAAAATCAATTTCCTATGGACAAAAAATATCTGGTCATTTCATTCAAGGTCATGTTGATTCTGTAGCTAAAATCCGAAATATTAAAATTATAGACAAGACTTGGATAATAAATCTTCAAATTTTAAACAAAAACCTTACTAAATTTTTAATTGAAAAAGCATCAATATCTATCAACGGTGTATCGTTGACTATTTCTAAAGTTATAAAAAACTCTTTTGAAATAAATATAATTCCGCATACTTTAAAGCTTACAAATTTACGAAATTTAAAAAACAAGAATTTAGTAAATATTGAATTGGATATTTTTAGTAAATATATTCATAAGTATTCAAATTAAATGTCTAATAATAAATTTTCTAATATATCATCAATAATTCAAGATGCTAAAAAAGGTAAAATGTTTATTTTAGTAGACGACAAAAATAGAGAAAATGAAGGTGATTTGATAATACCTGGCTCAAAATGCAATTCTAAAAATATCAACTTTATGGCTAAGCATGGAAGAGGTTTGATTTGTTTAGCTTTAACAAAAAAACAAATTGATAATCTTAAATTACCATTAATGTCTCCAAATAATAAATCTAGAATGCAAACCGCATTTACGATTTCAATCGAAGCAAGGAAGGGAATTACTACAGGTATTTCTGCTCAAGATAGAGCTAAAACAATTAAAATAGCTATTAATCCTAAAGTCAAAAAAAAAGATATTGTATCTCCAGGTCACGTTTTTCCTTTAGTAGCAAAAAACGGAGGTGTCTTAGAAAGAGCAGGACACACTGAAGCTTCAGTTGATATTTCAAAATTATCTAATCTCAATCCAAGTTCAGTGATTTGTGAAGTAATGAACGAGGACGGAAGGATGGCAAGATTAAAAGATCTTTATAAGTTTTCTGAAAAACATAAGATTAAATTAGCTTCAATAGAAGACTTAATTTCATATCGTTTAAAGTATGAAAAGTTAGTAATTAAATTAAATACAAAAACAGTCTATTTAAATAAGAATATAAAATTAAATATTAATTATTATAAAAATAAATTAGAAAATAATATCAATTTAGCAATTACAAGAGGTAGTTTAAATCGAAAGAAATCTGTGCCTGTTAGAGTAATTTCAATTGGAGTAAATAAAAGAAATATTTTGAAAAATATTAAAGTAAGAAAATCTTTAAGAACATTATCAAAATTTAAAAGTTATTTATTATTAATAATCAACAATCAAAATAAAACCCCAAAATACAGCAATATTAATACATTGAGATATTATGGCATCGGAGCTCAAATAATTAAAGACTTGAATGTTAAAAATATGATACTGCTATCTAGAAGTAGAAAAAAAATCATTGGTCTTGATGGATTTGATTTAAAAATTAAAAAACAAATAATTATAAAATGAAAAAAATTTTAATTGTAAATTCTATCTATTATAAGGAAATATCTAACAATCTAGTTTTGAACAGTAAAAAAAGATTGTTAGATGTTAAATTTAAAGTAAGTATTTTAAATATTCCAGGTTCTTTTGAAATCCCAATAGCAATTAGAAAAAATATAAATAAGTTTGATGGATTTATTGCCTTAGGGTGTGTAATAAAAGGTCAAACACCTCATTTCGATCTATTATGCTCTTCATTATTTAATTCAATCTTAAATCTTTCAGTAAAATTCAATAAACCAATTGGAAACGGTGTAATAACAGCTTTAAATTTAAATCAAGCTAAACAAAGAAGCAAAAAAAATAAATCTAAAAAGCCAAATAAAGGGTCAGAAGCTGCAAACGCAGTGATATCTATTTTGAAAAATGAACCCAAAAAAGATTAAGAATTCATCACCTAGAATCAAAGTAATTCAAAAATTATATAATTCTTTAATGAATCCAGAAGCGGAAATCGAATACCCTAAAAGTCAGTATAAAAAATTTATAAAAGATGTAGTTAAAGGCACATTAGAAAGATTGGACCTAATAGAGTATACAATAAACTCTCATTTATCCGGTGATATAAATCTTTCTAAAACAGATAAGTTGTTAAAGATTATATTGTTCGCAGCTATATTTGAACTTATGTTTAAGCACAATACTCCAAAAAATGTAATAATTAATGAGTATTTATTAGCTTCAGAATATTTTCTTGAAAAAATTCAAATTGGTTATTTAAACGCTATTCTTGATAAATTATCTAAAGAATTAAGGATAGGTGATTAAAAATTGTTATTTATTCGAAGTTTAGCTTGCGTTTTTAATATTAATTTGGCATTTATGCGCTTTATATCATGAACAATTATTTAGAATTACTTTATCTAATTTCATTTACTGGTGTTTTAGCTGTCGCTTATAGCTATTTACTTTCGGGACAAATAATTTCATCAAGTGCAGGAAATTCAAGAATGCAAGAAATCGCTGAAGCTATTCAAATTGGTGCTAAAGCTTATCTAAATAGACAATATAAAACTATCGCAGTTGTGGGTGTGATTGTTTTAGCAATAGTAACATATTTTTTTAGTTACCTGGTAGGTATTGGTTATTTTATAGGAGCCTTTCTCTCCGGTGTTGCCGGCTATATTGGAATGCTTATATCAGTAAAAGCTAATGTTCGTACTGCAGAGGCAGCAAGACATAGTTTGCAAGCAGGTTTAACAATAGCGTTTAAATCTGGTGCAATAACTGGATTACTAGTTGCCGGTTTGGCTTTATTAGCTATTACTTTGTATTATATAATTTTAATCTACTTAAATGTTGATAATAGAGAAATTATTAATTCCTTAGTTGCTTTAGGATTTGGAGCATCTCTTATTTCTATTTTTGCTAGACTTGGAGGAGGTATTTTTACAAAAGGTGCTGATGTAGGTGCTGATTTGGTCGGTAAAGTAGAAGCTGGAATACCTGAAGATGATCCAAGAAACCCAGCTGTGATTGCTGATAACGTTGGAGACAATGTTGGCGATTGTGCTGGTATGGCTGCAGATTTATTTGAAACTTACGCTGTTACTATAGTTGCTACAATGGTTTTATCTTCTATATTTTTTCCATCTGACTACAATTTAATGATCTATCCCTTAGCTATTGGTGGTGCTTGTATATTAACATCAATTATAGGTACATGGTTTGTCAAACTTGGAAAAAATAAAAATATAATGGGGGCTTTATATAAAGGTTTTATTGTAACCGCTATCTCATCTCTAATAATTTTATATCCAGTCACAAACTCAATAGTTGGACTTTCAGAAACTTATACCAATAGTGGAAAAACTTTTAATGGAATGGATTTATACATATGTGGTGTAGTAGGTTTTATAATCACTGGATTATTAATTTGGATTACGGAGTATTATACAGGTACTAATTATAGACCAGTTAAATCAGTTGCTCAGTCCTCAACAACCGGTCACGGAACCAATGTTATTCAAGGTCTTGCTATATCTATGGAGGCAACAGCTATACCTGCTTTAATTATTGTTTCAGGAATTTTATATACTAATGAACTTGCAGGACTATACGGAATAGCCATTGCAGTAACAGCAATGTTAGCTCTTACTGGAATGGTGGTCGCCCTAGACGCTTATGGACCAGTTACTGATAATGCTGGAGGTATAGCTGAGATGTCTAAACTTCCAAAAAATGTAAGAAAAACTACTGACGCTCTTGACGCTGTTGGCAATACTACAAAAGCAGTAACCAAGGGTTACGCTATTGGTTCAGCAGGATTAGGCGCATTAGTATTATTCGCTGCTTATACTGAAGATATTAAATATTTTTCAACTGTTAAGGGATCGTCACTAGAGGGTGTAAATGTTACATTTGATTTATCAAATCCTTTTGTAGTAGCTGGATTACTTATCGGTGGAATGTTGCCATATTTATTCGGGTCGATGGGAATGCAAGCAGTTGGAAGAGCAGGAGGAGCAGTTGTTATAGAGGTGAGAAGACAGTTTAAAAAAATTCCAGGTATCATGAAAGGAAAAAGAAAGCCAGATTACGGAAGGCTAGTTGATTTACTAACTAGAGCTGCAATTAAAGAAATGATTATTCCTTCTTTATTACCTGTACTATCACCAGTAATTTTATATTTTATAATTTTACAAATTGGTGGCATGGAGGCAGCACTTTCATCATTAGGTGCAATGTTATTAGGTGTTATAATAACTGGACTATTCGTAGCTGTGTCAATGACTGCTGGTGGAGGTGCTTGGGATAATGCTAAAAAATTCATAGAAGATGGCAATTATGGAGGCAAAGGTTCAGAAGCTCATAAGGCTGCTGTAACAGGCGATACAGTTGGTGATCCATATAAAGATACAGCGGGTCCAGCAGTGAACCCAATGATAAAAATAACTAATATAGTTGCATTACTTTTATTGGCAGTTATAGCTCATTAATTATTATTTACGATTTCCATACATTTTTTGCTTTATACTTTCTAAAAATGATTGGACAAAACTCTTTTCAGAAAAAACATTTTTTGTGGTTTGTTTTGAAAAATCAATATTGTTTAAATCGCCCTTATTTAGTAAATTTTTGTTTGTTAAAACTCCATACTTGTCAAAGTTAAGTACTAATACATTATTATCTTTTAAAACGTGTTTACCCAACTTATGAAATTTACCTTTAGTTAAAGTTCTTTCTAAGTAAATCCAGCTATCATCTATTTCACTTTTAATTTGCGGTAAACCCATTATGTTTATAATGTCGTTTTTATTAGAATTATTTATAATGAGTTTATTTGACCTGTTTTCTAAGTAGATTATACCATGCGTTTTATTAGGATCTTGCAACTTGCATGATGATAAAATAATAAGCAATATAATATTTATAAAAATAATATGATTTTTAAAGCAAGAAAGCATAATTCTATTCTTTACAATACATTGTTAACTTTGTCTCGTAATATATTCTTTTATAAAATTCTTAATTTTAAAGACACTTATGAAACTCGTATTTATTTAATGTTTTTACATTATTCAGTTATGCTTTTTTCACAAAAAATTAAGGGAAACAAGCCTGATCAAATTAATTATAATAATTTGTTTTTTTTTATTGAAAATAACCTAAGAGAATTAGGCTTCGGCGATGTATCCGTAAATAAGAAAATGAAAGACTTAAATAAAATTTTCTATGATATTTTAATAAAACTTAGTGAAAAACAAACAAATCTTAAAATTAATCAAAAATTATTAGATAAATACTTCGAAATACCAATAAATGAGCTCCAAAAAAGAGAAAAATTTGCACTTTATTTAAATAATTTTTATAAATTTTGTTTTGAATTACCAACTAAAAATATGATAGAAGATCTAAAAAACTTTAAATTTTAATTTATGGCCGTACCTAAAAGAAAAACATCAACATCTAAAAAAAGAATGAGGAGATCACATCATAAGATTTCATCAATTAACATTGTTGAGGATAAAAAAAGCGGTGAGTACAAACTTTCACATCACGTAGATTTAAAATCTGGTTATTATAACGGAAAAAAAATTCTAGATATTTAACTATTATTATGTCAAAAAAAATCTCTATTGCAATCGATGCAATGGGCGGTGACAACTCTCCTGAAAAGACTATAGAAGGAATAAATATTTTTTTAGATAAAAATGCATACAAAGGCGATTTTATATTGAATATTTTTGGTAAAGAAGACGATATAAATAAAAGATTAAAAAAAACCAATATAAACGAAAATTTAATAAACATTATTCATTCAAACACTGTTGTATCTGACAAAGAATCTCCAATGACAGCAGTTAAAAATTCCAAAAATACAAGTATGTGGAATTGCATTAATCATCAACTCGAAGGAAAATCTGATATCAGTCTATCTGCTGGGAATACAGGTGTTCTGTTAGTAATATCCAGGATGATTTTAAAAATGATGAGTGAAGTAAGTAAACCAGCTCTAGCAGGTTTATGGCCGAGTCAAAGTGGAACGAGTGTGGTTTTAGATTTAGGTGCAAATATAGAATGCAATACGGAAAATCTTATAGATTTTTCCGAATTAGGCTCAGCGTTATTTAAATCTTTATACCCAAATGGAACACCCAAAGTTTCATTATTAAATGTCGGTTCAGAAGAAATAAAAGGAACAGAAATAATAAAATCTGCTTCAAAAAAACTTAAAGATTTATCAAACGAAAACAATTTTATTTACAAAGGATACATAGAAGGAAATAATATTATGAGTGGAAACTCCAATGTAATTGTTACAGATGGTTTTACTGGTAACATCGCTTTAAAGACAGCTGAGGGAACTGCAAGCTTTATAACAAAAAATTTAAAAAAATCACTCACAGAAAATTTATTTACAAAAATGTCTCTAATATTTTCCTATTTTTCTCTTAAAAAATTTAGAGATAAATTAGATCCTAGAAAATACAACGGAGCTATTTTTTTAGGATTAAATGGACCAGTTGTTAAAAGTCATGGAGGTATTGACCCAATAGGATTTTATTATTCTATTGATTTATGTTATAAAATCATAAAAGGAAATTTAATGTCTCAAATTAGAAAAAATTTAAAACATTCTAAAAGTGTTAGATAAAAATTTAAAAAAAAAAGATTTAACAAAAATTTTAAGTACAAAAACTGGTTTTTCCTATAATTATTCAAAAAAAATTATAGATGATTTAATTGAAGTTATTGTTCAGGGTATTAAAGACGGTTATTTAAATTTAAAAAATGTTGGATCTTTTAAAATTATTCATAAAAATGAGAGGTTAGGAAGAAATCCTAAAACAAAAGAAAAATTCATAATTACTGCGAGAAAATCAATTAAATATATTCCCTCGAAAAAAATAGTAGAAAAATTAGATGAAATAATATGAATAAGCTTATATCAATTTCAGAAACATCAAAAATTTTAAATTTAGTAGATCCAGTTTCCAAAAAACCTCTTAATCATATACTGAGATATTGGGAAAAAGAATTTAAACAAATAAGAGCAAGAAAAATCAATAACAGAAGATATTATTCAATTAAACAGCTGGAAATCTTAAAAAAAATTAAATTTTTACTTAAATCTAAAGGAATGACTATTTCAGGCGCAAGAAATCTACTAGATAAAAATACAAATAAACTTGACGATTATAACTTTGATAGTTTAAAAGCTGAATATTATAAAGATAAAATTAAAAGCAAAAGTAGGTTGCTTTTAAACAAATTGAATAACATTAAAAATTATGGCAAAAAAAACTCATCTTAAAATTAGAATGGTTCCTGAAAGTAATCCAGATAGTAAATTTATATACTATGCAAAAAAGCCTACCAAAGGAGAAAAAGCAAAAGATAAGTTAAAGCTAAAAAAATATAATCCAAATACACGAAAACATGAATTCTTTATTGAAAAAAAATTGCCTCCTCACAGTAAATAATTATTTTTTTTTAAAATTTCTATACTCGTAATCGATAAAAGCACCGATCATTGACTTCCATATTTTTTTTGTAATTTTTGGATCAATTTTTTTTGTTTTAGATTTTTTTGATATATTTTTTAAAATTATTGAAATTCTTTTTTTATCAACTATATCTTTTTTAAAAGTCTTATTTTGAATAACTTGATTAACTAAATTTGTACGTTTTTTTATAATGTCCAATAATTCATTATCTAATATGTCCAATTTTTTTCTGATTTTAAGTATATTTCTGTTCACCATAGCGACAATAATTAAATATAAGATTAATAATTTAAATATATATTATAAATTATGTATTCAAACGAGAGAAAAATAAATAAAATTTTTCTAAATTGGTTATTCGCTTCTTTAATATTAGTATTTTTAATAATAATTGTAGGGGGATTAACCAGGTTAACAGACTCAGGTCTATCAATAACAGAATGGGAGTTATTCAAAGGTTTATTACCTCCTTTAAATGCTAATTCTTGGAATGAGTATTTTAATGAATACAAAAAAATCCCCCAATATAAATTGTTAAATTCAAATATGTCAATTGATGAATTTAAAGTAATTTTTTACTGGGAATATCTTCACAGGATACTCGCAAGATTAATAGGCTTATTTTTTTTATTACCTTTAATTTACTTTTATTTTTCCAAAAAAATTAGAAGTGAATACATTAAAATTTGTTTTTTAATTTTCATATTAATTATCTTACAAGGAATTATTGGTTGGTTTATGGTCCAAAGTGGTTTAGTTAATGATACCACTGTAAGTCATTATAGATTGTCGATACATTTAACCACTGCAATAATAATTATATCATCTATTTTTTGGCTAATAATGAATGTTTATTCAAAACAAAATAAAACTTTTTTTAAAATTTCCAATAATAATTTACCTTTTCAAATGTTAATATTATTAATTTTATTTCAAATAATAATGGGCGCTTTTGTTTCAGGTTTAGACGCGGGTAGAATTTATCAAACATGGCCATTAATGGGTGCAAATTATTTACCTAACGATTACTATTTTATTAATTTCAAAAGTTTATTAGAATTAGATAATCATTCGTTGGTTCAATTTTACCACCGTAACTTAGCATATCTAATAATTATATACGTAATTCTTTTGACAGTGTTTATTTATAAAAAAAAAATTCGAAACTTATATTTCCCATTGAAATTGTTATTAATTTTTTTATTTTTTCAAGTAATTTTAGGAATTTTAACTCTGGTCACTGGTCTTAATATTTATTTAGCCTCAGCTCATCAAATTACCAGCGTCTTATTGGCGTTTAGTGCATTAAATTTATATTATTTTAGAACTAAATAAATTGACTTTGTTTAACATTCTTTGTATTTATCGCCCAATATTATGACACCTTTTATTAAAAAGAAAGATATCAAGAAAGACTGGTATATCATTAATGCTCAGAATGCTGTAGTAGGCAGATTAGCAGCATATATTTCAAAAGTTTTAAGAGGAAAAAACAAACCAACTTTTAATCCTCACATAGATAATGGTGATTTTGTTGTGGTAACTAACATTGATAAAATTAAATTTACAGGTAAAAAATTTTCAGATAAAAAATATTACAGACACACTGGACATCCAGGCGGAATAAAAATATCCACTCCTTCATTTTTAAAAGAAAAAAATAAAACAGGTGAAATACTTAAATTAGCAGTTAAAAGAATGTTACCAGGCGGCCCGCTTGCTAAAAAACAACTTACAAAACTTAAAATCTATGCAGGTGATACACACCCTCATGATGTTCAAAAACCAAAAATTATTGAATTTGAAAAGTTAAATAAAAGAAATATAATTTAATAATGGAAGCTAATAATCAATCAATTAACAAAATAAAAAAAGTTAAGCTAAATTTTAAAGATAGCAAGTATGCTACTGGAAGAAGAAAAAGATCTATTGCTAAGGTTTGGGTAAAAAGAGGATCAGGTAATATTCATGTGAATGGTTTAAAAATGAATGAATATTTTAAAAGGCCAGTCCATCAAATAATTGTAACGAGACCTTTAGAAATTTCTGAGGTTGCAACTAGTTTTGATGTGAAATGCTCTGTAAAAGGTGGGGGATTGTCTGGTCAAGCCGGAGCCATAATATTAGGCATATCAAAAGCTCTAATATCTCATGATGAAAATTTGAAGAAAAATTTAAAAAAAGATAAACTTACCACCAGAGACTCTAGAGTTGTCGAGCGTAAAAAATACGGTCATAGGAAAGCTAGAAGAAGCTTCCAATTTTCAAAAAGATAAACATTTAAATTTAACTATTATAAAGGACGATGATATAAGTACTTATGTCAATTGATAATAAAATAAATATAGCCATAATTGGTGCAACGGGATATACGGGGTTAGATCTTGTTAACATTTTATCAAAGCATCCAAAAGTTGTGATTAAACACCTTTGTGCTACTAAAAATCTAGGAAAAAAAATAAGTTTTTTTGACAAAAGAATAAAAAAAAAATTACCAAAAATTTCTTCTATAGAAAAAGTTAATTGGATGAATTTAGATTTAGCTTTTTTATCTTTACCAAATGGTGAAGCGCAAAAATTAGTTAAGAAGATTTATTTTAAAAATAAAGATTTAAGATTTATAGACTTATCTGCCGATTTTAGAATTTCGGATACGAAAGTGTTCGAAAAAAACTATAATTTTAAGCATAAAGCTAAAAATTTTATTAAAGAATCATGCTATTCAATGCCAGAATTAAATAATCAAAAAATAGATAAATTCAGAATAATCTCTAATCCAGGATGCTACCCAACTTCAATACAATTACCTTTAGTTCCACTAATCAAAAAAAATTTAATTAAAACGAGAAATATCACAATCGACTCTAAATCCGGTTATTCTGGTGCAGGTAAGAATTTAAAAAAAAAGTTTAATCATAAAAATTTATTTTCATCTACATTTGCTTATAATACAAAAAATCATAGACATGTTTGTGAAATTGACCAACAATTGTTAAAGTTAACAAGAAAGAAAATCTTTTTTTCTTTTAACCCTCATCTACTTCCAACATTTAGAGGAATCTTAACTTCAATTTATGTTCAAACCAATAAAGATAAATCAGGTAATATTTTAAGAAAATCACTTATTAAATATTATAGAAATTCAAAATTTATTAAAATTTTAAAATTAAATTCATCTATTGGATCTGGAAATGTTTTAAATACAAATAATTGTGAAATATCTATTTGCCAAACTAGAATTAAAAATAAATTTGTTATTTTTTCTGCAATAGATAATTTAATTAAAGGGGCATCTGGTCAAGCAGTACAAAATATGAATCTTTTATTCAAATTTCCAGAACATCAAGGATTAGAATGAAGTTTTTTTTGCTAGTTATTAGTGTTTTATTGTTAAGTAATTGTGGCAAACCTAAAACAGTTTTTATTTGTGGTGATCATGTTTGTGTCAACAAAATTGAAGCAAAACAATATTTTCAAGAAAATTTATCACTTGAAGTAAAGTTAGTGCATAAAAAAATTAAGAATGAGATAGATTTAGTTGAATTAAATTTAAAAGAAAACCAAAATGGTGAAAAGAAAATTAGTATTTTTTCAAAAAACAAAACAAACAAAGATTTGAAAACTCTATCTAACGAAGAAATTACTAAGATAAAAAAGAATATTAAGAATAAAAGAAAAAAAAGGCAAATTGTAAGGAAAACTATCGATAATGAAAAAAAAATGAATAATAAAGAAAAGAAAATTATTCGAGAGAAAAATAAAATTTTAAAAAATAATGTTAACAAAAGACGTAAAGATGTTGTTGATGTTTGTCATATATTAGAAAAATGTAATATTGATGAAATATCTAAATATTTATTAAAACAAGGAAAAAAAAAAAGATTTCCTGATATTAATACCAGACAATAATAAAGATATGAAAAAATTAAATATTGCAATAATTGGTTTAGGTAATATTGGATGCTATCTGTACAAGTATCTTAATGAAAATAAAAAGATTTTAACTGAAAAAAATAATTGCTTACCATATGTAAAATACGTATCTGCTAGAAATAAAAAGAAAAAAAGAAATATCAAAATTAAAGAAAGTCAATGGTTAAATAATTATTTAGACTCTACAAAAATTAAAGATGTTGATTTAATCGTAGAGCTTATTGGTGGTTCTGAAGGTCCAGCCAAAAAATTAGTTTTTAACGCTCTTAAAAACAAGAAACATGTAGTTACAGCTAACAAAGCCTTAATAGCTAAATACGGAGATCAGCTTGCTCAAATTGCTGAAAAAAATAAGGTCAATTTGGAGTTTGAGGCTTCTGTGTGTGGTGGAGTTCCTATTATTAGATCTTTAAAAGAAAGTTTAATTGCCAACAAGATATCTAAAATTTACGGAATATTAAACGGGACTTCAAATTATATTTTGTCTTCTATGGATAAAAAAAACAAAAATTTTGAAGAAGTACTATTAATTGCAAAAAAACTTGGCTATGCTGAAACTAATCCTTCTGCAGACTTAAACGGAGACGATGTTTCAGCAAAACTAAAAATCTTATCTTCCTTATGTTTTAATTCATTTTTAAGCGATAATATTTATGTAGAAGGAATTAGAGAAATTGACGCAACAGATATAAAAAATGCTAACAAATTAGGTTATAAAATTAAATTATTAGGGTTTGCAGAACTATTAAATAACAATATTTACCAAAGAGTACATCCTACACTAATTAAAAAAGACTCCTACGTAGCTAGTATTGATGGTGTTTTAAATGCTGTAATTATTGATGGTAAACCGGTAGGTCAAAGCATAATTCAAGGTGAAGGTGCAGGTCCATCAGCAACAACTTCAGCTTTAGTATCGGATATTTCTTCAATTTTAAGAGGTAACGTTAAATTTCCTTTTTCTTTATCAAACAAGGAGAGGAAAAAACTAAAATTTAATTCTATAGAAGAACGATTATTTTCTGCTTATTTACGTTTTGAAGTTATAGATAAACCAGGTGTTTTATCAAATATTACAAGCATTTTTTCTAAAAATAAAGTGTCAATAAAAAGATTAGTTCAGAACCCTGACAAAAATAAAAAAATTTCATCAATAATAATTGTTACTCATGAATCAAAAAATAAATTTTTAAACAAAATATTAAAAGAAGTAGCTAAAAAGAACTTTATAAAGAAAAAACCCAAACTTATAAGGATTGATAGTAATTAATGTCAATCGACAAAAAATTTTTAAACCTTTTCATTAAAGTTACTGAAAAAGCAGCTATCGGAGCTTCGAAGTTTATAGGAAAAAAAGACAAAATAGGAGCAGATAAAGGCGCCGTGGACCCTATGAGAAGGGAATTAAATAAGATTAATATGGAAGGAACGGTAGTGATTGGTGAAGGTGAGATGGATGAAGCTCCAATGCTGTATATAGGAGAAAAACTTGGAACTTTAAAAGGACCAAAGTTTGATATTGCTGTTGATCCACTAGAAGGGACAAAATTTACAGCAAATGGCGAGTCTAATGCCTTTTCCGTTTTAGCTATTTCTGAAGAAGGAGGTTTGTTATCAGCACCAGACACATATATGGAAAAAATCGTAATTGGCACAAATCTTCCAGATAATCTGATGGATATAGATAATGGTGTAAAAAAAAATATTAAGTTGTTAGCAGAAGCTAAAGGTAAAAAAATTTCTGATATAAAAGCATGCGTATTAAAAAGACCTAGACATGATAATATAGTTAAAGAATTAACAAAGTTAAATGTAAGGATTAATTATATAACAGATGGAGATATTGCAGGTGCTCTCAGTGTTATTGGTGATAAACCTAAAAATGATATTTATTATAGCACAGGAGGAGGTCCAGAGGGTGTTATAGTTGCGGCTGCTCTTTCTTGCTACGGAGGTCAGATCCAAGGTAGATTAGTTTTAGATGATGAAGAAAAAATAAGAGCAAAGAAAATGGGCATCAAAGACTTTAATAGAAAATATAATATTAGTGATATGGTTAAAGGTGACGTAATATTTTGTGCTACAGGAGTTACATCAGGAGATTTAGCAAGTGGTGTGAAAGACCTGGGAAATGAATTTGAAGTTAATACTTTCGCTCTTCATAAAAGCAATAATATCATAAAGTCAGTTAAAAATATTTATAATAAATGAACTCACTTTCTATAAGTGGCAAAAACTGGATTTTAAAAAAATATAATAAAGAAGTTTTGACTTTTATAAAAGAAACTTTTTCATTAGATGAAATAACATCTAAACTTTTGTCCATTAGAGATATCAAAAAAGAGGAAATCGACTCTTTTTTAAATCCATCAATAAAAAACTTTCTACCAAATCCAAATAATTTAATTGATATGGAAAAATCAACATTAAGAACTGTAGAAGCTATATCCAATAATGAAAAAATAGGTATTTTCGGAGATTATGATGTTGATGGTGCTTCTTCTACAGCTTTATTGGGAAATTATTTTAATGAACTAAATCTAAATTATGAAATTTATATACCCGATCGTAAAAAAGAGGGATACGGGCCTTCTATTAAAAGTTTTACAGAATTATTAAAAAAGAATGTAAAAATAATTTTTACAGTAGATTGTGGAACCCTATCTTTCGAAGCAATCAACTTTGCAAAAGAAAAAGAAATCGATGTTATAGTCCTTGATCATCATCAATCAGAAATTAAGTTACCTAACGCGTTCTCTGTAATAAACCCTAATCGTCTAGATGATAAATCTGATTTACAATATTTATGCGCTGCGGGAGTCTCTTTTATGTTTCTTGTGTCACTAAATAGAGCGTTGAGATCAAAAAAATGGTTTAATAATAATGGTATAAATGAACCGAATTTAATAGATTATTTAGATTTGGTTTCACTGGGTACAGTTTGCGATGTTGTTCCATTAATAGGCTTAAACAGAGCTATAGTTAAACAAGGTTTAAAAGTGATCAAATTAAAAAAAAATTTAGGGCTAAAGACTTTATTAGATTTATGTAAGATTGAGTCAAATCCCTCAATTTATCATCTTGGATATTTAATTGGGCCTAGAATAAATGCAGGTGGTAGAGTTGGCAAATGCTCGCATGGTGCAAATTTACTACTAAATAAAGATCCTAAGAATAGTTTTCTATTAGCTTCAGAGCTAGATCAATATAATAAGGAAAGACAACTACTAGAAAAAGATCTTTTACAAAAAATTTTAAATAAAACAAAGAATTATTCTAATGATCCTGTTTTAATTTTAAGTGGGTCTAATTGGCATGAAGGTGTCATCGGAATTGTAGCAGCTAGGCTAAAAGATAAATTTAATAAACCAGTTATAATAATTTCTTTAGACGGAGATATAGGAAAAGCCTCAGCGAGATCTATAATAGGTTTTGATATTGGTGCAGTTATAATCGCTGCGACTCATGAAAATATATTATTAAAAGGAGGAGGACATAAAATGGCGGGTGGCTTCTCCATCAAGGTTGAGAATATAGAAAAATTTAAGGATTTCGTATTTAAAAAATTTAGAAGCATAAATATAGATTTAAAATCTGAGAGACCTTTACTTTTAGATAGCATTATTTCTCCCTCAGCAATAAATTTAGAATTTTATAATAAAGTAGCATTATTATCTCCTTTTGGTTCAGGTAACCCAGAGCCAAAGTTTATTATTGAAGATGTTAAAACAATTAATGGAAAAATTGTTGGAGAAAAACATGTTAAATCAGTTTTAATAGGTAGTGATGGCTCTATAATTAAATGTATAGCTTTTAATGCAGTTGAAAACGATATTGGAGCTTATCTACTCAAATCGAATAAAAAATCATTTAATATTGCGGGGAAATTATCCCTAAATGAGTGGAAGGGGCAATCAAATGTAGAGTTTATTATCGATGATATATCTGTTAATAAGACTTTCAAAAAAATGGTCCCATCGTCTATCGGTTAGGACAGTTGGTTTTCATCCAACAAAGAGGGGTTCGATTCCCCTTGGGACCGCCAAAAACTATGAAGAAAATAGCAGTTATTGAAAAAATTCACAAAGATGGCTTAGAGTTAATAGATAAGAATTCTGATTATATATATGAATTGATCAGTGATGTATCAGAAGAAAATCTTAAAAAAAAACTCCCTAATTTTGATGCCTGTACTCTTAGAGTTTCAAAATTAAATGAAAATATTCTTAAACACTGTCCCAAACTAAAAGTAATTTCAAGACATGGGGTAGGCTTTGATAATGTTGATTTAGAATATATAAAAAAAAATAATATTACTCTATTAATTACAGCTACAGCTAACGCAGTTGCAGTAGCTGAGCATGTAATTTACATGATGTTGTCAATATCAAAAAGTATTAGTAGATATGATAATGAAGTAAGATTAGGAAATTTTAAAAAAAATACTTTAGAAATTGAAACTTTAGAATTGTTTAATAAAGAAGTTTTGATTGTAGGTTTTGGTCGAATAGGAAAAAGTTTGATAAAAAGATGCTTAGGATTTGAAATGAAAGTAAATGTATATGATCCTTTTGTCTCAAAAGAAATTATTTCTGAATTTGGAGGTAATAAAATTGATAATTTAGATGATGGTTTGAAAAGTTGTGATTATTTATCCTTACATATACCTTTAAATAAAAAAACTAAGAATATGATTAATAGTTCAAAACTTTATTCAATGAAAAAAACTGCAATAATTATAAATACTTCTAGAGGTGGTATAATAAATGAGATTGATTTAGACAATGCATTGAATGATAAGATTATATTTGGCGCAGGTTTAGACGTGTTTGAAAAAGAACCCGTAAACAAAGATAACCCCCTATTGAAAAACAAAAGGGTTTTGCTTAGTCCTCACTCTGCCACTTTCACAAATGAGTGTAAATCAAGAATGTCTATAGAAACAACAAAAAATATAATTGATTTTTTTGAAAATAAGTTAAATAAATCTATGATTGTAAAATTATGATTGATATTAGAAGGAAATTAAAAAATTTTGGCCCCTTAGAATTGTTAGTATTAAGTTCATTTTTTTATGTAGTGGTTATGTTAATATGGACCGCATCCACTCGTGCTTCAGTTCTTCAAAAAGCAAATGATATAAAATCAAATCACAAAATAATTGTAGAATTTATGAATGATGAAATTAATAAATGTAGTTCTAACGAGGATAATTTAACCTCTTGGGGAGAAAATTGTAACTCTTTATGGAATTCATCAAAAATTGTTAATTATATATTAGATAATTTTAAACTTAATAATCCATATAGTATTGAAAAACCATTAATACAAACTTCACAAGATCCACGTATACAAGCGGAAGGAAAGGCGGGTCAATCTACTGATAAAGGTATTATTTTTGTATCAGAAAAAAATTTTGAGTCTGAGGCTGGCTCTGAGTGGATAATTGGTACTTGTATTAAATCACCTTGTGTTGCTGCAGGAAATAATGAACTAGTTTCTGCTTATCGTTAATTTATAATTTCAAAACCACATTTTTGAGCAGTTTTACTTAAATAATTATATCCAATTTTAGCATATTCAAATGGATTTGCTTTAGCCGGATCTTGCTCAGCTTCAACCACAAGCCATCCTGAGTAAGCTTTTTTTTTTAAAGCGTTTAAGAAAGGAACATAATCAATACATCCATCACCTGGTACAGTGAAAGCTCCATCTAAAAATGCCTGCCTGAAAGTTGAATCATTTTTTAATGATTTATCTAAAATATCTTTTCTAATATCTTTACAATGAACATGAATTATTCTTTCATAAAAATTTTCTACTAAATTAATCGAATTTCCTTGAGCAAACAGCATGTGACCTGTATCAACGAGTAATTTAACCGAATCTTTAGTCTTTTCAATAAGTTTACTCACATCTTCCTCGGTTTCTATAACTGTTCCCATGTGATGATGGTATGCAAGCGGCATATTTTCATCTATCATCATTTTACTTATTTCGTTAATTGATTGTATAAATTTTTCCCAATTCTCTTTTGATAATTTAGGTCTTTTTGACAAAGGTTTAGTAGGATCGGTCTGCACGGAATCCGTTACCTCTGCAAAGACCATGCATGGAGCGTTACAATCTTTAAATAGCTTAAGTTGCTTTTGCATAAGTTCAAATTCTTCTTTTGGTGATCTTTTTAAGAGTTGGGCCCCGTACCAACCAGAACATAGTTTAAGATTTTCTTTATTTAGCTTAGGAATAAGCTTTTTCGAATCCATCGGAAACTTCCCACCAGATTCAATTCCAGTAAAGCCTGCCATGCTTGCTTCTTTTAAGCATTGTTCTAATGAAGTTTTACCTCCCAATTCTGGCATATCATCATTGCTCCATGCAAT
Source organism: Pelagibacterales bacterium SAG-MED28 (assembly GCA_014653835.1). Classification (GTDB taxonomy): domain Bacteria; phylum Pseudomonadota; class Alphaproteobacteria; order Pelagibacterales; family Pelagibacteraceae; genus Pelagilacustribacter. The sequence goes on from JACWDY010000001.1 coordinate 85,885, forward strand.
TGGTGCTATTCCTAATTTTATCGACATAGTTTTAAGAAAGTATTATCATTTTATATTATAAATATAATAAAGTTACAAAAGAATTTATGGTTAATGTAGCACTTTTTGGTTTTGGAAGAATAGGGCAAATGCATGCTCAAAATATATATCAAAATAAAAGTCTTAAACTTTTATATGTTTATGAAAAAATAGATAAATTAAGTAAAAAAGCAAAAAAACTTTATAATTGTATTATTGAAAATAACTATAAAAAGATTTTTTTAGACAAAAAAGTAGATATAATTTTTATTTCTAGCCCTACAAATACACATATAAAATTTATTGAAGAAGGAATTAAGTACAATAAGACTATATTCTGCGAAAAACCATTAGATTTAAACATACAAAAAATAATTAAAACTTTTAAAAAAGTTAAAAAAAATAATTCAAAAATACAACTAGGATTTAATCGTAGATTTGATCCTGGGCACCACTCTATTAAAAAAGATTTAGAATATGGCAAAATAGGAAGATTGGAAAAAATAATAATTACTAGCAGAGATCCGGCTCCACCATCTAAGTCTTACCTTCAATCATCTGGAGGTATTTTTAGGGATATGATGATTCATGATTTTGATTTATGTAGATATTATTTAAAAAATGACGAAATTTCAGAAATAAGTTCTTCTACAAGCTCATTTGAACATTTTTATAAAAATATTAATGATCATGAATTAGCTGCAGTGACGATGAAATCAAAAAAGGGTGTTATATGTGTAATAACAAATTCTAGACATTGTTCATTTGGTTATGATCAAAGAGTTGAATTGTTTGGAAAGAAAGGGATGCTTCTATCAGGTAATCTTAAAAATAACGCTGCAGAGACCTTTAATTCAAATCAATCACACTCACAAAAACCATTTCTAAATTTTTTTATTGAAAGATATAAGGAAGCTTATAATCTTCAACTGAATGAACTTGTTGCGCTTCATAGAAAAAAAATAAAACCAAGATCAACTTTCGAGGATGGTTATTTAGCACTAAAAATTGCTAATGCTGCATATCAATCATTAAACCAAAAAAGATTAATAAAATTAAAGTAAATGTAACTACCTAGAGTTGTAAATGTTTTTTTTCCTTTTGAATTTTAATTAATTTTAGGTTTTAATTGCCGAAAATTAACAAACAAACGAGGGAAATAATGAAAAAAATATACTTAACAATTGCTGCTCTTTTGAGTTGGGCAATGATGTCAGTATCTGCATTAGCGGTTGATATTATTGTTGTATCTCACGGACAAGCAAATGATCCTTTTTGGTCTGTTGCTAAAAATGGAGTTGATAAGGCTTGTAAAGATATGAAAGTGTCTTGCAAATATACTGCTCCAGCAACATTTGACATGGTAGAAATGGCAAAATTAATTGATAACGCTGTTTCACAAAAGCCGAAAGGTATAGTCATCACTTTACCAGATGCTGCCGCTTTAGGTAAATCTGTTAAAGCAGCTATATCTGCTGGTATTCCAGTTATCTCTATGAACTCCGGTTCTGATGACTACATGAAACTTGGTATAAGTGCTCACGTAGGTCAAACTGAGTTTGAAGCAGGAGTAGGTGGAGGACAAAAAATGAAAGCCGCTGGTGGAAAAAAAGCATTATGTGTTAACCATGAAGTTGGTAACGTTGCTTTAGATAGAAGATGTGCTGGTTTCAAAAAAGGTTTTGGTGGTTCTGTAGATATACTTGGAACATCAAATGACCCTACTGAAATTCAAAAAGCTGTTGCTGCTAAATTAGGTGGTGGATATGACACTATCCTTACTTTAGGAGCTGGTCTCGCAGGAGAAGCCGCTCTTAAAGCATTAGAGTCAGCTGGTAAAGTTGGAAATGTAAAACTTGGAACATTTGATATGTCTCCAGGCATGCTTAAAGCTGCTGCTGCTGGAAAAGTTGAATTCTTAATTGATCAACAACAGTATCTACAAGGTTATTTACCTATAGCTATCTTTTCTCAATATATGAGATATGGAACTATGCCAGCTGGTGTAGTTATGACAGGACCTGGTTTTGTTACACCTAACAATGCAAAAGATGTAATAAAATGGGCTGCTCAAGGTTATAGATAAGAAATATATTAAAAAGGCCTAGTGAAATTTCACTGGGCCTTTTTTTTGATTTTTTTATTATGTCAACTAAGTCTAAAAGTATAAATACAAAAACTGATTCTAATCATGACGAAAGACTTAAAAAAGTTTCAAAGTTAAAATTATTATTAAACAGACCCGAACTAGGTGCTCTTGGAGGAGCAATTTTAGTCTTTATTTTTTTTGGGATTGTTGCTGGTGATACTGGAATGTTTAGTGCTTATGGTATGCTAAATTTTTTAGATGTTTCAGCTAATCTTGGTATTATAGCAATTGCTGCCGCGATGTTAATGATCGGCGGAGAATTTGACTTGTCAATTGGATCCATGATTGGTTTTGCAGGAATATGTATTGCAATACCGGCAATTTATTGGGGTTGGCCATTATGGATGAGTATAGTATTTGCATTTTCAATGGCAGTATTAGTTGGTTACTTTAACGGGATACTTGTTGTTAAAACTGGCCTTCCATCTTTTATTGTGACACTTGCGATGCTTTTTATCTTAAGAGGTGCAACTTTAGCATTAACAAGGTTAATTACAGGGCGAACTCAAGTGCCCGGCTTAAGGGTTTTGATAGAGAATGATCCGGTAGCATGGATCTTTGCTACTGATACCTTTAAATGGTTGTTTACATGGCTAGGTTCAATGAAACTAATTGCATTAAGAACTGATGGAACTCCATTAGCAACCGGTATACCACCGTCAGTTATTTGGTTTATTTTTTTAGCTATAGTCACAACATGGATATTAATGAAAACTAGATATGGCAATTGGATTTTTGCATCTGGTGGAGATAAAATTGGGGCAAATAATGTAGGTGTTCCAGTTGGAAGAGTTAAAATTAGTTTATTTATAGGAACTGCCGTTGCAGCTACAATTTTTGCAACAATTCAAGTTTTAGATGCAGGATCTGCTGACACCATGAGAGGGACTCTTAAAGAACTAGAAGCGATTGCAGCTGCTGTAGTAGGTGGATGTCTATTAACAGGAGGCTATGGATCAGCTATAGGAGCAGCCTTTGGAGCTATTATTTTTGGGACTGTATCAATGGGAATTTTTTATACGGATGTAGATACTGATTGGTTTAAAGTATTCTTAGGAGCAATGATGCTGATAGCAGTAATTTTTAATAATTATATAAGACGAAAGGTTACCGAAAGCAAATAATGCCTGATTATCTAGTCCAATTTAACAATATAAGTAAATTTTTTGGCAAAGTAATAGCTTTGAAAGACGTCACAATGAAATTACGAAAGGGCGAGATAATGTGCTTATTAGGTGATAACGGTGCAGGTAAGTCAACTCTTATTAAAACATTGGCAGGTGTTCACAAACCAGATGAAGGTGAAATCATAGTAGATGGGCAAAAAATAACTTTCGATAGTCCTAAAGATGCTTTAGATATTGGCATAGCAACAGTTTATCAAGATTTAGCTTTGGTTTCACTTATGAGCGTCACTAGAAACTTTTTTATGGGAAGAGAGCCTATGAAAGGTCCGCCTTTTTTTAAAACTTTCGACATCGAAAAAGCAAACAAAATTGCAGCTGAAAGAATGGGTCAAATAGGTATAGATGTTAGAGATCCATCACAGGCTGTTGGGACGATGTCTGGTGGTGAAAGACAGTGTTTGGCTATTAGTAGAGCAATTTATTTTGGTGCAAAGGTTTTAATTTTAGATGAACCAACTTCAGCTTTAGGAGTTCACCAGGCTTCGGTTGTGTTGAAATATATTGTAAAAGCAGCATCTCAAGGTTTGGCAGTGATTTTGATTACTCATAATGTTCATCATGCATATCCTGTTGGAAATAGTTTCACAGTTCTAAATAGAGGAAAAAGTTTAGGTACATATGAGAAAAAAGATATTACTAGAGAAAAACTTTTAAGTATGATGGCTGGTGGTGAAGAGTTAGACAAGTTAGAAGTAGAATTGAAAGAGATGAATAGGCTCTCTGCTCAATAATGCAAATAGGCATAGACTTAGGCGCTACTAAAATTGAGTACGTTTTAATAGACAACGATAGTAAAGAATTAATAAGAAATAGGGTACGAACTCCCAATACTTACAATTTAACAATCTCAGAAATAATTTCAATTGTCAAAAATTTAGAGGATAAAAATAAAGGTTTAAATATTGGCATATGTCATCCCGGAGCTACTGATAAAACCACGGGACTTATTAAAAATGCACATAATTCGCAGTGGTTAAATGGAAAAAATATTGTTAAAGATTTGAAAACAAAAATTAATAATAACATCTTTTCTGAAAATGATGCAAATTGTTTTTGCTTATCAGAAGCTTACGATGGATCTGCAAGCCATTATGAAAGTGTTTTTGGTATCATACTGGGAACAGGATGCGGTGGGGGATTTGTAGTTAATAAAAAAATTATTTCTGGTTCGAACGGTTTAGGTGGAGAGTGGAGTCTGAACCAAATGCCTGAAACAAATATTCCAAATTTGAAAAATGAAAGAAAATTAACTTTTTCGAGTAGAATTGAGGGCTTTTTATCTGGTAAATCTATTGAAAATAACTTTTTTTTAAGTTTTAAAAAAAGACTCACAACTAAAGAAATATTTTTAAACTATAGAAACAAAGATAAAAATGCCAAAAGCTTTATAAATGATTATAAGGAAAAACTTGCTAGATCTTTGATAATTATAATTACAACAATAGATCCTGATGCAATAGTATTTGGTGGTGGAATATCTAATGAAATTGATTTCCTTGATGAATTAAAATCAATAACATCTAAATTAATAAATGAACCTAATTTAAAAACAGTATTCCTTAAACCTTTGTATGGAGATGCTAGTGGTGTAAGAGGTGCAGCTTTATTAGGAAGAGAAAATTTTATCTAATTATACTTTTGATTTCTTGTTTTGTGAATATTGTTGGACGTTTACATAAATAACTAATTTTTTGTTTTTTTCTTTTTCTTGCTGATTTATGTATTGAGTCAATTATACTTAAGACATGCAAAGATAAATCCCCATTACATTTATGTATTTTTTTGGTTTGAATTGCTTTTATCATTTCAGATAAGCCAACACCTCTATAATTAGCATTAGTAGGAGACTCATTAGCTCTAGAACTTTGTGATTTGATATTTATTTTACCTAGAGTCATTTTATTGGTCTTAAAATTTTTCCAAGTACTACCTAATTTCTTACTTATTAGGACTGATCCACCAAACATATTAGGATCAGGAACTATCATAGAGCCTCTATCGCCATACAATTCTATGTGATTTCTGAGATGTGAGATTACATCAAAAGATAGTGTTAATCTAATCACGGTACCATTTAAGAATTTTATTGTAGAGAAATAGGTTGTAGGACACTTCACCTTAAATTTTTTTCCTTTTTTTGGTCCTATGCCTATGATTCTTGTTTCTCTACCTTTTTCAGATTGACTTAATACTTCTTTTGCAGGACCTAGAAGATTGACTAAGGCTGTTAAATAATATGGACCCATGTCAACTACAGGACCTCCACCTTTTTTTGCAAACCAAGATTCTGGATTTGGGTGATATGATTGAATTCCAGGATAGGCAAATATAGCATTACCAAATATTACTTTACCAATTACTTTTTTATCTAAAAGGTCTCTAGATTTTTGAGATCCACCACCTAAAAATGTATCAGGTGCATTTCCAACATATAATTTCTTTTTTTTAGCCAGTTTAATTAATTTTTTTCCATCTTGAAAATTTATTGCCAATGGTTTCTCTGAATAAACATGTTTCCCGTTTAATAATGCTTGTTTTGCTACTTCGTAGTGCGCTGCCGGAATAGTTAAATTAAGTATTATCTTTATATCTGTGTCATGCAGTAATTCTTTAATAGTAACAGCTTTTATTTTATTAATTTTAGCACATTTATAAGCAGCATTTTGATTTATATCTGCACATTTAGTTATTTTGAAATTATTGAAATATTTATGAGCTCTAAAGTAAGTTTCGGCTATGTGGCCACAGCCGATGAGCCCGACGTTAAAAACTTTAGCCATTAAATTTAAACACCTTTTCTTTGTTTCTTTTTACCCTCAAGATGTTCTTTAAGTGATTTCTTATTTGCTTCAGTAGAAGGTATTCCTAGGGTTGGACTTTCCCAATATGCAGATCCCTCTAACCACTGATATCCATCAGTTTGTATTGAGATAACGTAAGTTTTTTTCGATTTTTTTGCTCTTTTAAAAGCTTCTTCTAATTCAGCAATTGAATTTACTTTCTCTCCATCTGCACCCATACTTTTAGCATGATTTGCAAAATCTACAGGAACTAAATTAGGTGTTTTTGAACTTTTTAAAAGACAATTAAATTCTTTACCGCCTTTGAATAATTGTAATCTATTTATAACTGCGTGTCCGCCATTATCACATACAATGATAATTAATTTATTATTTGTTATTACAGAACTGTAAATATCAGAATTAAATAAAAGATATGACCCGTCTCCTACAAAAGATACTACCTCTTTATCTGGGTTTGCCATTTTAATACCAAGAGCACCTGAAATTTCATAGCTCATACAACTAAAACCCCATTCGGTTTCATGAGTATTGAGCTCTCTTGGTTTCCACACTTGAATAACTTCTCCAACTAAACCTCCCGCAGCTGTTACGGCTATATCTGATGGATCTGAATTTCTATAACAAGCACCAATAACATGGGCATAACTAGGAAGTTTTTGATTTGTTGGACCGCTTTCTTTATCGACGTAAGACTCCCAATTTTTTAATTCAATTCTTGATTTTTTATACCAATTATCATCTGCTTTCCAATTACCTAAGGCTTGAGAAAGTTCCATTAATGAAACTTTGGCATCACCAACTATAGCTTGAGCCATATGTTTGTTTGCATCAAATCTCGCAGCATTTATAGATACTAATTTGAAATCAGGATTTTCAAAATTAGTCCACGATCCAGTAGTAAAATCAGCTAATTTAGTTCCTATTGCAATAGCTATATCTGTTTCTTTGCTTAAATTGTTTGCAGCACGACCCCCTAAACCACCAATAGCACCTAGATAATGAGAATGATCTTTTCTCATTGTTGAATAGCCCATTACTGTTTGAGTTACGGGAATATTATGTCTAGTTGCAAAAGAACTTAATTCATCTGTTGCATCTGAATAGAAAACTCCGCCACCTGAAATAATTAAAGGTTTTTTTGATTTTTTAATAAGTTCAGCGGCTTCTTTGATTTGATAATCATCAGGTTTTGGTCTTCTAATTACATGAACTCTTTCTTTAAAAAAATCTTCTGGATAATCAAATACTTCACCTTGAACGTCTTGACTTAAAGAAATACAAGCTGGACCACAATCTGCTGGATCTAACATTACTTGAATTGCTTGCTGTATACTTGAAATTATTTGTTCTGGTCTAGTAATTCTATCAAAATATCTTACAACAGGCTTAAATCCATCATTCGCTGTTATGCCTGGGTTATTAAAATTTTCCACTTGTTGAAGTACAGGATCGGGCATTCTATTGGCAAAAGTATCTCCAGGTAAAAATAAAATTGGAATTCTATTGCTCATTGCCACGGCTGCAGCTGTAATCATATTTGTTGAACCGGGGCCGACTGAAGATGTTGCAATAAAAATTTGTTTTCTTCTTTTTGCTCTTGAATAGGCGATACCCGTTAATCCCATATTTTGTTCATGATGGCCTCGCCAAGTAGGTAAATCTTTTTGATTTTCCTGAAGTGCTTGACCTAAACAAGCTACATTACCATGACCAAAAATTCCAAACACACCAGGAAATAATGGTACTTTTTTTCCATCTATAAGAGTTTTTTGGGCTATTAGATACTTAATTAATGCATGAGCACAAGTGAGTTGAATATTTTTCATAAATTCAATATAAACTAGTTAATTAACATTCTTATTTCAACAATAATATATGTACGAAAAGTTTGGACAATTCATTGATGGCAAATGGCAACAATCTGCTAGTGGCGAAACTTATGATGTAATTAATCCTGCAACTGAAGAAATAATCGGTAAAGCTTCTAAAGCAAATAGTGAGGATGTACAAAAAGCTCTCAAATCTGCTGAGAAAGGACTAGAAGTTTGGAAAAATACTTCACCATGGGAAAGATCAAAAGTTATTAGAAAGATTTCAGAATTACTAAGAGAAAGAGTTGATGTACTGGCTAAATGGTTAACACTTGAGGTTGGAAAACCAATAACAGAGGGACCAGGTGAAGTGGGGGGCGCTGCAGATATTTTCGAATGGAATTCTGAAGAGACAAAAAGAATTTTTGGTGAAATTAATCAAAGTCGTTTTCCAAATACAAGAATACATGTTGTTTACCAACCAGTTGGAGTGGTAGCTGCTTTGGTACCATGGAATTTTCCTGTTATTTTAGCATCAAGAAAAATTTCAACAGCATTAGCAGCTGGCTGTTCAGTAATAGTAAAGCCTGACGTAATAACACCAGGAAGCGTGATGGAAATCGTCGACATTTGCCGAGAAGCGGGTGTTCCGCCCGGTGTAGTGAATTTATTATCAGGAGATCCAGCTGGTATTTCAGCGGAACTTATTAAATCAGATATAGTGAAAAAAATTTCAATTACTGGATCAACTAGAGTAGGTAAATTAATTTTAAAACAAGCTGCAGATAAAGTTCAAAGAGTTACTATGGAATTAAGTGGTCATTCACCATTTATAGTATTTGATGATGTTGATTTAAACAAAGTAACAGATATGGCTATTACGGCCAAATTTAGAAACAATGGCCAAGTCTGTATATCACCAAATAGATTTTATATTCATGAGAAGAAAAAAGATGAATTTGCAAACCTGATGGTAAAAAAAACTAAGAAATTGAAAATTGGCAATGGGATGGACAAAGATACTTTATTAGGTCCCTTATGCACTAAACAGAGATTAGAGGGAGTAGAAAAATTAGTTGAGACCACAAAAAAAGAAGGTGGTAAAGTTTTATTAGGTGGTAAAAGGTCTGCGAAATTTAATAAAGGTTACTATTATGAACCAACAATTTTTGATGATGTTAAAGATAATTTCACAGTAATGAAAGAGGAGCCGTTTGGTCCAATAGTACCTATTCTTACATTTAAAGATTTTGATGAAGTTATGAAAAGGGCAAATGAAAATGATCTAGGCCTTTGTAGTTATATTTATACAACAGATTTAAAAAAAGCCAATAAAGCCTCTGAAATAATTGAGTCGGGATGTGTGGCTGTTAATACTCCGGTAGTAGCTGTAGCAGAAGCCCCGTTCGGTGGTATCAAACAAACTGGATATGGTAGAGAAGGAGGATCCATGGCAATTAAAGATTACTTAAATATTAAATACACACATTTTGGTATTTCATACGAATGAGAAAAAATAAATTAAAAGAAATTTTTAAAAATGGTAAATCTGCAATCAACGGATGGCTACAAATACCAAATTCATTTACAGCAGAATTAATGGCCAACCAAAGCTGGGACTCGTTAACTTTAGATATGCAACATGGAGTAATCGACTACCCTAATGCGGTAGGAATGCTACAGTCTATCTCAACGACAAACGTGGTTCCGCTAGCAAGAGTAAATTGGAATGAACCTGGTCAAATAATGAAAATTTTAGATGCCGGTGCTTATGGTATTATTTGTCCTATGGTTAGCAACAGGCAAGAAGCTGATAATTTTGTGAAGGCTTGTATGTATCCACCAAAAGGATTCAGAAGTTATGGACCAATAAGAGGTTTGGTCTATGGAGGGCCAGATTATGCTGACAAAGCAAACGATGAAATTTTGAAATTTGCAATGATTGAAACAAAAGAGTCCCTAAATAACTTAGACGAAATTATGCAGACACCAGGTTTAGATGGAATTTACATTGGTCCTGCAGATTTGAGTTTAGCATTAGGTGAAAAACCAAGCTTTGACAAACCTGAAGGCGATCCGGTTTACAAAATCATCTTGAAAATATTAGATCATGCGAAAAAAAATAAAATTATAGCTGGGATTCAAAACGGACAACCGGAATATGCAGAAAAAATGATTAAATTAGGTTTTCAATTAGTTACAATAGGCTCCGATCAAAGATATATGACTGCTGCTTCAAAAGCTGCATTAAGTAAACTCAAAAAAGACGTAGAGTCTGACTCAGTAAAAGGATATTAAATTAATATTTCAATGGGTTATTGCGTCTACATGCTCAAGTCATTGGGTAAAAAAAAAGTAACTTATGTTGGTTATACAAATAACTTAAAAGAGCGGATTAAAAGACATAATTCAGGCAAGGGGGCTAAGTTCACTAGAGGCAGAAAATGGACATTAATTTACAAAGAAAATTTCAAATCTAAAAAAGAAGCAATTTCTCGAGAATATTATATAAAGAAAAATAGAGTTTTAAGAAATAGATTAAAAAATGAAAATTTCCATTCTTCTACCATATAAAGAAAATTTCTCTCCTACTTATCCTGGTGCTGTATCAATTTTTCTTAATGCAGTTATCAAAAAAAGCAAATATAGAAAATTTATTACTGTTTATGGAAATACTGAATATAAAAAAATTTTTCCAATCAAATATAAGAATATATCAATTTCTAATAAGATTTTAGGTCTAGGTAGTCAAACTTCAAAATATATAAGAAATTTTATTAGGTTAGAAAATAAAAGGCCTTCAGACATTATAGAAGTCCATAATAGACCTTTCTATATTCAACTTTTACCTGATGGAAAAGCCAAAAAGATCTTATATTTTCACAATGATCCTTTAAGCATGAATGGATCAAAAATGATAAGTGAACGAGAAGAATTATTAAACAAATGTTCTAAAATTATTTTTAATAGTGAATGGTCGAAAAATAGGTTTTTGACAAAATTAAGCGAAATATTTATTAAATCGCCAAAACTGATTGTAATTAAACAAAGTGCTGATACACAAAATATAAATATTAATAAAAAAAAGAAAATAATTACATTTGTTGGAAAACTAAATAGAGCAAAAGGTTATGATATTTTTGGATCAGCTATTATTGACATCTTAAATGACAACACAGATTGGAGTGCAATTGTGATTGGTGATGAGGAAAGAGAAAAATTGGAATTTAATCATGAACGTTTAAATCTTTTAGGTTTTAAAAACCACGATGAAGTAATTAAAATTTTTAAAAAAACAAGTATTTCTGTAGTTTGTTCTAGATGGGAAGAGCCTTTTGGTAGAACTAGTCTTGAGTCAGCTAGTTGTGGATGTGCAGTAATTATAACTAATAGAGGTGGTTTGCCAGAGACGATAACTAATGGAATAATTTTAAAAAATTTATCAAAAAAAAATCTTTATGATGAAATTTCTAACTTGATTAAAAATACAAAATATAGAAGAGAAATACAGAGACTATCACTTCGTAATTTTAACCTTACCCACAAAAACGCATCCATAGAAATTGATAATTATAGAAATGAAATATTATTAGGTTCAAATTCAAATAAAAATTCGCTAATGACAAAAATTAAAATTTTACATGTTACCAACTTTAACGAAAGACATAATGGTAGATTGTTTTATAATACTGGAAAAAGAATAAATAATGGATTTGTGAGACTAAATCATAGTGTCTTAGAATTTAGCGACAGAGATATAGTAAGTTATTATAGAAAACTAAATGATATAAATGGTTCAAAAAAACTTAATAAAAAATTTATTGAGGTAATCAGTAATTATTTACCTGACTTAATAGTATTTGGTCATGCAGATTTAATTAAAAGAGATACTATTAAATTCATAAAATCAGCCTATCCAAATATAAAGTTTTGTCAGTGGTTTTTAGATAGAATGGATTCAAAATGGATAAATAATTTAAAAAGATTTGAGCACAAATTAGACTTAATGGATGCAAACTTTTGCACTAGTGATCCTAAAATTTTAAAAATTAATAAAACAAAGCCGATTTATTACATCCCTAATCCAGTAGACGATTCCTTTGAAAAGCTTAAAAATGATCAAAATAAATATCTCAATAACGATGTCTTTTTTGCCATGAGTCATGGTGTCCATAGAGGAATACTTAAAAAAGGTAAATTTGATGAAAGAGAAATACTCATAGAAAAACTAAAAAAATTAACACCAAATATAAAATATGATCTTTATGGAATGGAAAAAAATCAACCAATATGGGCAGACAACTTTATTAATAAGATTTCTAAATCAAAAATGGGAATCAATTTAAGTCAAGGTAAGCCTATCAAGTATTATAGTAGCGATAGATTTGCTCAACTTATAGGTAATGGTCTATTAGTTTTTATAGATAAAAGAACTAAATTCAGCAATTTCCTAAATTCAAAAGAAATTGTTACTTACAAAAATATCAATGATCTAGCAAAAAAAATTATTAAATTTAATAAAAATGATAAAATGAGAAAAAAAGTAGCAAGGAGAGGCAGAGAAAAATACCACAAATATTTTAATTCTAAAATAGTTGCTGAATATATAATAAACAGATCATTTGGAATAAATTATAAGAAATATTATTGGGAATAGGATGTCTTTAAAAATAATTTTACTTCAATTTTAATGTTTTCAATAATTATACCAACTTTTAATAACCTTAATTACTTAAGATTATGTTTGGATAGTATTAAAAAAAATTCTAAATTTAATCATGAAATATTAGTTCACGTAAATGATGGTTCAGACGGAACAATTGAACATTTAAAATCAAATAAGATTAGCTACACTCATTCATATAAGAATATAGGATTATGTAGTTCTTTAAATTTAGTGGCCAAACAATCTTCAAAGAAATATTTATTATATTCTCATGATGATATGTATTTTTGTCCTGGATGGGATATTTGCTTATCTGAAGAATTAAATAATACAAAGCATGATCTATTTTATTTTTCAGGAACTATGATTGAACCATTTCGTGGAGCTCATCTAAGTTATGATTGTGGAAAATCAATTGACACTTTTAATGAAAAAAAACTTATAGAAAATTTTTCATCTTTATCCTTCTACGATCACCAGGGAACACATTTTGCCCCTCATCTAATATCAAAAAGAATTTGGGATTTAGTAGGAGGCTTTAGTGAAGAATTTAATCCTGGGATGGGTTCTGATCCTGATTTTAATATGAAATTATGGAATGAAGGAGTCCGCATATTTAAAGGAATAAACGATTTCAGAGTTTATCATTTTAGTTCAATTACAACTAGAAAAAAAATAGAGGTTAAAAAAAATAGGGGAGAAATAACTTTTTTAAAAAAATGGGGTTTTTCAACCAAATTTTTTAAAAAATATTATTTAAAGTCTAGGTCTATATACGACGGAGAATTATCCAACCCCGTAAAAAATATTTTTTATTTTCTTGATTTATATCTTTGTAAATTAAAAAAGTTTTATTTTACGTTATTTGATTAATATGATTTTGGATTATTTAAGTTTATTTAAAAAAAAATTTAGTTCTAAAAAAGAGTCTTACTCATATGGAACTATTGATATTTTAGTAAATTATTTTTTTAAAAATAAATACAATGGGATTTATGTTGACGTAGGGTGTCAAAATCCTATTTCAAACAATAATACTTATCTTTTATATAAAAATAAAAATTGGAAAGGAGTGAATATTGATTTAGATCAAAAAAATATTGATTTATTTAATCTTGTAAGAAAACGAGACTTAAATATAAAAGCAGCAGTTTCATCAGGTAATTTTAAACAAAAAATTTACTTCTATCACCATAAGTCAGCCATTAACACACTTGAAAAAAAAATATCAAATTTTCAAAACGCTAAAGTAAAAAAAATTATTGACGTTAATACAGTTACTTTAAACCAATTATTATCTAAAAATAGTATAAAAAAAATAGATTTTCTGTCTGTTGATGTTGAAGGACATGAAATAAATGTTTTAAAAGGATTTAATATTAAAAAATATTCACCGCAATTAGTTGTTATCGAGTTTCTTGACCTAAAAATGAAAGAATTTGAATTTTATAATAACTCTATTAAAAATATTTTAAACTCTGATATATATAAATATTTTATTAAGAATAATTATTCTTTTGTAAATTGGAATCATGGAGACTTAGTATTTGTTAATAATAAAATTAGAGATTAAAATTTTATCTTATTTAGAGCGTTATTTTTAAATAGATTAGCTTCTTTAATATATCTCCTTACCATTTCTGTTGATTTATGGCCTGTAATTGCCATAATACTTCTTTCTTCCGCTCCTGCCTCTGCTGCAGATGTTGCAAACCCAGATCTAAGACTGTGACCGGAATAATTTTGATTGTCTATACCGGCTTTTGATAAGTAATCTTTAATTATTAAAGCAACTGATTGATTAGATAGTCTTATGTTCGTAATTTTTGATCCTTTAGAAAATCTTGTAAACAATGGTCCTTTTTTTATTTTTGACATATTTATCCATGTTTTTAAGGTAGAAACTGGACAATAAATTGAGTTTTCGAAGTGGGGAATGCCTTTTGTAAAACCTTCGCCAAATTGATCAGTTTTTGAGTTTTTTAATCTAATTTTAAGACCCTCAAATACAAACTCGATGTCCTCGTGATTTATTGACACTAATTCATTCCGTCTAAAACCACCTGAAAAACCCAATAATAGTAAAGCTTTATTTCTTATTTTTTTAATATCTGGGTCATTTTGTTTATTAATTACATCAATTATATGTTTTAAGTTATTGATTAATAGCGGTTTTTTTGCTTTTTGATAAGTGCCTTTTCTTCTTCTGATTCCCATTAAGTTTTCTATAATAACCGGATGTTTGGTATCAAGGTAATAACCTTTTATCTTGTGTATCAAACCTATGGACACTAATCTCCGTTTAATAGTGCTAATTTTTATGTTCTTACTAGCTAAATAAGTCAGATATAAAGATACTATCTTTGGTTCAGAAGGTAAGTTTTTAAATGAATTTTTTACGCAAAATAACTCAAAATCGTCAAAATCTGATTTGTATGCTCTTACAGTATTTGCTGCTTTAGAGCTTTTTAAATTTTTTAAAGTTTCATTTTGTAAAACTTTGATATCTGTAATTAACTCACTCATATTTTAATATTACTATTGATAACCATTAATTATCGTTAGTAATATATTAAATGATTTTAGATGTCAATACATATAATTTGAAATCTCATGATTAAATTTATTTTTCCTATCGCAGTATTTATTGCTGCTGTTTACGGAATTTCTTACTTCTGGACTAACTCAAGTTCAAAAGGAAAAAAAATGATAGCTTTAGGGTTAATACTAGCCCTTATAATAGGCATTTCGATTACAATTTACCTAATATTTGACTAATGAAGCTAATAGGTACTGAATTTCAATTAAAAGTGTGGACTTATTTGAAGAAAATTCCCTTTGGAACCGTTAAAACATACTCTCAGGTGGCAAAAGCCATAGGAAAACCGCTTGCTGCACGTGCTGTGGCCAATGCTATTGGAAAAAACCCCTATGCACCCAAAATACCTTGCCATAGAGTTGTAAGATCTGACGGATCGCTTGGAGGCTATTCAGGCAAGGGAGGTGTAAAAATTAAGAGATTTTTGCTAAAAAAAGAGGGTATAAGCCTCTAGAATTGTTATTTGACAGGCAATCGGGTCTATTAGCCCCTATTTTACAATATTTTTTATCCACACACCAGTCAGTTGCACTCTAAAATCAAAGATTGCAAAATAAACACCCTCTATGGCCGTTTAAACACTATATTCAGTATACGCAAAGCTTGAAGAATTATTGATTATTGTTGCTTTCAGAGTAGTCTAAAACACTCTATTTTGGATGATTTAAGCCTTTCAATCTTTAATATATCAGTGTTTATTAAGTAAATTCTGAATTTTTAGAACCTCTTTAAACTGATTTACTTTTTTTTAAACTTAAATAAGCTTTATTTTTCAATCTTTATTTATATTTTCCTTTTTATATATAAATAATACTTACCTATTACTTAACATATTACTTTAACTATATGTTTTAAGTAACTGTATTTATTGAAAATATTTAAGACTTAAAAAAACTACTATTGGAATAGTAATAAACGACATAACTGTTGAAGTTACGATAACACTAGCTACACTATCAACTACCCTTTTTTCAGAATACATTGAGCCAACCAAATAAGTTAACACTGCGCTTGGCATACATGATTGAATTAAAAGAACACCAGCAGCAAAACCGTCTAAATTTAGAAATTTAATTAATCCAAACCCAATTAAAGGTCCAATGATTACTCTAACTGCTCCTAAAATTGATGCATGAGTCCAAGAAACTACCTTTAATCTTGATAAGGCAATACCTAAGGACATTAAGACTAAAAATATAGTAGCGTATGTAAGTAAAAAAGTTGTGTTTTCTAAATACCCAGGAACATCCCACTCAAAATATAAAAATATTACTGAAACAATTATTCCGTAAATTGGCATATTCTTAATTAGTATTTCAAGTGAAAAACTTTTTTTTGCCAGCAAAACTCCAAGTGTAAAGTGAAGAAGAATAATAACTGATGCAATTGCAGAAGCGACCCCTAGCCCGGCTGTTCCGTAAGCGAATAAACAAATAGGTATACCCATATTACCTGTATTAGGTAAAATTAATGGTGGTAATTCACTAATAAAATCTTTTTTGAGTAAAAGTAGAAATAAAATGCCTACAAGAGAAAAACCTCCAATAATGATTAATGCATAAATAAAGTATTCAGTAAAAACACTTAAAGTTACTCCAGTAGTTGTTATCGTATAAAAAATCATTGCAGGTGTACCTACATTACCTGCAAATGTAGTTATGAAATCTGTACTAATTTCTGGATTTTTTCTTCCAAGATAATATCCTACACCAATAACAAAAAAAACAGGGACAATTACATCAATAAGTTTAAGGTAGAGCTCCATTAAGCTCTTACATCAGATTTACGTGGTTTTCTCAACTTTTTTTTAAAGTTAATAGCAGTTTCAAATTCCATTAACCTTTTATGAATAGATCTTAATTCTGTAATTCTAGTCCAATTTTGTAAAAATAGAGAAAAGCTACTTTGAACCTCTCTAAAGGCACTAGATGTTTGAATTAAAACTCCTAGTGTCATTGCACCTGTAAATAGACCTGGACCCATCAACAAATAAGGTACAATTATCATAGTCTGATTGTACATTATTATCCAAAGATCAAAATATCCATAATGCAAGAAAAGCCTATGGTAATTAAATCTTATTCCAGTAAATAGCTGTAGAACAGTTGGTGCTTGAGCGTAATTCTTTCTATCATCTTCACCATAAACAAGTTCCTTTCTAAATGCAGCTTCTACTTTTTGATTGTTATATTCTAAACCAGGAAGTTTAATTCCTACTATCCAACTTACAACTAAACCACCTAAACTAGCTGTTAATGAGACCCATACTAATGATCCTGAAATATCTTTAAAAAAAGGTATGACTACGTTTGATGAAAGACCCCAAAGAATTGGAAGAAAAGCTATAAGTAACATAATTGCTCTAACAATTTGCAATCCGAGGCTCTCTACAATTTTTGCGAAATTCATTGCATCTTCTTGGATACGTTGTGAGGCTCCTTCTACTTTAGCATCTACTGCTCGCCAATAAGGCATGTAAGAGAATGTCATTGCTTCTCGCCATCTAAAAGCCCATAATCTTGTGAAATAATTAGTTATTGTGTAAATAATTACATATGGGATAGCGAGTTTCATGAATAAAGCTATACCATCATAAAATTCAGATAACTCTCGATTAGGTGCATCTTGCAATAGATCGTAAAAACCCTTGTACCATTCGTTAATTTTAACATCGATGTAAGTTTGAGCTAAAAGAGATAAAATTATAAATGCAAAACCACCCCAGGACCAAAGTAGCCACTTATTTTCTGTAAAATAACTACGCCACATATCTAGTTTTTAAGAAAATTATCAGCATAAGATTTAATTATAAATTTTTTCTTTTTTGGTTCAATCACTGAGTATGAAATATTGTTTTTTTCAGCATATTCTATTGCTTTTTCTTTAGTGGAAAATTTAAGTATAACCTCTTCTAGAGTATCAGTTGAAGTTTCCCAGCCCATAAGAGGATTAATAGAAGGGTCTTTCGTTTCAAATTCTAAAACCCATTTTCTCAGTTTACCCCTCCCCGATTGCATCGCAGTTTTTGAAGGTATATAAATTTTAGCTTTTTTCATAAATTAATGGTCGGGGTGAGAGGATTTGAACCTCTGACCCTCTGGTCCCAAACCAGATGCGCTACCAGGCTGCGCTACACCCCGAAAGACTGTTTTATAGGTTAATTATACCTTTTTGGCAATTGAAAGATCAGCACTATACAAGTAAATAGTACATATGATCCAACAAATTACTAAACCATTTAGAGATTTTTTTAAGCTAGAAGCTTCATCTGGAATAATGCTTTTACTGGCTGCAATTTTAGCTTTGATTATTAGTAATGGTTCATACAGCGATGAGTATTTTTCAATACTAAAAAAATACATAACTCTTGGTACCGAAAGTTTTGGTTTAAAGTTAAGTGTTTTGCATTGGATTAACGATGTGCTCATGGCAGTTTTTTTCTTTTTTGTTTCGTTGGAAATCAAGAGAGAATTTTTACAAGGTGAGTTATCTAATCCAAAACAGGCTTTATTACCAATCATAGGAGCAGTTGGGGGGATGGTTGTTCCTGCATTATTTTATATAGTTATTAATTACGAGGATAGCACAACATTAAATGGTTGGGCTATTCCCTCTGCAACCGATATAGCTTTTTCTCTTGGTGTATTATCTTTATTAGGAAAAAGAGTTCCTATTTCCTTAAAAGTGTTTTTAACTGCTTTAGCAATAATAGATGATCTTGGCGCAATTGTAATCATTGCATTTTTCTATTCGGGAAATATACAAGCTATGTATTTAGTGTTAATGTTAGTTGCTTTAATAATTTTAGTATTATTAAATAAATTTAAAATAAATAAATTTTTACCATACTTAATAGTTGGAATTTTTTTATGGGACTTTACTCATCAATCTGGCATACATGCAACGATTGCAGGTGTACTTTTAGCTTTGACTATTCCTCACAACACTAAAATTAATAAAAATTCTCTACTTTTAAAGTTAGAGCACGGACTCTCCCCTTACGTTGCATTCGGTATCATGCCTATTTTTGCTTTCGCGAACGCAGGCGTTTCTCTCGAGGGTCTAACTTTTTTAAGCTTGTTAAACCCAGTTCCTCTTGGAATTGTTTTGGGTCTTTTCTTTGGTAAACAAATAGGTGTCTTTGTTTTATCTTATTTAGCAGTAAAATTTAAGATCGCAGACAAGCCGACAAATTCATCATGGCCTGCTTTCTATGCGGTTTCAATTTTAACCGGAATTGGATTCACCATGAGCTTGTTTGTTGGAAATTTAGCTTTTGCTAACGATATGCAGTATATCGATGGAGTAAAAATTGGTGTACTGGCTGGTTCTTTACTATCTACAGTCTTTGGTTATGTCCTATTATTATTATTTGCAAAAAAATGATAACAAATGAAATTATAAAGATAGCATCTAATACCACAAATGTTGGCTTAACTAACAAGTATACTTTCAAATCTATTAAAAAAAACTCAACATGCGGTGACCTAATAAAGATTGAATTAATTTCAACCAATTCTAAAATTAGTTCAATGAAATATGAAACTGAATCTTGTGTTTATTGCGAAGCAAGCGCTAGTTTATTAGCTAAAAAAATTAAAGCTTTGCCCATAAATATTATAAAAAAAGAGTTAAATCGTGTTAAAGAGAGTGTCAAAGTTAATAAAGATTTTAATTTTCATAAAAAATTTGAAGAATTTAAGTTTTTGATTAATAAAAAAAACTTTAAAAGAATTAACTGCGTATTGTTACCTATTGAAGCAGTGTTAAAAGCTTTAAAATAATGAAAAAAATACTTATCATATGTATAATTATGTTTAGTTTTCTTAGTAAGACCAATGCTAGTTATGAGCAATTAGCTTATGAATTTAGTTTTAAGAATATTGATGGAGGTAAAATTAATCTTCAAAATTATAAAGATCATGTAATAGTTGTGGTTAATGTTGCATCAAGATGTGGTTTTACAAATCAATATGAAGATCTTCAGAATTTATGGTCAACATATAAGGATAAAAATCTAGTAGTTGTTGGTGTACCTACAAATAATTTTAAACAAGAACCTGGTTCTAATAAAGATATAAAAGATTTTTGTGAAACTAATTTTAATATAGACTTTCCAATGACAGAAAAAATGGATGTAATTGGTGGTAACGCTCATCCTTTTTTTAAGTGGACAAAGGAAAATCACGGGAGAAGTGCTGTCCCGAAATGGAATTTTCATAAAATAATTATTGGAAAAGACGGTAAAGTTGCAGATACATTTACATCAATCACCAAACCTTCCTCTAAAAAATTTATCGATTTAATTGAGAAAGAGATTAAAAATTAAAACTTAAACCATCGTATGCAGGTATAATATTTTTTGGCAACTTTTTCTTAAGTTTAAAATAATCTAAATCAATATGTAAATTAGTTAATATTGCTTTTTTTGGTTTAACTAATTTTATAAAATTCATAGCATCCTCATAGTTAAAATGTGATGGATGCTTATCTTTTCTTAAGCAATCAATTATTAAGAAATTTAAATTCATTAATTTTTTTGTGACTGCTTTACTAATTTTATTACAATCACTAATATAGGCAATCTTATCAAATAAATAACCAGTAGCTTTAATCATTCCATGTTTAACATCAAAAGGTAAGATTTCTATTTTATTATTTGACTTAGAAATTGTAAATTTTTTTTTTATCATAGTGGATGTCATAATTGGCTTGTATCCACTACTTTGTTTGAAACAAAAAGTGTATTTTTCCCTTAATTTTTTGATAGTTCTTGTAGATCCATAGACTGGAATTTTTTTTTTATTTTTCCAATAAAAAGGACGCATTTCAAAAATTCCTGTCGTTTGGTCGGCATGCTCATGAGTGTAAATTATTGCATCTAATGATTTAATATTGTTAGTTAAAAATTGATATTTAATATCAGGAGATGTGTCAATCAAGATTGATAGATCATTTTTTTGAATATGAGCACAACACCTAGTCCTTATATTTTTCGGATTTTTTTTTAGCTTTGCAGAATAGTTAGTTATCCAGGGTGAACCGAGAGAACTTCCGCATCCTAAAATTGTAAATTTATTTTTCAATTTAGTTTTCCAAATAAGTTGAAGAAATTCCTAGTAGTAATGCTGCAAAAATCTTCAAATGAAATTTCTTTTAATTTAGATAAAAATTTAATTGTGTGAACTATATTACTTGGTTCGTTTGGTTTACCTCTAAGCGGCACAGGAGATAGATAAGGAGAATCTGTTTCTACTAATATTCTGTCATTTGGTAAATTTTTAAAAGTATTAGCTAAATCGTCGGATTTTTTAAAAGTAACTACTCCACTAGCTGAAATATATGCACCAAGGTCAAGTAATTTGAATGCAAATTCTTTGGAACCTGTAAAACAATGGATCAAAATTTTAAAATTCTTTCTTTTTAATTTTTTCTCAAGTATTTCAAAAGTATCAATTTCAGCGTTTCTAGTGTGAACAATTAATGGAAGCTGAGTTTCTTGAGCTGCAGAAATATGTTCTTCGAAACATTTAATTTGATCTTTTTTGTCCGAATAATTGTAATAAAAATCTAATCCACTTTCTCCTATTCCAATAATTTTTTTATTAAGGTTAACTTTATTAATTATATCGATTGACTTAATTGATTGATGGTGTTTTGCCTCATGAGGATGGATCCCGTAAGAACCATAAACACACTTGTTATTATTAATTATACTTAAAATTTTACCAAAACTTTTGTCCTCCGTTGAAATTGTAAGTAAATATTTAACACCATCTTTATTTGCTCTTTGAATTGTTTCCTTAAGGGACAAAGATATTGGTTCATAATTTAAATGGCAGTGTGAATCAATTATCATTTTCAATTTTATTAAATAATATTTCTAAATTATCAAGTTCTTTATCATGATTTAAACAATTATCATCATTAATTTTATCAATCTTAATATCATTGCTAGAAAAATTTATGATGCTAAGAACTTTTTTGGTAGCATTTGGAATTATAGGATTAAGAAGAATACTTATATTTTTTATTTGTTGAACAATTGTAAATAAAATAGTTTTCATTCTATCCGGGTCTTTTTTTTTAACAGCCCACGGTTCTGAGTCATTGAAATACTTATTTGCATCAAAAGAAAAACTTACAACGATTTTTATATATTCATTTAATTCTTGATTATTCATTAAATTGATAAGTTTAGGTAGGTTATTTTTAAGATTATTTAATAATTGCTTATCCGAAATACTTAACCTTTTACTTTTTGGTATTTTATTTTCACAATTTTTTTTAATAAAAGAAAAAACTCTTTGACATAAATTTCCATAATTATTAGCTAAGTCGTTATTGATACAGTTTTTCAAATTCTCCATTGAAATGGACCCATCATTACCTAACGAAACTT
Source organism: Pelagibacterales bacterium SAG-MED28 (assembly GCA_014653835.1). Lineage (GTDB taxonomy): Bacteria > Pseudomonadota > Alphaproteobacteria > Pelagibacterales > Pelagibacteraceae > Pelagilacustribacter. The sequence goes on from JACWDY010000001.1 coordinate 108,521, forward strand.
CTTTGACTAAGTAATATCGTAGTTGATCAATTCCATATTTATTTATAATTTCTAAAGGATCTAAAATATTTCCTAGTGACTTTGACATTTTTTTTTCATCAGAAAGTATCCACCCATGACCAAAAACTCTTTTTGGGGGTGATAGCTTGGCTGCTAATAAAAATGCTGGCCAGAAAACTGCGTGAAATCTTAAGATATCTTTACCAATAATATGTACATCTGCTGGCCAATAATCTTTATATTTTTTATTCTCTACGTCTGGAAAATTAAGTGCACTAATATAATTTGTTAAAGCATCTAACCAAACATATATTACGTGTTTTTCATTTTTAGGCACCGGTATGCCCCATGAAAAGGAAGTTCTACTGATAGAGAGATCTTTTAAACCTTTTTCAACAAATTTAATAACTTCATTTCTTCTAGATGATGGTAAAATAAATTGTGGGTTTTTATTATAAAATTCTAAAAGTTTTTTTGACCAAACAGATAATTTGAAAAAATATGACTCCTCCTCTACCCACTCAACATTTGAACCAGATGATTTTGATACTTTATTTCCATTAACAATTTCTATTTCATCTTCATCATAAAAAGCTTCATCAGAAACTGAGTACCACCCACTATATTTATCTAAATAAATATCTCCTGACGTTACAAGCCTGTTCCATAGATCGACTACTGATTTATGATGTCTTTTTTCTGTTGTTCTAATAAAATCATTATTTGATAAATTTAATACCTTTGTCAGAGATCTGAATGTTTCAGAAAGCTCATCACAAAACTCTTTGGGGTCTTTATTGTTTTTTTTAGCTTCTTTTTGTATTTTTTGTCCATGTTCATCTGTACCAGTTAAAAACAACACATTGTAATTTTCTAATTTTTTAAAGCGTGCAAAAATATCTGCAACAATGCTGGAATAAGCATGACCCATGTGAGGTTTACCAGATGGATAATAAATTGGTGTGGTTATATAAAAGTTTTTACTCATGACCTAGTTTCTCGTTTATGGCGTTTATTAAGGAATTTTGATTTATGTTGTATATAACAAAATTATTTAAATTATCCAAAATATAATTTTTAATTTCAAAAATTTTATCATTTTTAAGTAAATTTTTACCTTTAATATATTTCAAATATTGATCAGTTAAATGAAATAATAAATTTATTATCAGGATATCTTTTTTTTTTTTATATAAATCTAATAAAAGTGAAAGATTTTCTTCAAAATTATTTGTTGGTAAAATATCATATTCTCTACATAAAAAATTAAATTTTACAAAGTTTCCAGGTGATAATTGAGAAGATTTTGGATCTAAAATCAAATCTAATTTGTGTAAATTTACAAGCTTATTAATAATTTCTAATCTTTGTTTTTCACTTAGAATAATTTTTACTTCCAAAGCTCTAGACTTAATAGTTTCTATTAATGGTTTTCCTTTGTTGTTTATTAAAAAAAAATAGTTTTTTTGTGAAGGCTCTTCTATTATTTTAAGCAAAGCATTAAGGCTATTCTGATTAAAAAGTTCAATATCATCAAAAATAATAAACCTATCCTTTTTAGAAATTGTAGATTGTAAAATTTGATTTTTAAGATTTCGGATATCTTCAATCTTTACAGATTTATAATCTCCACCATTTATATAAATTATGTTTGGGAACATATTTTTTTGAAATTGTTTTAAAATCATTGAGTTCTTAGAAATTGAAAATGTTTTTTTATCATAATTTTCTATGTCAAAAATTGAATACAAAAAATGATTAATAAGAGTTGATTTACCTGATCCTTTATTACCAGTAAACATCAATACTTTGGGTAAGTTTTTCTTTAAATACAGTTGAGATATAAACTTAAAATTCTCTTCTAAACTGAATAAGTTTAAAGAATTTTTGGTATCAAAAAAAACAGGATAATTCATTTAATATTTAAATATTTTTGGCATACATCAAAAATTTTATGTTCCAAAAAATTATCATTATTCGAAGAGTCTAAAATGAAATAATTTTTTTTATTTTTTGCTATTCTAATGAATGAATTTTGAGCTTTGTTATAAAAAGATTGATCAAAATTATCATACCGATTTTTTGTTTTTCTTTTTATTAATCTTTTTCTTGATGTTTGCTTAGAAACTTTCAAAACAAAAACAATATTTGGTTTAATTCCATGTAGTATTCTTTTGTGTATATTTTCAATAAAATTTAATTCAACTTTTTTCCCATAAACTTGATAAGCTATAGTGGAGTCAGTAAATCTATCGCAAATAACTACTTTTTTTTTTAAAAGAGCTGGTTTAATCTTGTTTTTAATATGTTCATTTCTAGCTGCTAAATATAATAGTGTATCAGTATATTTATCAAACTTTTCTTTACTGTCCTTGGCAAAATAATCCTTAAGAATTAAATTTCTAATTAATTCTGAGCTCTTTGTGCCACCTGGTTCTCTAGTTAGAATAGTATCAATTTTTTTTTTTTTTAATTTATTATAAAGTTTTTTACTTTGATAGGATTTGCCACAACCCTCAACACCTTCAAAAACAATAAAGAATGGTTTTTTTTTATACATCTCCCCAAATCAAATAATTTAGAGATGTTATTAGACTTTTAAAAAAATTTACTTTTTTAAGATCTTCTATAGCATAAAGTGGTAAGGATTTTATAATTTCATCTTTATTCTTAACTGTCATAGTCGCAATTTGTGTCCCCTTTGTCACTGGAGCTAGAATAGGTCCCTCATAATCTAAAGATACAGTTAGATGGCTAATATTTTTTTTATTAATAGTTAAATAAAAATCCTCTTTTGTTGTAGCTTTAATCTTATTAGAAGTTCCTAGCCATGTATCTAATTCGAATATTGTTTCATTTTTTTTTGATATTTCAAATGTATTTGTATTTCTAAAGCCCCAATTAAGTAATTTTAAGGACTCTGAACTTCTTAAATTTTTTGTATTAAAACCTGACGCAACAGCAATTACTCTTCTATCTTTCTTTTTCATTGTGCTAGCCAAAGAATATTTTTCAACTGCAAGGTAGCCGGTCTTAACTCCATCAACACCAACGTTTTTATACAATAATGGATTACGGTTCCCTTGTTTAATTGGTTCACCGCCAGTTCTATCCCAGGTAAAGGTTTTTTCCGCAAACAACTCATAATAAATTGGGTAATTTTTAATTAAATGCTTAGACATGATAGCTATGTCTCTGACAGTAGAAACATTGTCAGGATCGTTTATTCCAGATGAATTAGTAAAATTTGTAGAGGTCATACCTATCTCTCCTGCTTTTTCATTCATCATATCTGCAAAATTTGACTCTGAACCAGCTATGCCTTCAGCTAAAGCTATACAAGCATCATTTCCCGAAGCTATAATTATTCCTTTTAAAAGATTTTCAACTGAAACTTGATCATTTATCATTATAAACATGGAAGAATAGCCGGCTTGAGATAAACGCCATGCATTTTCTGAAATTGTAAACTTATCATCTAATGACAATTTATTTTTTTTGAGCAAATCAAAAGCAACTATAGCCGTCATGATTTTAGTCATTGAAGCTGGATAAATTTGAGAGTCAGGATCTAACTCATATAAAACTTCATCTGAGTGATAATCCATAAGTATACCTGTTCTTGCTTGTATATTTGGGTTTGCAAATAAATTAAGACTCAAGTTTACGTATAAAAATATAAAAATAAGAATTTTATTCATTGGTGTAAATCTCTAACTCTTCGAATCCAAAGTTTTTAAGTTTAATGTAATCATTTTTTAATAAATTAACAGAAGTATATGGACCTGAAATAACATGGGTTTCTTTATTATTGATCTGTTTGATTTTTAACTTATTAATATCGAAATCTGACACCTCTTTGACAATTCTTTGTTTTAAAAAATTAGCCGTATCTACAGAATAAAAAGAGGCTATGAGTATAAAAATTTTTTTTGATTTGGTAGTCATTTCCCCTTTTTTATCTTTAGAAATATTAGAAATTTTTACAGAAGTCACCGGAGCATTTGAAGATATTTTTTTTTCTTCATTATAAATTTTTGCTTTTTCAGCAATAAAAGACTTATTTTTCTTTATTTCTATAATTTCTAATATAGGTAGCTCTACACTTAAATCTAATTCATCCATAATAGGTTTTGTTATTAATATCTTATAAAAGTCAGGATACTTAATACGTTTTAAATTTTTAAGAATGATACTTTTATTATTTTTTGGGTTTATAATCTTAATTAATGTCCCTGTTTTAAGATTTTGGTGGGAAATTTGTAATTTTTCATTATTTAATTTTCCTAGAATAATTTTATTTTTAAAATCATAATCATTATAAACATAAGCAAAACCAGTTGCAGAATATGATTTTTTCTGATTCAAGGTTTTTAATGCGGGTGAACAAGAAAAAAGAATAAAAATTAAAATAAAAAAACTAAATTTCATTTTTAAAACCTTCTTTAAGAGTGCAAACAGCTAAGGCAAATCTTAATGATCTATTCCAATTTAATATTTTTTCATAATTTTCAAAAATCATATATGCTGGAGACAAAGTTTCAGCTCCAGGAATTATATCTTTATCAGGAATAATTATTGCTGTAATCAAATTATCTTGAATTTTTAGATCATCAAAATTTCTAATGTATTTTTTAAAAAAATTAACTCGTTTTTTATTTTTGATATCTCTCGCTGAAGAATTAAGATATTTATTTGGAATATTGTCTTTAAGATCTATTTTTAAAAAACAAGGTTGATTTTTCTTCCAACCTATAGTCTTAAGGTAATTGGCTGCAGACGCAAAAGAATCTTCTGTATCTTTGAGTTCAATAGTTTTATTTTTATTATAATCAATTGCGTAATTTTTTATCGTCCTTGGCATAAATTGAAAATTTCCAAATGCACCAGCCCAAGATCCATATAAAATATTTTTATTTATAATATTCGTATCTACAAGTTTTAATAAAATTAATAATTCTTCGGAAAAAAAAGCACTTCTACGTTTATCAAAACTAAGTGTGGCCAGTGAAGAAACTATATCCATTTTTCCAAGATATTTACCAAAGTTTGTTTCGATTCCCATTAATGCCAGCAGTAATTCTTTTTCAACTTGAAAATCTTTTTCGATTTTCTCAATTATAATTTTTTCTTGATTATACAGTTTTACTCCTGCTTTAATTTTACGATTAGACGATCTTTTTTTAATATATGTAAACGTGTCTTCATAGAACTCTGGTTGATAGCGATCGTATTCTATTACTTTTGGCAAAAATTTAGCGTTTGACATAATATCGTTTACTACTTTTTTTGATATTCCTGATTCAATAGCTCTAGTTTGAAATTTTTTTAACCAATGATCGAAATCCTGGTTAGCAAAAACATTAGAAAAAAACACTAAATATAAAAAGAAAGATTTAATTATTAAATTTAACATTTCATTAATTATCATAATTAATAACTATTAAATAGTTTTACTAAATTCCACTTATTTATTGTTATTTAACCTCTTTGATAGTATTAAAGAACCTTAATAAATTTCAAGGAGAGGTGGCTGAGCGGTTGAAAGCACTGGTCTTGAAAACCAGCAACGAGGCAACTCGTTCGTGGGTTCGAATCCCACCCTCTCCGCCATCAAATTCTAAATTTTTTAAAAATTTTTGAAACCTTATTTTGATCGATTTTTTTTTCGACTATATTAAAATTATAAAAATTTAATATTATTTCATCTTCAAAATCTAAAAATTTTTCAAGTTCAGCTAAAAGACTATCTTCAAAATCATTGATATATTTATTAACAAAAGAACTTAATAAAATATCCATTTCTTTTGTTCCTCTGTATCCTGCTCGATAAATTAATTTTTTTTTAAATATTTCTAATTTATTGTTCATAAATTTGTATTATACATAATTTATTCGTTGAAATGAAAAAAAATTTTATATTATCTGATATTAACAATTTAAAAGGTGTTGGCCCTCAATTAACCAAGTATTTAAAAAAAAAGAAGATTGAAAAAATTAAAGATATAATCTTAAGTTTACCTTATTCAGAAACCGATAGATCTAAAATTTACAAATTAAAAGATTTACAGGTGGGTAAAATTCAAACCGTTAAAGTTTTAGTAAAAAAATTGAATTTCCCTAGAATAAGAAATTTACCAAATAAAATTTCATGTGAGGATGAAACTGGAAAAATAGAAATAGTTTATTTTAATAGCAGAGAGGGATATCTTAGAAAATTATTTCTGTTGAATAAATTTGTGATTATTAGTGGCAAAGTTAGCTATTATAATAATAAATATCAAATTACAAATCCTGATTATGTTACATCATTAGAAAATCAAGAATATGTAGTAAAAAATATTCCTAAATATAATTTAACAAAAGGTATTAACGAAAAAAAGTATCGTAATATAAGTGAACAAGTAATTGGTAATTTACCTAAGATTGTTGACTGGCTTGATGAAAAATTTATTAAAGATAACAAATTACTTAATTGGAATGAATGTATAAAAAAATTACATAATTCAAAAGAAGGACAAAATAATCAATCTAAAAGTTTCAGAAGAATAGTTTTTGATGAACTATGCGCAAACTTTTTGACACTTTCTGAAAATAGGAAAAGAATTAGAATAAATAAATCTCCAAAAAAATTCACTAATAAAAATTCTGAATTAATAAAAAAAAGTTTACCGTTTAAATTAACCAATGATCAAGAAACAGTTATTAACGAGATAAATCAAGATTTATTAAGTGATAGAAGAATGTTTAGAATTATTCAGGGGGATGTTGGTTCTGGTAAAACTATAGTCTCTATTTTATCCATTCTAAATGTCATTAAGAGCGGTTATCAATGCGCTTTGATGAGTCCGACAGAGATACTAGCTAAACAACACTACACATTAATAAAAAAAATTTTTAAAAATGAAAATTTTGATATTGAGTTTTTAACTGGAAAAACTGAGTATAAATCAAGAAATGTTATTTTAACTAATTTAATATCTGGTAAAATTAAACTTTTAATAGGAACTCATGCACTTTTTCAAAAAAAAATAAACTTTCAAAAACTAGGTTTAGTAATTATTGATGAACAACATAAATTTGGTGTAAAACAAAGAAGTGAGCTAGCAAAAAAAGGAGGTAACGAATGTGACGTATTGCTTATGTCGGCAACACCTATTCCTAGAACGATGATGATGTCCATTTACGGAGATATGGATATTTCAAAAATTACAGAAAAACCGTCTAAACGTAAAAAAATAATTACTTTAAGTAAACCTGAAAAAAAAATAAGTGAACTTTGGCCTTTTATTAAAAAACAATTATTAAATAACAATCAAGTTTTTTGGGTTTGTCCTTTAATAGAGGATTCTGCATTTTTAGATTACTCTTCAGCTAAAGAAAAATTTAAAATAATTGATAAAATATTTCCTAATAAAGTTGGTCTCATTCACGGTGGGCTAAAAAATGAAGAAAAAGATAAAATTTTAAAAAGTTTTTTACAAAAAAAAATATCAATACTAGTGACTACAACTGTTATTGAGGTTGGTATAGATTTCCCAAATGCAAATTTGATAGTAATAGAAAATGCTAATAAATTTGGTCTCGCGCAGCTTCATCAGCTAAGAGGTAGAGTTGGTAGAGGTGAAAAACAAGGCACGTGTATTTTATTATTTAAAGACGGGTTAAGTAAAAATGCTATTAAAAGAATTAAGGTTCTTAAAAATTCAAATGATGGATTTTTCATTGCAGAAGAAGATTTAAAATTAAGAGGATTTGGAGATTTAATTGGATTCCAGCAAAGCGGAGTAAAAAGTTTTAGGTTTGCTGATCCAGTAATCCACGAAGATTTATTTAAATTAGCAGAAAAATACGTACAAAATTTAAGAGGGTATATGGATCAAAATAAATACTCATTCTTGCTTAAACTTTTTGATAGAGCAGAAATAATTAACACAAGCGAGCTCTAATTTATGTTTGTGGTTCCGGCAGAAACAATGAATTTTGAGGCTTGCTCAAAAGATACATCAAGATAAATTAATTCTTTTTTTGGAACCATAAGTAGAAAACCACTTGTTGGGTTAGGAGTTGTTGGAACAAAGACATTTATAATATCCTCACCTACTTTATTTCTTATTATACCGTCGTTTTCTCTTGTTGCAAAACCAACAGCCCAAATACCTTTACGTGGGTACTCTAAAAGAACTACAGTTTTCTGTTTACTATCTGATTTAGTGAATGTTTCTGTCATTTGACCTATTGCAGAATAAATAGTTCTAAGAATAGGTATTTTTCTTAAAATATTATTGAATAATTCAAAGAATTTTTTTCCTAAAAAAGATAGGGATAACCAACCTATAAAAGTAATGACCAATAAAGCAATTATGATTTCAACACCAGGAATATTAAATGGTAGATAATTATTAGGGTTAATTTCTTTTGGGATAATTTTTCCTGAAATTCTTATAATGAATAATGTTAGATAAAGGGTTATTCCTATAGGAATTAAAACAACAATACCAGCTATGAAATTGTTTCTAATTGAAGAAAATAAAGATTTTTTTATGTTTTGTTTTGACATTAATTATGAGTAACTAGAATATATAATAAATATTATTATTAAGATAAAAATTGCAATTAACAATTTATTATTTAAAATCATGAGTCTGAAATATGTATAACATAAATAGAAGAAAATTTCTTGGGTATTTTGGATGTAGTTGCTTTTCGTTGGTTCTTCCTTCTTGTTCAACGGTGCCAATTACGGAAAGAAGACAGTTAAGTATAATTCCGGAGTCGCGAATAAACCAACAAGCTGCAGCTGCTTATGAGACATTTAGAAGTAAAACCAAATTAATTACAAGCGGTCGACAATTAAATGAAATTAGAGCTATAGGAAAAAAAATTGAATATGCTGTTAGTACATTTTTTGAAAAGCAAGGAAAAGAAGATCCGACTAAAAACTTTGGTTGGGATTATATTCTTGTTGACAATGATAAAGTTGTAAATGCATGGTGTATGCCGGGTGGAAAAATTGCTGTTTACACCGGATTACTAAAAGTTACGAAAAATATTAATGCACTTTCAATTGTAATGGGTCATGAAATTGCTCATGCTGTAGCTAGACATTCTGTTGAGAGAATGAGTCATGCTATGACTATTAATTTAGGAACAACTGTTGCTGATATTTTTCTAGGTGGTGCAATTAACAGAACTAGAAATACTGTTGGTAGTAATACTGGTTTAGACATTTTTCAATTGGGTATTATGAATCCATTTGGAAGAAAACAGGAAACTGAAGCAGATTATTTAGGTTTGATTTTTTCTTCATTATCAGGTTATGACATTAGGGAGTCAGTGAAACTATGGGAGAGAATGTCTGAGAAAAATAAAGGGAAAGAACCACCAGTTTTTTTAAGCACTCATCCAAGCAGTAAGAAAAGAATTGATAATTTAAATGAATGGATAAGTGATGTTATGATTGAATATCCACCAATAAAGACTTAATTATTGGTGAGCCCTGATGGACTCGAACCATCGACACCCTCCTTAAAAGGGAGGTGCTCTACCAACTGAGCTAAGGGCCCTAAAGAATGTTCTTTTATATACATATCAAATAAATTTCAAATAATTAATCGAGCAAATTTATATACTTTTTATAAAATGAGTTAAAAGTGCCATTCTTAATATTTTTTCGAATTTCGCCCATAAATTGTTGATAAAAATATATATTGTGCAAAGAAATCAGCATTGATGCCATCATTTCATTTGATTTAATTAGGTGATTTAAATAACTTTTTGAATACTTATTTAACTCCCTTATTTCGCAATTCTCATCTAGCGGCATTTTATCATACTGGTATTTTGAATTTTTTAAATTAACCCTACCTTCCCAAGTAAAGGCTAATCCGGTCCTTCCCGATCTTGTGGGCATAACACAATCAAACATGTCGATACCCTCTTTAACTGCACCTAATATGTCTGAAGGTGTTCCAACACCCATAAGATATCTTGGTTTATCTTTAGGTAGATAATCTGTTGTTTCATTTAAAATCTTAAACATGTCAGATTGTTTTTCACCTACTGCTAATCCTCCCATAGCATAACCATTAAAATTGATTTCAATTAATCTTTCTATGCTTTCAATCCTTAAATCTTTAAATAATCCCCCTTGAGTGATTCCAAATAATGCTTTTGATTTATTATTTCCAAATTCAATTTTACTTCTTTTAGCCCAATGAGTTGAAACATCTATTGCTTTAGATAAAATTTTTTTGTCATTAGTTAGTTTGGGGCATTCATCTAAAACCATAATGATGTCAGAATTTATAGATTTTTGTACTTGAATACTTTTTTCTGGACTTAAAATTATTTTTTTTCCATCTAAATGAGAGCTAAAAATAGCTCCTATTTCATAGTCAATTTTATTAAATTTTGATAAAGACATTATTTGATAACCACCTGAGTCAGTTAAAATAGGTTTATTCCAATTCATAAAATTATGAAGACCATTAAAATTTTCTAATCTCTTAATTCCCGGTCTTAAAAGTAAATGATAAGTATTACCTAAAATAATTTGAGTATTTGTTTTAAGAATATCATCCGTAAAAATTCCTTTCACGGTGCCTTGGGTTCCGACTGGCATAAATGTTGGGGTATTAATAGTACCTCTTGAAGTAATTATTTTTCCCAATCTTGCCTTATCATTTTGAGTAATTAACTCAAAAGAAAATTCTTTACTCGGCATTAAATGTTATTTTGATTTAAGAGAAATTATTTTGTCTGGATTTGGAACTGCACCACTTCTAGGATCACCTTTTTTAATCATATTAACAAATTCCATACCTTTGATTACTTTACCAAACGCTGAGTATTGTCTGTCTAAATGAGGAGCAGAGTCGAAGCATATAAAAAATTGACTATTTGCACTATCAGGATCAGCTGATCTTGCAGCTGAAAGAATACCTCTGGTATGAGCAATATCTGTAAATTCAGCTTTTAGATTTGGTAGATCTGATCCTCCTGTTCCTGCTAAAGATAAATTAAAATCAGGACTATTCGTGTTTCCAAATTTTACATCACCTGTTTGTGCCATAAAACCATCTATTACTCTATGGAAAACTACACCATCATATTTTCCACTGTCAGCTAATTCTTTAAATCTTTTAACATGATTAGGAGCTTTCTCAGGATAGAGCTCAATTTCTACATCGCCATAAGTTAATTTTAAAATCATAAGATTGTTTTGGGCAAATATATTTGTATTATGTAAACTATAAAATACTATAAATAAATAGATAACTTTTCTCATTACAGATTATTTTTTAGAACCTTCACAGTCGATTTAGTAACAAATCTGTCTATATTACCTCCTAAATTTGCTATTTCTTTAACAAATTTAGATGAAATAATTTGATTTTCAACATCAGACATCAAAAACATTGTTTCAATATTAGAATTTAATTTTTTATTCATTCCGGCTAATTGAAATTCATATTCAAAATCTGATACGGCTCTTAAACCTCTAATAATAGTGCCTGCCTTATACTTTTTACACAAATTTATTGTAAGAATATCAAAGGGTACCACTTTTATTTTTTTTTTATTTAGCTTTAGATCTTTAAATAAAGAATTATTAATAATATTTAGTCTATCATTTATAGAAAAATGATAATTTTTGTTAATATTATCTGTAGTCGCTACTATTAATTTATCGAAAATATTTAGTGATTTTTTAATAACATCTATATGTCCGTAAGTAATAGGATCAAATGTGCCTGGATAAATAGCAGTATTCATAATTATTGTATATTATCCTCAATTTTTATTACTGATACAACTTTTTCAGTTCCTGATAATTTTTTAATTCTTACCCCTTGTGTATTACGACCAGCCACTCTAATTTCTTTAACTGCACATCTCATTATGCTGCCTTTATCAGTAGATAAAATAATTTCGTCAGTCTCATTAACAACTAAAGATGCTGATATATTTCCATTTCTTGGAGAATTAACAATTCCAATAATTCCTTTTCCTCCTCTATTGGTAACTCTATAATCAAGATAAGATGATCTTTTACCATAACCATTTTCTGAAACTGATAAAATAAATTTATCTACTCCGTTTTTAATTTTTTTATCTTTGTTAATTATTTTAGAGTAAATTTTGGAATTTTCTAAAATAGCTAAAGATATTAATTTATCTTTGTCATTTAACTGAATACCTTTAATGCCCTTTGAAGATCTTCCTTTAAATAATCTCAATTTTTTTGATTTAAATCTAATACATTTTCCAAATTGAGTGCTTAATAAAATATCTTGATCATCACTGCATATTTTTACTCCTATAATTCTATCGTTTTGGTCCAATTTCATTGCAATTTTTCCGCTATTATTAATATTAACGAAATCTTCTAAAGTATTTTTTCGTACATTCCCTTTTGCGGTTGCAAAAATTACCATTAAATTTTTCCATTCAGATTCATCTTCAGGTAAAGGCATGATAGAACTTATAGAATGATGACTTTTTAAAGGAAGGATATTAAATATTGATTTACCTTTGGAAGCAGCTGTTCCTTCAGGTATTTTATGGGCTTTAATTTTATAAACCAATCCCTGTGTAGAAAAAAACAACACAGGCGTATGAGTATTAGCTGTAAATATTTGGACTACAAAATCCTCCTCTCTTGTTGATATACCAGTCTTTCCTTTGCCGCCTCTTTTTTGTGCTTTCAAAGAACTTAAAGGACTTCGCTTAATATAACCTTGGTTTGTAATACTTATAACTACAGATTCTTTTTGAATAGTTTCCTCAATGTTGTAATTAAGAACGGCATCTATAATCTTCGTTCTTCTAGGAGTTGAAAATTTGTCTTTTATTTTTTCTAATTCTGAAGTAATGAGTTTATAAAGTTCTTTCTTAGAATTAATTATTTTATTATATTCGATTATTAATTGGGCCAACTTATTTATTTCACTCTCAATTTCTCCAATACCATAAGCGGTAAGTTTTTGTAATCTTAATTCTAAAATTGCATTAACTTGTTCGTCTGTAAGAGAATAACCTGAAATATTTTTTTTCTTTTCAATTATAGTAATTAGTTTTAAACTCTTTTTAATTTTCCATTTTTTCGAAAGCAGATTTTTTTTAGCGATTTCCGTATCTTTCGAATTTTTTATAATCTTTATAATTTCATCGATATTCTCAACCGCTGTGGCTAAACCAATTAATATATGTGCTCTTTCCTCTGCTTTTTTTAGATCAAATTTTACTCTTTTAATTACAGTATCTTCTCTAAATTTTAAAAATTCTGAGATAAATTCTTTTAAATTTAAAATCTTTGGTTTGCTATTTACAATTGCTAAAGTATTAAAACCAAAAGAACTTTCAATGTTAGTTAATTTATATAATTGTCTTCTTATTGTTTCGGGTTCAACTGCTTTTCTTAATTCTATCACAACTCTTATACCTTCTCTATTAGACTCATCTCTTATATCCCTAATTCCTTCAATCTTTTTATCACGAACTAGCTGTGCTATTTTTTCAATTAATAGAGATTTATTTACTTGATAAGGAATAGATTTAATAATTAAAGTTTCTCTTCCGCCCTTCTTTTCCTCGAGATCTATTTCTCCTCTAATTTTAAATGAACCTCTTCCACTATTGTAGCCTTGTTTAATAATATCTTTTCCAATTATTATTCCACCTGTGGGAAAATCAGGACCTGGAACATGTTTCATTAATTGAGCAATAGTGATGTCTTTATTATTTATATAAGCAATCGTTCCATCAATAATTTCACCTAGATTGTGTGGAGGAATACTTGTAGCCATCCCGACTGCAATACCTCCTGCTCCGTTGACCAAAATGTTTGGATATTGTGAAGGTAAAACTTCAGGTTCTTTTTCTGTTTCATCATAATTACTTCGATAGACAACAGTATTTTTTTCTAAATCCTCAGTTAAAAATTGTGCAATTCTTCCAAGTTTTGTCTCGGTGTATCTCATTGCAGCAGGAGGATCGCCGTCTATTGATCCAAAATTACCCTGACCTGTTATTAGTGGAACACTCATAGAGAAATCTTGAACAAGTCTAACTAAAGCATCGTAAACTGATTGATCACCGTGAGGATGATATTTACCTATTACATCTCCAACTATTCTTGCTGATTTCCTAAATGGTTTTGACCAATCGTAACCACCTTTGTACATTGCATAAATTATTCTTCTATGTACTGGTTTTAATCCATCTCTAACATCTGGTAATGCTCTACTGACTATTACACTCATAGCGTAAGATAAATATGATGAACTCATTTCATCTTGAACAAAGATAGGTTTAAAAGATTTATTTTTCTCTACGGTATTTTTTTCCATGAAATTTTAAAAAGGAATTTCATCATCTAAATCTGAACTATCTTGATTTAGATTATCGTTAGGCAATGAACTTTTATTTTCTGAAACTAAATTAGAATTATTATTATTTCCCCTGCTATCAAGCATAGTTAAACTTGAATTATATCCTTGAAGGATAACTTCTGTTGAATATTTATCCTGGCCTGTCGACTCATCTTTCCATTTCCTGGTGCTCAATTGACCTTCTACGTAAACATTTGCTCCCTTTTTAACGTATTGTTGGACAACGTTAACTAAACCCTCGTTAAAAATAACAACTCTATGCCACTCTGTTTTTTCTTTTTTTTCTCCGCTAGATTTATCCTTCCAGGTCTGACTTGTGGCTAGACTCAACCTTGCAACATTTTTACCGTTAACCATTTGTTTGATTTCAGGGTCTGCGCCTAAACGACCTATTAATTGCACTTTATTTAAACTTCCGGCCATACTAATTTTGAGTAATATTTGATTATTTATTTATTAATTTAAACTTTTTATATCATAATAAGCTAATAAATATAAGGTGTATGTTATTTTAAGAAAAAAATATGTTGAAAAAAATCGTTGTAAAAGGCGCAAAAGAACACAACTTAAAAAATGTTTCTCTTGAAATACCAAAAGAGAAATTAGTTGTCATAACTGGTCTATCTGGGTCAGGAAAATCATCTTTGGCATTTGATACAATCTATGCCGAAGGTCAAAGAAGATATGTTGAAAGTCTCTCCTCTTATGCAAGACAGTTCTTGGATAAAATGAAAAAACCTAAGGTTGATTTAATTGAAGGTCTTAGTCCGGCTATATCTATTGAACAAAAAAATACTTCTAAAAATCCCAGATCTACAGTTGCGACTGTAACAGAAATATACGACTATATGAGAGTTTTATTTGCTCGGGTGGGTATTCCTTACTCCCCTTTCACGGGTAAACCTATTGTTTCTCAGCCAATAAGTGAAATGGTTGATAAAATTAAAAGATTGCCTAAAGACAGTACAATTTATTTACTTGCACCAATAGTGAGAGGCAGAAAGGGAGAGTATAAAAAAGAAATTTTAAACTATAAAAAAAGAGGTTTTACCAAAATTAAAGTAGATGGAAAATATTTAAATATAGATGAATTTCCAAATTTAAATAAAAAAATAAAACATGAAATTTCAATAATTGTTGATAGAGTGATACTTAATTCAAACCTTGGAAACAGATTAGCAGATAGCGTGGAGACTGCTGTTAATCTCTCAAATGGCTTATTGATTGTAGAGTATGAAAATGAAACATTGCCAAAAAAATTCAGAAAAATTGAAACGATTACATTTTCATCTAAATTTTCATGCCCCGAAAGCGGTTTTACAATTGAGGAGATAGAACCAAGATTGTTTTCTTTTAATTCACCTTATGGAGCTTGTGAAGAATGTGAAGGAATAGGTCATAATTTAAACGTAGATCCAAATTTAGTAATTTCTGATCCAAAAAAAAATCTTCAAGATGGTGTGATTGAACCTTGGGCTAAATCGACATCTTTATACTATGCTCAAACTTTAGCCTCTATAGCTAAACACTATAAAATTTCTATGTCAGATCCTTGGAGAAAAATATCTAAAAAAGTGCAAGATATTATTCTTTATGGATCAGACGAAGAGGAAATAAAGTTCTCTTATGATGATGGGTACGAAGCTTACACAACCAAAAAGGCTTTTGAAGGTGTAATTAATAATCTTGAAAGGCGATATCTGGAAACAGATAGTGAATGGAAAAGAGAGGAAATATCTCAATACCAAAGCGAGTCAAAATGTGAAAAATGTAAAGGGATGAGATTAAAAGATGAAGCCCTTTGTATAAAAATAAATTCTTTAAATATTAGCGAAGTAACGGAAAAATCAATAGATGATGCACAAGAATGGTTTGAAAATTTACAAAATGCATTAACTGAGCGTGAAAATAAAATTGCTCAACATATATTAAAAGAAATTAATGAAAGATTAAATTTCCTTTTAAATGTTGGATTAAATTATCTTACCCTCTCAAGGGAGTCTGGAACGTTATCTGGTGGAGAAGCTCAAAGAATAAGGTTAGCCTCCCAAATTGGTTCTGGTCTTACCGGAGTTTTATATGTTCTTGATGAACCTTCAATTGGATTGCATCAAAGAGATAACAAAAAATTAATTACAGCACTTAAAAAATTAAGAGATCTTGGTAATACTGTTATCGTAGTTGAGCATGATATTGAAACTATGGAAAATTCAGATCATATTATTGATATAGGCCCAGAAGCTGGATTAAATGGTGGTCAAATTGTTGCAGATGGCACAGTTCAAGAAATAATAAAAAATAATAAAAGTATTACTGGAGATTATCTATCTGGCAAAAAATATATTCCTATTCCGAGAAAAAGAAGATCAGCAAAAAATGGAAGATTTATAGAAATAAGTGGCGCAAGTGGTAATAATTTAAAAAAAGTTAATCTAAAAATTCCTGTTGGTACATTTACATGTGTAACAGGTGTCTCTGGAAGTGGAAAGTCTACTCTAATTTTACACACTTTGTATAATGCCTTTAACTTAATGCTTAACAAAAATAAAAGCCGTAAAGTTCCTAAAGCATTCACTGGATTTAAGGGCACAGAACTTATAGATAAAATAATTGACATAGATCAATCTCCTATAGGAAGAACACCTAGATCAAATCCAGCAACATATACGGGAGCTTTTGGACCAATTAGAGAATGGTTTGCTGGATTACCAGAATCTAAAGCCAGAGGATATAAAGTTGGAAGATATTCTTTTAACGTAAAAGGAGGTAGATGTGAAACATGCGAGGGAGATGGGGTAATTACTTACGAAATGCATTTCTTACCAGATGTGTTCATTCCTTGTGATACCTGTAAAGGTGCTAGATATAATAGAGAAACGCTAGAGATCAAATTTAAAAATAAAAACATTGCTGATGTATTAGATATGACGGTTGATGAAGGTTGCGATTTTTTTGAAAATATCCAAAATATTAGATCAAAATTAATTACCCTTAAACATGTTGGCCTTGGGTATATGAAGATTGGTCAACAGGCAACGACTTTGTCGGGGGGAGAAGCGCAAAGAATAAAACTGGCTAAAGAGTTATCTAAAAGACCAACTGGAAGAACGTTATATATATTAGATGAACCAACAACAGGTTTACACTCTCATGATATTAAAAAATTATTGGAAATTCTTCAAGCATTTGCAAATACAGGTAATACAGTTGTAGTTATTGAGCACAATCTTGATGTTATTAAAACAGCAGATCATATTATAGATATGGGTCCAGAAGGCGGGATAAACGGTGGAAGAATTATAGCCGAGGGTACCCCTGAAAAAGTATCTACAGTTAAAGATAGTTACACAGGCAAATTTATAAAAGAAATAATGGGCAATAATTCGATGAAAAAAACTGCCTAAAAAAGTTAACTTTAAGGAACTATTTTTTCTTCCTCTTTTTCTAAAGTTTTATAACTTACCTTAAATGTCTTCAGTATAGGAGAGGCTACAAAGATAGATGAGTAAGTACCTATCAGCACGCCTAATATCATTGCAAAAGAAAATCCTCTTAAAATTTCTCCTCCCAAAATAAATATTGATAGTAAAGCTAGTAACGTAGTAACTGAAGTGATTATGGTTCTAGCAAGTGTCTCATTAATTGATAAATTTGCAATGTCGCTTATATTTAATCTATGATATTTACCAAGGTTCTCTCTAATTCTGTCATATATCACAACTGTATCATTCATTGAATAACCTACAATAGTTAGGACGGCAGCAATAATTGAAAGGTTGATCTCTAAAGATAAAATTGAGAAAATTCCTAAAGTAATTATAACATCGTGAAATAGTGCAATAATAGAACCGATACTAAATTGCCATTCAAATCTAACCCAAATATAAAAAAGCATAGCTGCAAGTGATAAAGAAATAGCTATAACTCCAGATTGCAAAAGCTCTGCACTAACTTTTGGACCTACATTTTCAACTCTTCTAAAATTAACCTCAGAAGTTAAATTATCTGAGAGGCTTTTTTTAATCTCAGGTATAAGTTTATTATTATCTCCCGTTTGCTCAACTTTAATTAAGTAGTCCCCTTTTTGACCGAATTTCTTTACATTTACATCTCCTAGATTCATATTTTTTAAAACATCTCTTATAGAAGATGCTTCTGTGTTATTTGATCTGAGCTCAATAAGAGTTCCACCCTTAAAATCAATTCCATAATTTAATCCTTTAAATGTTATAAAAATAATACTTATAGAGAATAGAGCTAAAGAAAGAATATTTGCATACTTAAATTTTGCTGAAAAATTTATATTAGTCATTATATTTTTATATCTTTATTTTTTGCATTCAAAACGATTAACGAAGTTAAATGTCTAGCCAAGAAGTATGCAGTGAAAAGAGTAGTAACAATCCCAATACCTAATGTAATTGCGAAACCTTTTACAGGTCCAGATCCAAATGCAAATAATATGATAGCGGCAATTAAAGTTGTAATGTTTGCATCTAAAACCGTAATTTTTGCTCTTGTGTAACCAGAGTCAAATGCATGTATAACTGATTTTTCTGTTTTTAATTCTTCTCTAATTCTTTCAAAGATTAATACATTGGCATCTACGGCCATACCAACCGTTAAAATTATTCCAGCAATACCGGGTAGAGTTAAAGTTGCTTCTAAGATTGTTAGAACCCCAGTTAACATTAATAAGTTTGCTATAAGGGCTGTATTTGCTATCAATCCAAAAATTTTATATTTGTAAAGCATAAATAAGATCACCAAAATAAATCCCACAATTAAAGAAGTTATGCCTGATTTAATTGAGTCTTCACCTAAATCAGGTCCTACAGTTCGCTCTTCTACAACTATCAATGGGGTTGGCAAAGCCCCTGAACGAAGTAATAAGGACAAATCTGTTGCCTCTTGGAAAGTAAAATTTCCTGAAATCATTCCGTTTCCAGATGTTATTGGTTCATTAATGTTAGGGGCGCTGACAATTTCTCCATCAAGAACAATAGCTAGTCTTTTGCCTACATTATCTGTAGTCGCCCTACCAAATTTTTGTGAGCCTAGTCTATCCAATGTAAAAGAAACTGTAGGTTCATTGTTTTGATTATTTATGTTTGGCTGAGCATCAATTAGATTTTCGCCACTCATTATTATTCTCTTACTAACGTTTAATTTCTCACCATTTTCCGAAATAAGCTTATCAGTACCAAATTCATTATTATCTGTAACAAGTCTAAAATTTAATTGAGCTGTCTTTCCTAATAGGGATTTTATTCTTTCAGGATCTTTTAGCCCAGGTAATTCAACAAGTATTCTTTTTTCACCTCTCTGTAAAATTGTAGGTTCTTTTGTGCCCACATCATCGATCCTTCTTCTAACGATTTCAATTGATTGTTTCAAAGCAGAATTATTTATAGTCAATAAACCAAATTTAGAAAAAAAAATCTCGATTTGCTTATTGCTTATTTTTTTATATTCTAATTCGTAAGAACGGTAATTATCTATATAAGGATTAACTAAATTTTCTTTTCGTGAGTTAAATAGCAAATCAAACTTATCAATATTATCCAAATTTAAAGATAAATTATTTTTGTTAATCTTAAAATTATTATAGTTTATTCCATTATCTTTAAGTAATTTTTTTATAGGAATAACTTTTGATTGAATTTTTTCTTCGATTAAATTATCAGAATTAATTTCAAGTAATAAGTAAGAACCGCCTTGCAAATCAAGCCCTAGATTAATTTTTTTTTCAAAAAATTTATTTTCATCTTTTTGTAAATTCAATGCAGAAAAAATTGCGATAAAAAAGAATAATAGATAAATTATTAATACGTTTATTTTAGAAAAATTTAACACGAAAAAGAATTATTTTTTAACTTCTTCTTTTTTTAGTAAACTAGTTATTGTAGATCTTATAATTTGAACTTTTGTATTCTCCCCTATTGTAACTTCTATCCGATCATCTTCCATAACGCGATCAACTATTCCTATTATGCCTCCAGATGTAATAATTTCATCTCCTCTTTTTAGAGCAGCTACCATCGCTTTATGTTCTTTGACTCTTTTTTGCTGAGGTCTAATTAAAAAGAAATAAAATATAACAAAAATTAAAATTAGGGGTATAAATTGTGCTATTCCTTGTCCACTCATGAAAAAACAATTATATTAAAAGTCTTAGTTAAACAAGCAAATTATAATTTAATTTTCTCCAGATTATTCATGTATTTTTTTAATACTTTTGGGATGTTAATCGAACCGTCTTCATTTTGATTATTTTCTAACAGGGCAATCATTAGTCTACCAACAGCTAATCCAGAACCGTTAAGTGTTCCAACAAATTCATTGCCGTCTTTTGATTTAAATTTTGCATTCATTCGTCTTGCTTGAAAAGTTCCACAAGAAGAGCAACTTGAAATTTCTCTATAATTTTTTTCTGAAGGAATCCATGCTTCAATATCATAAGTTTTTTCAGCACTGAAACCCATATCACCAGATGAAAGTAAAAGAACTTGGTATGGAATTTCAAGCTCTTCTAAAATTTTTTCAGCGCAATTTAACATTCGTTTTAATTCTTCATTACATTTGCTAGGTTCAACGATACTTACAAGTTCTACTTTATAAAATTGATGTTGTCTGATCATACCCTTGGTATCTTTACCGTAACTACCTGCTTCTTTTCTAAAGCATGGAGTTGCGGCGACAAATCTTTTAGGTAAATTATTCTCTTCAATAACTGATTTTCTAACTAAATTTGTTAAAACAACTTCAGCTGTAGGAATTAAAAATTTCCTTTGATCTGATTTATCAAATTTTATTTCAAACTGATCCTCTTCAAATTTAGGAAGCTGTCCTGTGCCAAACATTACATCCTCATTTACAATTAAAGGAGGAGAAATCTCAATATATTGAAACTCATTAGTATGAGTATCAAGCATAAAATTAATTAATGCTCTTTCTAGTAAAGCAATTTTATCTTTTAAAACTACGAACCTAGCACCTGATAGTTTTATAGATGTCTCAAAATCAATACTGTTATCTTTAGAGCCTAATTCTACATGAGATTTTGATTTAAATCTAAATTCTTTGATTTCACCAGATTTTTTTATCAATTTATTAAATTTATCGTTTTTACCTACAGGAACATCATCTAACGCTAAATTTGGAAGCGAATAAACAATCATATCAAGATTATTTTGTGCTTCGATTTGTTTTTTAGAAATTGATGAAATTTCTTCAGAAATATTTTTTGATCTTAAAAAATTAGACTCATCTTTAGATTTGGATAAAGATTTTTTTTCCTGTTCTAATTTTTCTTTTTTACTAATTAAATCCCTATTTAATTTATCTTTTTCATTAAAATCTGATATGTTAAAATCTACATTCCGATCTTTGAATTTTTTCTTATATGTATCTATATTTTTTCTTATATCTTTTAAATTATGCATCTTCTACATTTTCTTTCTTATCTTTTTTTTCAGTAAATCTAACTGTTATTATAGATAACTCATAAAGTAATAGAAGTGGTATTGCTAGACCTATCTGAGTAATTGGATCTGGAGGAGTTAGAATAGCTGCTAATGTAAAAATAATTACAATAATATATCTTCTCGTTTTTTTTAAATATTCTGAATTAACAACTCCAATTCTTGCCAATAAATTTAATAATATTGGTAATTGGAAGCTTATTCCAAATGCAAATATCAATCTCATAATTAAAGATAAATATTCATTAACTTTTGCTTCTAATTGAATAGGTAGACTTGAATTAGATCCCATTGTCTCAAATGATAAAAAAAATTTGATAGCTAAGGGCATAACTAAATAATAAACAAGCATTCCGCCTAATAAAAAAAGTATCGGAGTTGAGATTAAGTAAGGTAACAATGCTTTTTTTTCATTTTTGTACAATCCTGGCGCAATAAATTTATAAATTTGTATTAATAAAACTGGACTACCTAAAAAAATAGCTGCAAAAAAGGCCACTTTTAAATAAGTAATAAACGTTTCGTGTAAAGCTGTAAAAATTAAACGTCTTGAAGTTGGATCATCTTTTACAGCCTCTGCATAAGGGTTTACTAGAAAAGCATAAATATGCTCTGCAAAAGTGTAAGATATTATAAATATTAAAAAAATAAATATTATTGATTTTATTAATCTCGAACGTAGTTCAATAAAGTGACTAGTAAATGAATTATTATCACCCATTATCTTCTTTATTATTTTCTTTTTTTGTATTTTTTTGATTATTTATATCTTTTTCAATATCAATATTCTCAGTGACAGAAGTAACTTCTCTTTGAAAACTGCTTAAAGCATTTTTTAATTTACCAAAATAAGAACCTATTTTTTTTAATGCTATCGGAAATTCTTTTGGTCCCAAAACCAATATAGCGATTATTACTATCGCTAAAATCTCTAACCAACCAATTTGAGGCATATTAGATTACTTATTTTCAGAATTCGAGTTATCTGAATTATTGTTGGAGTTATCATCTCCAGAAGATTTGTCATCAGACATACCTTTTTTAAAACTTTTGATGCCTTTTGCAAGATCTCCCATTATGCTAGATATCTTTCCTTTACCAAAAAGGATAACAACTAAAATTGCGATAATTATAATACCTGTCCAACCAATATTTCCCATAACTTATATATATACGATAATTCAATCTAAATAAACACGTTTATTTTTCTTCATCGGGAGCTTTTTTAATCGCCTCGTCAATACCTTCATAAATATCATTTTGATTTTCCTTAATTGATTGTTCTTTAAAAAACTTACCAGTACCAAAAATTGATTTATCAATAGATGAAGTATCAATAAGACCGGCAGATCCAAGTTCATCAATAGTTGGAAGGTCAGATAATTTTTGTATATTAAAATGGTTTAGAAAATTTTCCGTTGTTCCATACAAAATTGGTTTACCAGGGACATCCTTTCTTCCTGCGGGTCTAACCCAATCTAATTCAAGAAGAGTCTCTAATGTATTCGAAGCAAAAGATACACCTCTTATTTCCTCTATTTCAGATCTCGTTACAGGCTGGTGATAAACAATTATGGCTAATGTTTCTATTGTTGCTTTTGATAATTTTTTATGAGTAGATTTTTGTAGAGACATTAGTTTAGATAAGTCATCAGCAGTTCTAAATGACCACTTATTTTTTATACAAACCAAGTTAATTCCTCGATGTTTGTAAATTTCTTTAATATTTTCTAAAATTTTCTTTATATTTGTATTTGTTTTAATTCTTTTTTCAATCGTTTCAATATCTAGTGGTTCAGAAGCAGCAAATAAGATTGCTTCAACTTGTCTCTCTAGCTTAGAAGGAGCTGATGGAAAACTAATAATATTACTTTTTTTTTTATTAGACATCTTAAGATTTTTTAATCATTAAATTTTCAAATATTTTATTTTGAGAAACTTTGGTTAATCCTTCTTTTGTAAGTTCTAGGCTTGCTGCAAAAATACCTGATATACCTGTTCTTTTCATTTTGTTTGTACGATAAAACTCAGGGATTAATTCAAAAATATTCTTCCATTCATTAATTTTATCTAAATTATTTTTAATTTGTTTTATTCCTTCCTCCGTTGAGAAAACAGGTAATTTAGGAATACTAATATTTTGAAAAGTTTTTTGCATTTGTATACCTGAATAACTTTTAAGCAATTCGTAAAGCGAGACATCAAAAATAGGAGTAGTAATTGATCTGATACCGCCTTTCATCCCTCGAGTAAAAATATGAACACCTAGCCTTTTTTTTTGTAACATTTGGTCTGACAATATTCTTATCAACTCAAGTTTTTTTAGTTGTAATTTTAATTTTTCAGCAACCTCTAAGGCTTTAAAATCATCATCTTCATCATCTGGAAGAAGTAGCTTTGACTTTAGATAAGCCAGCCAAGTCGCCATAAGCAAAAATTCTGATGCTGTTTCTAGATTTAAATCCTTATTATTTTTTATAAATTCTAAAAATTGATCTGCGAGTTTAGTAATAGAAATTTCAGCTAAATCAACTTTTTGAGATTTGGCTAAATCTAATAACACCTCTAGTGGTCCGTTATAGTTAGGAATATTTATTGATATTTGATTTGTGTTATTTGATTCCATAAATAATTTTACCTTAAAATTTTATAAATTTCCGAGGTTTTTTTTGCTGTAAATTGATCAATATATGGAACAGATTTAATCAATTTAAAGTTGTTTTTAATATTTCCAGCACAATATAAAACCAAATTGCATCCTGCTAACAAAGATTTTTTTGCATTTGTAATTAAATCGTACTTTAAAGCTTTCATAGAAATATCGTCAGACATTAAAATGCCCTTAAATCCTATTTTTTTTCTAATTATTTCATTAATTATTTTTTTTGAAAAAGTTGAAACATTTTTAGAGTCAATTTTTGAATAAAGTATATGTGCTGTCATAGCTAATTTTGAATAGGTTGATTTAAATGGGTAAAAATCAATTTTATTCAGTGCTCTGATATCTAAGTTTACTTTTGGCATTTCTTTGTGACTGTCTATTGAGGAACAACCATGGCCAGGTATATGTTTAATAACAGTAACAATTTTATTGGCATGACACTCATTAATAGTAATTTCACCTAAATCGCTTACAACTAAATTACTTTTAGAAAAACTTCTTTTTCCAATTATGTCATTTGTATTATTTCTTAAAACGTCAAGAACAGGAATTGTATTTATATTAATTCCAATATTTTTTAACTTATCGCACAATGATTTTAAGTAATTTCTATATAACGTTGTAGCAATTTTTTTATCTAATTTATAAAGTTGTCCGAAATAATTTGCTTCAAAGTTGTGATTAATTATATCTTTTAATCTTGATACAGTTGCACCTTCTTCATCAATTAAAATAGGAAATTTTGAATCTTTCATTAATCTTTTTATATCTTTAATGAGATTCTTAATTTGTTCAAAAGATTTTATATTTCTTTTAAATAAAATTATTCCCCAAGGCTTTTCCCTAGATAAAAGTAGTTCCTCTTTTTTAGTTAAAGTTGTTCCTTTAATGCTAATTATAATTGCTTTTTTTCTCATTAAAATTTTAATAAATTCCAAAAACTCCTTGGTTTATCATTTTTAATTTCATTAGAAAAACCATCATTAAATTCAATAACATCATCAGTATCATTTTTTAAGATTGGCAAATTTGATATTTTTGTATTAATTATTTGATTAATGTTGTTTCTATTGAATTCTTTAGACTCTAAATTCTTATTGGAAGAATAAAAACTATAAATATTAAAGAAAAAAATTAAAATCAAAACCCCTAAAAAAAAATTAAATATTTTACTCATTACATTTTTTTTGGTAATGACACATCTAAAATACCCATTCCATTTTTAATGACTATTGCAACAAGATTTATAATTGCTAGGATTTCTTTTCTTTTGATTTGTTCATTTTCTATAAATTTATATCTTTTATCTTCGTTACCCCTGCTCCAATATGCGTGAAATAATGTTGAAAGTTCATATAAGTAAAAAGGAATTTTGTGTAAATCAAATTTTTTAGTTGCAGACTCTATTATTTTTGGCCATTCAAACACTTTTCTAATAATTTTTTCTTCCATTTCGTTAAGATTAAAATCGATTTCATCTAATTCAATTTTTTCCACAAAGCTTGTGTTTAAAGTTCTTAAAAGAGAATTAATTCTAGCATAGGCATACTGTACATAAAAAATTGGATTATCTTTTGTTTTCTCTTTAACTTTGTCAAAATCAAAATCAATTTCTACATCATTGCTTCGATTTAACATTATAAATCTGATTGAATCTTTATCTACTTCATTTAAAAGTTCTTGTGCGGAAATAAAATCACCCGCTCTCTTTGACATTTTGAAAGGCTTACCGTCTTTAAAAAGTTTAACTAATTGGCAAACTTTACAATTAAGTTTTATTTTTTTTTCAGATATCGCCGAAACTGCAGCTGTGATTCTTTTGATATAACCAGTATGATCTGCTCCAAGGACATTTACTAAATTTTGATAACCTCTATTAACTTTATCCATATGGTAAGCAATATCATTTGCGAAATAAGTCCACGACCCATCATTTTTTTGAAGAGCTCTATCTGTATCATCGCCAAACAAAGTTGATTTAAAAATTAATCTTTCGACCTTTTTCCAATTATCATCTTTTTCTCCCTTAGGTGGTTGGAGATAACCTTTTTCCACATATTTTTTCTTTTTTAAAACTTCTACTGTTTTATTAACTAAGTCTTTATTAACTATTTCTGACTCAGAAAAAAAATTATCATGATTAATACCTAGAAGTTTCAAATCTTTTTTGATTAATTGCATCGATGCTTCTAGTGATTTGTTTTTAAGGTATTCAAAATTTTTTTCAAAATCTTCAAAGTTTAGACTCTTATTTTCATTTAATATTTTTACAGCAATGTCTTTAATATAAAGACCTGGATAAAGATTATTTTTTTTAGGAAATGGTTTTTTAAATTTAATTTCTAGTATTCGAAAGTAAACAGACTCTACAAAATTTTTTATCTGACTTCCGTAATCGTTAATGTAGTATTCTTTGATAACTTTATTACCATTAAAAGTCAGTAAATTACCTAAGACATCACCATAAATCGCCCCCCTACAGTGACCAACGTGCATTGGTCCTGTAGGATTAGCTGAAACAAATTCAATATTATAAGTATCGTTAGTCTTGTTAGAGCCATAATTTTCATTGTTTTTCAAAATAGAATTTATATTTTCTATTAATGCAGATTTAGAAAGTTTAATATTAAGGAAGCCAGGTCCAGCAATTTCTACATTTGAAAAATTCTTAATTTGATCTAGAAATAATTCTCTAATTTTTTCTGCTAACTTTTTAGGGGCTAGTTTATTTGATGTACCAAGAACCATTGCAATATTGCAAGATAAATCAAAATTAAATTGTTCTGGAGGAACCTCTAAATTAATTTTACCAAGATTTTCAATTTTATCTAATTTCAAAAAATCTTTTTTTATTAAAATAAGATTGTGAATTTCTTTTAAATGGTATTCAAAAATATTCATTTGATTTGATTATATAGATTTATTGCATATCTATCTGTCATACCAGCAATATAATCACAAATAATACGTTCAAAGTTTGAATTATTATATTTTTTTATATCAATAAATTTTTTAGGATTACGTCTAATTGATTTAAATAATTTAGTGATTACTTTTCTACCATAATTTGTTTTAGAATTGACCTTTTTATGAAAATACATTTTTTGTCTTAAAAATTTTTTGATCTTAATATCGAATATTTTCATTTTATTTGAGAATGTCACCAGTTGAAATTTTGTATTATAAATATCATTTAAGTTTTTTATTTTATATTTTTTAATATTTTTATGAGTTGTTAAAATTACATCACTTACCATTTCATTAATAATTTCTCTTATAATTTGTCTAATAATTAAATCTATAGAATACTTCTTGGTTTTTTTAATATGTTTTATAATTATTTTGTCTAAAACAGGTATTTTTTTTAAATCCTTTAATTTAAATAAATTAGACTTTAAACCATCTTCGAGATCGTGGCTATTATAAGCTATATCATCTGATATTGATGCTAGTTGAGCCTCTAGTGATGAATTTAATGAAAATTTTATTTTTTTTTTGAAAAAATTTTTTCCAAGAATTCGATTAAATTTTGTCAAATTTTTTACTGGACCATTATGTTTAATCAAACCATCAATTGTTTCAAAGGATAAATTAAGACCTTTAAATTTATAATATCTATTTTCTAATAAAGTAATTACTCTTAGTGTTTGTATGTTATGGTCAAAACCTCCATAATTTTTCATACAAATATTTAGTGACTCCTCCCCTGCATGACCAAATGGTGTGTGACCTAAGTCATGAGCCAAACTGAGTGTTTCAGATAAATCCTCATTTAGATTAAAAAATTTTGCTAATGTTCTGGCTATTTGAGAAACTTCTAAAGAATGTGTAATTCTTGTCCTAAAATGATCTCCCGACGTATTAACAAAAACCTGAGTTTTATGTTTTAGTCTTCTGAAGGCTGTAGAATGGATAATTCTATCTCTGTCCCTTTGAAAATCATTTCTCAAATTAGTTTTAATTTCTTTAAAAAATCTACCTTTTGATTGTATGGGTACCGCTAATTTAGATAAATTGCTCATTGTTTTTTTTTGCATGCTAACATTTAAGATTATATACTAGTTATATAACGTTTATGGAAAAAAAATTAAATTTTACTAGTCAAGCTTTAAATCAAATAAACAGAATTGCTGTGGGTGAAGATAGAAAATTTTTTAGAATCACAGTTCAAGGTGGGGGTTGCTCTGGTTTTAAATACGATTTTGGTTTTGACTCAAAGGCTAACGAAGATGACATAATTTTTGATAAAACAATTATAGATAAAACTTCTCTTGAAATTATTTCAGGTTCAGAAGTAGATTTTAAAAAAGAAATGATTGGAGAGTCATTTGTTATTAATAATCCTAAAGCAATAACTTCCTGTGGCTGTGGATTATCTTTTTCTGTTTAATGAAAATTATCTCCTGGAACGTTAATTCAGTAAGAGCTAGAATAGAAAATATTAAAAACTATATAAAAGATTCCTCTCCTGATGTTCTATTATTGCAAGAAATTAAGACTCAAAATGAAAATTTTCCATCAACTGAATTCGAAAATTTAGGTTATATCTCACACGTCTTTGGGCAAAAAAGTTATAATGGTGTAGCGATTATTTCAAAATCCAAATTAAAAAAAGTTAAAACTGACTTTATCAAAGACGAATTAAAACAATCTCGTATCATTACAGGAGAATTAAGTATTAATCTAAAAAAAAAAATAGAATTAATAAATATTTATGTCCCTAATGGAAATCCCGTAGATACAGAAAAATATGAATATAAAAAAGAATGGTTAAAAAAATTTATCACAAATATAAAAAAAAAAATTCAAAAAAATTCAAATATTCTTATTGCTGGAGATTTTAACATAATTCCCGAGGAGATAGATGTACATGATTTTAAAAGATATGAAAATGATGCTTTAGGTAGATTAGAAATAAGAAAAAAATATAGAGAACTAATTAATCTAGGTTTTAAAGATATCTATCGTTTTAAAAATAAAACAAAACAGGAGTATACTTTTTGGGATTATTTTGCTGGGTCATGGCAAAAAAATTATGGTATGAGAATAGACCATTTTTTACTTTCAAACAGTTTAATTGAAAATGTAAAATCAATTAACATAAATAAAAAACCGAGATCTAAAGAAAAACCATCTGATCACACACCAATCGAACTAGAAATTATTTAACTCTACCGTATATATCTTGATATCTAACAATATCAGTTTCTTTTAGTATTGAACCTAATTGAGCTTCAATTATCTTCACTGGTTTTTTATAAGGATTTTCAATTCTGTGTATAGATTTTACAGGAATAAAAATAGTTTCGTTTACTTTCAAAATAAATTTTTTTTTATTTAGTGTAATTTTTGGAGTTCCTTGAGTTACTACCCAATGTTCAGAACGATGAAAATGTTTTTGAAGGCTTAAGACCCCTTTAGGTTTTACATAAAGTTCCTTTATTAAAAAATTTTTACCCTCGTACAAGTTTGTATACCTACCCCAAGGTCTAAAAAAAATATTTTTCTTTTTTTGATATTTAGCTTTTAATTTATCATAAACTTTACAGATTTCTTTCCAGCTACCTAAATCAGACCAAGATATATTTAGGTTTATAGCATTTATATCTTTTGATTTTTCCAAAATTGCGTAATCGAAAGAAATTGACTTGCATTTTAAAAAGTCATTTTTATTAAGATAATAAATATTATTTTTAAATTTTGATTTATTTACAGAATTTAAACAATGATTAAAACTTTTGTTTTGGTACTTTTTAAAGTTATAAATTATTGATTTTTTTGTTAGAAAAAACATTCCTGAGTTCCAATAAGCATTTTTCTTGATAATTTTTTTTGCTTTTTCTAAATTTGGTTTTTCAATAAATTTAATAACCTTTTTTTTATTGATTGCCCGTTTTGATAAAAAATAACCAAACTCAGGTGAAGGGTTGGAAGGTTTTATACCAAATATAAAGATATTTTTATCTGTCAAGTATTTTTGATGTTGTTTAATTGATCTATTAAACAGATTTGTTTTCTCAATTAAATGATCTGAAGTTAAAAAAATTAAAGGTTGGTTTTCAGGTATTTCTTTAATTAATACTGAACTGAGTATAGCGGGTGCAGTATTTCTTTTTGCTGGTTCAAGAATAATTTTATATTTCTTAAAACTTTTTAATCTTAAATGTTTTTTGATTTCATTTACATATTTTTTATTAGTACTTATTACTGGATAATCAAATATCGAATTCTTTATCCTCTCCAAGGTTTTTCCGAATAACGTCCAATTTCCAAAATCAATAAACTGCTTTGGTTGATGATGTTTTTGATCAGACCAAAGCCTTGTGCCAGAACCGCCACATAAAATAACTGGACGTATTTTCATTAAATTTTTGAATATTCTTTAACTTCTTTTTTCTTACCTGGATGTGTTGGAGCACCGAGATAAGCTGGTCCTACTGTTTGTGCATATTTCCAAATTGTTCCCGATCCAAAACTTGATTTTTTTTCTTTCCATTTTTTTCTTCTAGCTTTTAATTGTGCACTAGTGAGCCTAACATTAATAGATCCTTTTTTTGCGTCTATATCTATTACATCTCCATTTTTAAGAAGTGCAATCGGACCGCCCATTGCAGCTTCCGGACCAACGTGACCAACACAGAAACCTCTAGTAGCTCCTGAAAATCTTCCATCAGTTATAAGTGCAACTTTTTCACCTTTGCCCTGACCATAAATAGCTCCAGTAGTTGAAAGCATTTCCCTCATTCCCGGCCCGCCTTTCGGACCCTCATATCTAATTATTATTATATCTCCGTCTTTATATTTTTTTGTTTGTACTGCTTTCATTGCATCTTCTTCATTGTCAAAACATCTAGCTTTACCTGTAAATTGTAATTTTTTTAATCCAGCAATTTTTACGATTGCTCCCTCTGGGGCTAAATTACCTTTTAGTCCAACAACGCCCCCATCTGGAGATAGTGGATTATTATATTCTCTTAAAACTTTTTGATTAGTGTTAAATTTAATATTAGCTAAATTTTCTTTCATAGTTTTGCCGGTTACTGTCATACACCCACCATGAATATATCCTCCATCGTATAAAGTTTTTAATAACATAGGTACACCACCTGCTTCCCACATATCTTTAGCTACATATTTTCCACCAGGTTTTAAATCTGCAAGATAAGGTGTTTTTTTAAAAATTTTTGCAACATCCATAAGATCAAACTTTATTCCAACCTCGTTTGCTAAAGCTGGAAGGTGTAAAGCTGCATTAGTTGATCCACCTGTAGCGGCAACGATCGTAGCGGCATTCTCTAAAGCTTTTTTTGTGACAATTTCACGTGGTTTAATATTCTTTGCTAATAAATTCATGACAGTTTGTCCGCTATCAAAAGCATACTTATCTCTTTCTTCATAAGGTGCTGGTGTTCCTGCTGAGTATGGTAATGCAAGACCTATCGCTTCCGATACACAAGCCATGGTATTAGCAGTAAATTGTCCACCGCAGGCACCTGCACTTGGACAAGCAACTAATTCTAATTCTTTTAATTCATCCGAAGACATTGCTCCTGATGAGTGTTTGCCTACAGCCTCAAACACATCTACAACTGTAACATCTTTTCCTTTAAATTTTCCAGGTAAGATAGAACCACCATAAATAAAGACACTTGGTACATTAAGCCTAAGCATAGACATCATTAAACCTGGTAATGATTTATCACAGCCAGCAATCCCAACCAAAGCATCATAACAATGTCCTCTCACAGTAAGTTCAGCAGAGTCAGCAATTATCTCTCTTGAAATCAAAGATGATTTCATACCCTCGTGCCCCATTGCTATACCATCAGTAACAGTAATTGTGCAAAATTCTCTTGGTGTTCCGCCGTTCTCTTTCACTCCCTTTTTAACTGATTGAGCTTGTCTCATCAAAGCTGTGTTACACGGAGCAGCTTCATTCCAAGTTGAAACAACACCAACAAATGGTTTCGCTACATCTTGCTCTGTTTCTCCCATCGCATAGTAAAACGATCTATGAGGAGCTCTATCTGGGCCTAAAGATGTGTGACGACTTGGTAATTTTTTTTTATTAAATTTAGACATTTTTAATTAATACTAGATACAATACTTCTTAATTTACTATCTTCAATAGTTAATTCTTTAAGTAATTTTTTATCATTTTGAACTATGTCCTTGGGAGCATTTTTTACATAGGCTTTATTTTTTAGTTTATTTTCTAAAGTATTTATTTGTTTATTTAAGTTTTCAATTTTTTGAGAAATTCTTATTTTTTGAGATGCCAAATCAATATTTTCATTAAAATTTAAAGAAATTTTTTCATTTTGAGATAAGATTTCAATTGTATTATTATCGATTTTCTTAGATTTTAAAATATTTCCTATTCTACCCACATATTTAGCTAAAATTAAGTTATTTTGAATAATATTATTTAATTTAGATGACTTTTCTAAAAAGTGAATATCGCAATATAATTTAGGAGTAATTTTTAATTCTGATTTCGATGATCTTATACTTGATATAAATTCGATTAACTTATTAATATCAGTACAGTTTTTTTTAAATTTACTCATAGTTTTATATTCAGGCCAGTTTGATAATATCAAGTTTGTTTTAGTTAATTTTTTGTAATTGTTTTTAATCCAAATTGTTTCAGTAAAAAAAGGAATAAACGGATGCAATAACTTAAGAATATTTGACATCATAAAAGAAGAAAACAATTTAGCTTCGTTTAATTCAGAACTATTCTTAGAGTTAAAAATTGGTTTTAAAAATTCTAAATACCAATCACAGTAATAGTGCCAAACGAATTGATAGATATACTTAGCGGCATCATCAAACCTAAAAATTTCTAGACTTTTAGTTACTAGATTTTGAGTTAATACAAATTCGTTATAAATCCAGTGATTAAGTGGTAATTTAATAGAATTTATGTTTATCTTTTTATCATATTTGCATTTATTTAATTGTAAAAAATTATTTGCGCTCCAAATTTTTGTAATGAAGTTCCTATTACCTATTACTCTGTTTTTTGCTAGTTTTACATCCCTGCCGGGTGATGCCATAGAGATTAAAGTGAACCTTAAACTGTCTGCTCCATATTCGTTTATTAATTCTAATGGATCAATTACGTTCCCTTTAGATTTAGACATTTTTTGTCCTTTTTCATCTCTCACTAGCGCATGAACATAAACTTTATTAAATGGAGTTTTTTTCCTAAAATAATTTCCCATCATAAGCATTCTAGCAACCCAGAAAAAAATAATATCAAAACCTGTTACTAATACAGAGGTTGGATAAAATTTTGAGAGCTCTTTAGTTTTTTTTGGCCAACCTAGTGTTGCAAATGGCCATAAAGCTGATGAGAACCATGTATCTAGAACATCGGTTTCTTGTCTAAGTTTGATTATTTTTTTATTTTTTTTCTTAGCTATTCTTAAAGCTTCTTTTTCACTATCAGCTACAAAAATATTACTCTCCTCATCATACCATGCAGGGATCCTATGTCCCCACCAAATTTGGCGAGAAACACACCATGGTTCGATATTTTTCATCCATTGAAAAAAAGTTTTTTTCCATGTTTCAGGATAAAAAAATGTTTTTCCTTCTTTTACAATTTTAATAGGTTTTTTTGCTAATTTTTTTGAATTTACAAACCATTGCTCTGTTAATAATGGTTCAATAATTGAGTTAGATCTGTCACCATATGGAACTTTATTTTTAATATTTTCTATTTTTACAAGGAAACCATTTTCTTTAAGTTTCTTAATTAATAACTTTCTAGCTTCAAAACGATCTAAGCCTACAAATTCCTTAATTCCATTTTTATTAATTGAACCATCTTTTTCTAATATATTTATTATTTTTAAATTATTTCTTTTTCCAACCTCATAATCATTAAAATCATGAGCTGGTGTAATTTTTACTGCTCCAGAACCTTGTGCTGGATCAGCGTAATGATCAGTAATTATTTTAATAGTTCTGTTTACCAAAGGTATAGAAACATTCTTTCCAATTAATGATTTGAATCTTTCATCTTTTGGATTTACTGCAATAGCTGTATCACCCATCATTGTTTCGGGTCTTGTAGTTGCAATCGTAATTTTGTCTATGGTGCCTTCAATATCGTAATTAATGTAATATAATTGTGATTGAACATCTTTTTGAAATACCTCTAAATCAGAAATAGCTGTTTGAAGTTTTGTGTCCCAATTTACTAATTTTTTATCCTTATAAATCAGTTTATCATTATACAGGTCAACAAAGACTTTATTTACTGCTTTAGATAAATCTTTATCCATTGTGAATCTTGTTCTAGACCAATCGCAAGAGCAGCCTAATTTTTTTAGTTGATCTAATATTATTCCACCAGACTCCTCTTTCCACTCCCAGACCTTTTTGATAAAATTTTCTCGACCTAATTGATTTTTATTTAAATTTTCTTTTTCAAGGTTTTTTTCTACAACAGCTTGTGTGGCGATTCCTGCATGGTCTGTTCCTGGTTGCCATAATGTTTCAAATCCACTCATTCTTTTAAATCGAACCAGAACATCTTGTAGGCTGTTATTTAAAGCATGGCCCATATGTAATCTTCCTGTTACATTTGGTGGTGGTATTACAATGGAAAACTGTTTATTTAATTTTGACTTCTTTGGTTTAAAACAATTATTTTTTATCCAATAATCACTGATTATTTTTTCTTCCTTAGAATGGTCATATTTCTTAAATTCCATAATTATGAATAATATCTAATTTACTTTATATCAATAACCCTACAACCCCTAATAGTTAGATTTTTCTTTATTAAAATAATCAAATGCTTTAATAAATAATTAATTTAATAGATTGGCCACGTGGCGGAATGGTTACGCAGAGGATTGCAAATCCTTTTATTCCAGTTCGATTCTGGACGTGGCCTCCAAAAATTAAGTTGTTTTATTTTACTAAAAAAAGTATGTTGCTTTTCATTCCTCGGTAGCTCAGTTGGTAGAGCAGTTGACTGTTAATCAATTGGTCGCAGGTTCGAGTCCTGCCCGAGGAGCCAATTATCCAACTTTTTCAAATTTAGAAGTATTATTAAGAATATGTAAAATTTTATCTTTTTGAATTTTGGATAATGATGAGAATGTTCTGCTCAGAAAAGAATAGTTTAAATCGTCATTTGTCTCATCGCCAGAACTTATATCTTTAAATTCTTTAAAATCTTCAAAAAAATATATAATAGGTACTTTTAAAAATTGTGATAACTGCATTAATCTATTTGAACTTACTCCGTTTGTGCCTTTTTCGTATTTTTGAATTTGTTGAAATGTAACATTTATTGCTTGAGCTACTTTAGTTTGAGTAAGACCTAAAGAAAGTCTTCTCATACGTAATTTTTTACCTAGATGAATATTGAAATTTTCTTCCATTAGAACTCCCTTTTTTTATTAAATTAATCTCAAAATGAGCATTTTAGCAATACATAAAAAAAATTAATTTTTACAAAAAAAAAGACAAAATATATGATTTTCCTGTTGACTTATGTGATAATTTCTTTGACTGAAAAAACTACTATTTTACTTTTTGAACTCTATATTCCCAATATCCTGTTTTTTCAAACGCTGCTTTTACCCAAAGATATGTATCTTCTTCATACCAAATGTCTGTATTTAATTTTTTGCTATCAGGAAGTGTCTCATCAGAAGATTTGAAATTAAAATGTAAAGTTTTATATGTTTTATCTCCAATCTTTACCTCTTCTTTACCTAAAAATGTTACTGTTTGTTCAATTATCCTTCCTGATATTCCGCTAATTTGAGCTTTTGCTTTAATAATCTCATGATTCCACCACGTGCCTACTATGAAATCTTTATTAGCTTTACCTTTGTAGGAAGAACCATCAATAATTAAATTTTTATCACTTGGATCGACCTCGATATTTACATATCTGTCTTTTTTATTTTGTTTTGTTTTTGAAAAATAGCTTTTAAAAATACCTTTCACGTAATTTTCTTCACTTTTTGCAAAATATTTATATAAATCAACTCCTAACTTTGTAATTTTAAAACTAACTTCACTTTTAATCGAAAGATCCTCTCCATTTCTATTGAATTCATATTTATGGTAGCCAATAGATTTATTATTTCTAAATAATTCGTATTCTAAGTAGTTGTAATCTTTATAATGCTCAACGTGACTGAAAGACTCAACATAGAATAGTAAGAAAATTGCAATTGAAAGTATAAATTTTTTCATATATTTAAGGATATGGAAACTAACGCAGTTATATCTCAAATTGGAAATACACCATTAGTCAAATTAAAACAAGCCTCAGAATTAACAGGTTGTCAGATTTATGCAAAAGCAGAATATTTTAACCCTGGAGAGTCTGTCAAAGATAGGGCTGCTTTATTTATAGTTCAAGATGCAATTAAACGTAAATTAATTTCTAACGGTGGCACTATTGTAGAAGGAACTGCTGGAAACACAGGAATTGGCTTAGCGGTTGTTTGTAAAGAATACGATTTAAAACTTAAAATTGTTATTCCAAATACACAGTCAATAGAGAAAAAACAAACATTAAAAAAATTAGGCGCTGAACTTATTGAAGTGGATGCAGTTCCATATTCAAACCCTAAAAACTATATAAAGCAATCGAGACAAATTGCTGAAGATTTAAACAAAACTAGTTCAAAAGGAGTTTATTGGGCTAATCAATTTGATAATGTCATTAATACAGAAGCTCACATTCAAACAACAGCAGAGGAAATTTGGAACCAAACAGCTGGTACAATTAACGGATTTACCTGTGCCGTAGGAACAGGTGGAACTTTAGCTGGTGTTTCCATTGGTTTAAAAAATAAAAATAAAGATATAAAAATTGCTTTATCTGACCCGATGGGATCTGCTCTTTATTCCCATATTAAAAATAATAAACTTGAAAGTGTAGGCAGCTCAATAACTGAGGGAATTGGTACGGGAAGAATTACTGAAAATTTCGATAAAGCTTTAGTTGATGATGCTTTTCAAACAGACGATACAGAGGCTCTAAATATAGTTTATGATTTAATTGAAAGTCAAAAAATAGTTCTAGGGGGTTCCTCAGGCATAAATATAGCTGGAGCAATTAAACTTGCTAAAAAAATGGGCCCGGGAAATACAATTGTAACAATACTTTGCGATCATGGTAAAAGATACGCTAGTAAAATTTTTAATAAGGATTTTTTAAAAAGTAAAAACTTGCCAATTCCCAAATGGTTATAGTATTTGGCTTAAGAAAAGTTTAGTCCGCTCTGATTTAGGATTATTAAAAAAATCTTTTGTTTTAGCTTTTTCTACAATTCGTCCTTCATCCATGAAAATCATGTTATCGGCAACTTCTTTAGCAAATCCCATTTCATGTGTAACAACAATCATGGTCATGCCACCTTTTGCTAGATCTACCATAGCGTCTAGAACTTCTTTAATCATTTCAGGATCTAGTGCAGAAGTAGGTTCGTCAAAAAGCATAATCTTTGGTTCCATGCATAAAGCTCTTGCTAATGCTGCACGCTGTTGTTGGCCTCCCGATAATTGCCCAGGAAATTTTAAAGCTTGATCATCAATTTGAACTCTTTTTAAATTTTGCATTGCAATTTCTTCAGCTTGTTTTTTTGTAAGTTTTTTAACCCAAATAGGTGCGAGAGTACAATTATCTAGAATTGATAAGTGTGGAAATAAATTAAATTGTTGAAACACCATTCCAACCTCAGCCCTAATTTTTTCGATATCTTTTGTTTTTTCAGAAATTTCATTACCATCTACAACTATGTGACCTTCTTGATGCTCTTCAAGTCTATTAATACATCTGATTAATGTTGATTTACCAGATCCAGATGGACCACAAATAACAATTTTTTCCTGTTGGTTCACTTCAAGATTCACGTCTTTTAATGCTTGAAATTTATCAAACCATTTATTTACATTTTTTAGCTCAATTATTTTACTCATTTTATCTTTCGGTGCTTAATCTTTTTTCCAACCTTTGACTATACCTGCTCATAGCATAACAAATCACCCAAAAGACTAAACCTGCAAAAACGTAACCCTCAATTGCCATTCCTAACCATTTTGGATTGGTTTTTGCTAAACCTATCATACCAGCTAATTCTAGCAACCCTACAACGAAAATTAAAGGTGTATCTTTTACTAATGCTAAGAACGTATTAGCGATACCTGGAATAACTAATTTTAAAGCTTGAGGCAAAATAACTAATAAATGTAATCTCCAATATCCCATTCCTAAAGATTTAGCAGCATCATATTGACCTCTCGGAAGCGCTTGGAGACCTCCTCTAATAACTTCAGCCATATATGCAGCTTCAAATAAAGTAATAGCTATAATAACTCTCATTAATTTATCCATGTACGTTCCATCTGGTAAAAACATTGGAAACATTACAGCTGACATAAATAAAACTGTTATCAGCGGAACACCTCTCCAAATTTCAATAAAACCAATAGATGAATATTTTATAACTGGAAGTTCAGATCTTCTTCCTAAAGCTAAAAACATGCCAATAGGAAAACATAAAATTAATGCAAAAGCAGAGACTATTAAAGTTAGTGAAAGTCCGCCCCAAGCTCCAGTTTCTATCCACTTTAATCCAAATATTCCACCTGAAATTAATTTAATCCCAATAATTGGATATATAAAAAGCATAAATAAAATTATGTACTTTTTAAATTTTGGAGGAACAAAAAAAGCAGCTCCAATTAAAGCAAATAAAATGAAAAAAGCTGTATTTATTCTCCATTGTTCTGGATTAGGATACATTCCATACATAAATCTTTTGAACCAAACTTTAACAAAAACCCAACAAGCTCCATCACTTGTGCAGTCTTCTTTAGTTGAACCTACAAAATCAGCATCAAAAATTAACCAATTTAATAAAGGCGGAGTGTATTTAAAAAATATAAATATTATTAATAAAGTAAGGACTGCATTAAATGTTGTGGAATTTACATTCTTATTAAAATTATCTAAAATTCTAATACCACTGTATTCAATTCTGATAAAATATAAGCCTACAGCACCTGCTATTAATGGGAAAAAATAACTCAAACTATTTGGTAGAAATCTAGTTAGATTTGTATTTAGAAACGTATTCCCAAAAAAATCAATAAAAGCCAAGGCAATTATAGGCAACCCAATGCTCAAAGAAGTATTTAGATTGGCACGGTTTGGTTTATAAATTTGTATCATTATTATTTTTCCTTAATAGCCATTTTTTTATTGTACGAGTTCATTAGCACAGAGATTGTTAAACTTAAAAATAAGTATGTACCCATCGTAATTGATATAATTTCAATTGCCCTACCTGTTTGCATTAAAGCTGTTCCAGCAAAAACAAGAACAATATCTGGATAGGCAATTGCGGCCGCTAAAGAAGAATTTTTTGTCAAATTCAAATATTGATTTGTTGTTGGTGGAATAATAATTCTAAGCGCCTGAGGCATTACAACTAGTTTTAAGATTTGTCCTCTAGTTAGACCGATGCTTGCTGCAGCTTCTTTCTGCCCTTTTCCAACTCCTTCAATACCAGCTCTGACATTTTCGGCTACGAATGTAGCAGTGTACATTGATAAAGCCAAAGCTAATGATATTAGTTCAGGTATTATACTAACACCGCCTTTAAAATTATAAACTGTATCTGAAAGTTGGTTAAGTTCTGGATACTGAAAATTTAAAGAAACACCGCCTACTAAAAAAGTAATCATAGGTATGATTATTATTATCCCTAGAGAAATAAATCCTGCTGGTACATGTTTGCCAATCTCTTCTCTTTGTTTTTTTGCATAATTAAAAACATAAAATATTGCAAATATTGAAACTACAACTGATAATAAAAAAATTGAAAAATTGGTCCATATAAATTTAGGAACATACCAACCTTTAATTGTGAGATATGAAATATCATTAAAATTAATAGCATTTTCGGGTAATGGTAATAGTCTTAATGCTCCGTAATACCAAAAGAAAATTTGTAATAATAAGGGTATATTTCTAAAAATTTCTACATACCATTCTGCTGCTTTTGCAATTAAATAATTTTGAGATAAACGACCAATTCCTATTGTTACACCTAATACAGTACAAAGAATAATTCCAATTATTGAAACTAATAACGTATTTAACAATCCAACTAAAAAGGCTCTTCCGTAAGAATATGAGCCATCATAATCAATCATTGAGAAAGTAATATCAAAAGAAGCTTCTTGACTTAAAAAACCATATCCAAAAGATATACCTCTATTTCCCATGTTAATTTGTGCGTTGTAAGAAAAATAAGCAATAACAAAAATTATAAAGGAAATTGTTAATACTTGAGGTATGAGTCGCTTTTTGTTTTTAAAATCTATCTTGTATTTTTTTAAATTCATTCAAGTGGAGAGTAAAAAAAAGGGCCAGATAAATCCAGCCCTTTTTAATTTTATCAGCAATTATCTTGCAGGCGGTACGTAAAGAATTCCACCTTTAGTCCATAGTTCATTAGGACCTCTATTAGGTAGAATACCTGTGTCAGCTATGTGTTTTTTATAGCTTTCACCATAGTTTCCAACTTGCTCAATAATTCTTAAGCTCCATTCGTTGTCTAAACCGAATGCTGCACCTAGTTCTCCCTCAGAACCAACTAATCTCTTGATAGCTGGGTTTTCAGAATCTTTTAGGCTAGAAGCATTAGATGAATTAACACCATACTCTTCTGCTTCGATCATAGTATTTAAAGACCATCTTACGATATCTTCCCATACTGCATCCCCTTGTCTTACAACAGGACCTAATGGTTCTTTAGAGATCGTTTCAGGCAATACTTTGTGCTCGTCTGGGTTTGACATTTTTGTTCTTTGTGCCGCTAATCCAGATTTGTCTGTTGTGTAAGTATCACATCTTCCTGCATCATAAGCTTGTACTACTTCATCTGCTTTTTCAAAAGCAATTGGTTCGTAACTTATTTTCTTAGAATTAAAGAAGTCTCTCATGTTTAACTCAGTAGTCGTACCTGTATTTGTACAAGCAGAAATACCGTTTTTGAAATCATTCACAGAATTAATTCCAGAATTTTTTCTTACCATGAAACCTTGACCATCATAAAAGTTTACACCAACAAAAGTTAAACCAATGTCAGCGTCTCTTGATAATGTCCAAGTTGTGTTACGTGCAAGCACATCTATTTCACCTGATGTTAAAGCAGTAAATCTTTCTTTGGCACTTAACGGAGTATATTTTACTTTGTCAGCATCGCCTAGTACGGCAGCTGCAACAGCTCTACATACATCCACGTCAATACCAGTCCAATTTCCAGATGCATCAGCATTTGAAAATCCAGGTAGCCCTTGTGAAACACCACATTTCACAAAACCAGCTTTTTTAGTATTTTCTAAAGTTTTAGATTTTTTTGAACCAGCTCCTCCTCCACTTTGGCCGCAAGCGACTAAAAGTAAAGATGCAAATCCAACTAAAATCCAAGTCTTGATTGATTTGATCATATTAATGATATCCTCTTTAGTTTTTTTATTATTGTTAACAATATTTTCGAAACGAAGTTTCGAAACATTTTTAGTATGATCATTTTAAATTGAAATTCAATTATGCATTATTTGATAGTGAATAAATGTAGATAAAGTAATAAAGTTTTGTCTATATGTATAAAAACACAACTAAGATTATCAAGTTTTTTTGGTCAGTTCTATTAACCTACTAATAGTTCTCTTAAAAGTTTGCATATGTTTTCTAGAGGAACCTAAATTATTTAGATCGTTTTCTAGTGATATGGATAAAATTATTTTTTTCTCGTAGAGAATATCTATCAAGGTAATAAATCTTAGTTGTTGATTGGAATTATCGTCATTAAAAATTGGTATTTCCTCAATAAAAATATGATCACTTATATTTGAAATATTGATATAATCCTCTGCTCCTAAATTTTTGTCACATAAATCACTGAATTTAAATCTTAAGATACCATCGTAAAAGTTATTAATTATGAAATCTCTTCCTTTAGTATTAATTTTTTTTATTTCTTTTTTTTTATCTCTAGTAAGTTTTCGAAAATCTTTATTTATCATAAATAATGTACTTTCATTAAGTGGATAATATAATCTTTGTTCTTCATTAAAATCTTTTAAACGGTAATCATCTTTTAATGACAATTCTTTTTGAATCGAGTAATTTTTGATGATTGATATAAATGGTAAGAATTGTTCTCGTTGTAACCCATCCTTATAAAGATCGCTTAATTTCGTATTAGTAGTAATTATAATCTTAATGTTTTCAGAGAAAATAATTTCAAATAGTTTACCTAGGATCATTGCGTCAACAATATTGGTCACTTGAAATTCATCTAAATAAATTAGTTCATATTGTTTTTTAAGATCTTTTACGAAAGAACGTATCGAGTTATCATCTTCTTTGTCATGTCTAAAATCATGAAAATTGATCATGAACTCATTAAAATGTAATCTAAGTTTATTTATCTTTAATTGATCATAAAAAAAATTAAGAATCATAGTTTTGCCTACACCCACATTTCCATGCAAATAAAAACAAAGTTTATCTTTGTTTTTAAAAAATTTATCAAAAAAAGTTTTTCTTGGATTTATAAATTTTTCCAATAAGTTAATAACTTCTATTTGATGATTATTATTTTCAAATGAGTTTTTTTTACAAAATTCTTTAAATGAATTTTGTAATTTTTTTTTGGACATTTATTTGATATTATTTAATACAGCTTTTGCACACTTAGAAGTATTGCTACTACCTTGAAGATCTTTAGTCCTATTTTCTTTTACTGACAAAGTTTTTTCTATTGAGGTTAAAATTGTTTTAGCAGCCTCTTTTTCACCAAGATGATCTAACATTAATGCTCCTGACCATATTTGACCAATTGGATTGGCAATCCCCTTTCCAGCAATATCTGGTGCAGAACCATGAACTGGTTCAAATAGAGACGGATATTTATTTTCTGGATTAATGTTCCCTGAAGGAGCTATACCTATTGTGCCCGTACAAGCAGGACCTAGATCAGATAAAATATCTCCAAACAAATTTGATGCCACAACTACGTCAAACCACTCTGGTGTTAAAACGAATCTTGCCGTTAAAATATCTATATGAAATTGATCTGTTTTAATTTCAGGATAATTTTTCTTAATCTTATTAAATCTTTCATCCCAAAAAGGCATTGTAATTGAAATACCATTTGATTTGGTTGCGTTAGTTACTTTTTTTCTACCTTTTAATATAGCTAATTCAAAAGCATATTTTTGCACTCTATCAACACCATGACTTGACATAATTGTTTCTTGAATAGCAATTTCTCTATCAGTATCTTTATACATTCGCCCTCCAACCGATGAATATTCTCCCTCTGTATTTTCTCTAACAATCAACATGTCTATATCACCTGGTTTCTTATTGGCTAAAGGAGAAGGAACGCCGTCAAATAACTTTACTGGTCTTAAATTAATATATTGATCGAATTCTCTTCTAAATTTTAATAAAGATCCCCATAAGCTAATGTGATCTGGAACTTTATCTGGATCACCAACTGCACCAAAATAAATAGCGTCGTGTGAACCAATTTTATCTTTCCAATCATCTGGAAGCATTTTTCCATTTTTTTGATAGTAATCACATGATGCAAAATCAAACTCATCAAATTGAATATGAAATTGATGTTTCTTAGCTGTCTCTTTTAAAATTTTTAAACTTTCTGGAAGGACTTCCTTACCTATACCGTCACCTGCTATTGATGCTATTTTATAACTTTTCATCTTATCTAATTTTTCTCTCCCAAATTATACAACTTTTTACGATTTTACTAAGATTGTCAAATTTTGGCCTCCATTTAACAAAGTTTTTCAATTTTTTATTAGAAGCAATAATTTTAATTAAATCGTCTTTTCTTCTTTTAGTAAAAATAATATTAACTTTTTTTGAAGATTGCTTCTTGAATTCTTTTGCTACCTCTAAAACTGAGATCCCTTTATTATAACCGCAATTCAATATTTTTGAAATTTTTAGCTTATTGATTTTTTCTAAAATTAAATAATGAATTTGCGCTATATCAGAAACGTGTATAAAATCTCTAATACATGATCCGTCCTTAGTTTTATAATCAGATCCGTAAATCTTTAATTTTGGCCTTTTTTTCATGATCTCACTTGAAAAATTCTTAAATAAATGATCGCTTTTTTTATTTATTAAACCTATTTTTCCAGATGGGCTTGCGCCAGC
This sequence comes from Pelagibacterales bacterium SAG-MED28, assembly GCA_014653835.1. Lineage (GTDB taxonomy): Bacteria > Pseudomonadota > Alphaproteobacteria > Pelagibacterales > Pelagibacteraceae > Pelagilacustribacter. The sequence goes on from JACWDY010000001.1 coordinate 153,320, forward strand.
AATATTAAAATATCTCAATATTCCGTAATTTATCTTATTTTTCTTTGCAAAATTTATAATCAAATTTTCTGCTTTTATTTTAGTTTTTCCATAAACACTTTTAGGTTTTATCATTGAATTTTCTGAAACTTTATATTGGCCTTCTTTATAAATTGCTGCAGTTGATGAAAAAATAAAATTTTTTACCGTAGTGTTTTTACATGCCTCCATTAATTTTTTCGTTCCTAAAACATTGTTCTTATAATATTTTTTTGGTTTTTTTTGCCCTTCACCAATAATTAAATGGGCTGCTAAATGTATAATCGAGTCAATTTTATATTTTTCAATTATTTTTGTTATTCCATGCTTATTAGCAATATCCAATTTGAAGAATTTTGCTTTTTTATTGATTAATTTTTTATGACCTGTAGATAAATTGTCAACCAGGAATACTTTTTTATTTTTTTTTAAAAGTGTTTCTGTAACATGAGAGCCAATATATCCAGCGCCTCCTGTGATTAGAACATTTTTAACTATTTTATTGATAGAATTATTGTTCATATGTTGGCGCGCTCTGGAGGATTCGAACCTCCGACCCTCGGTTTAGAAAACCGATGCTCTATCCAGCTGAGCTAAGAGCGCAACTTGCTTAATATATATTGAATTATATCATTTTTTATTAGCTGGTCTAAGAAAATTTTCAGCTTGTTGAATTTATTTCTCAGTGTCTAATGGTATACTATCTTCTTTTGAAAGCTTTGTGTTTTAAACCACTTCTTGATCTTTATCTAATATTAAAACTTCTTTATCCTTTTTTCTATTTTCGCTTAGAAGATCGATTTCTTCCATTGCTTTAAAAATATCATTTAAATCTGTAGAATCTGCCATGATCCGTCAATAATGTATTTTAATTGATTAAGCTTTTAAAGCTTCTAAGCCTTCTTGAACTTCGTGAACACCTTCAAATGCAAAGTAAACTGCAATTGCAAACAACATTACGCTAGAAACTCTAAAGAAAATCCCTATAGGAATAATTTTCGTAATTTTTCCCATTCCAAAATAAATAACGATCAACGCTACAAGTCCGCCTATAGCACCAATAATTGCAGGTACTGTATTATAAACTCCTGTGCTGAATAATGCTGCGTAAAATAGAATTATTTCAAAACCTTCTCTTACAATTGCTAAAAATACTGTAAAAGATAACGCAAAAGTTTTTCCTGAAGTAATTGCTTCGTCTACTTTATTTTCTAGTTCTTTTTTTGCTGTATGACAGAAGAAAGCAACATAAGTTAACATTCCAGCTGCGATAAGCATCACACTACCTTCAAATAATTCTTCATGCGCTCCTGTTAAACCTACAATCTGTTTAAATCCTACTGCGATCAATAAAGAGACTAATACGCCTGCCCCCATTCCCCAGAATACTGCTGGTCTTTTGTGTCTTGCTTTAACCTTGTCTAAATACATAAAGACAAGCATAGCTATTAGCATTGCTTCAAAACCTTCTCTTAGAAGGATGATGAATGAGCTTATTAAAGGCGTTAGTTCCATAATTAATAGTGCTTATATTGATAATTATTCTCATTGTCAATGAAATTGATAATGATTATCATTTGCGCAATTGACGCACCTAAAAGTTGTTATGTCCTGCAAGTTGCATACGATTAAGAAATAGGTTTTAATGAATAATGCTTCAAATAAATCCAAAAAAATTCAAAACAATAAAAAACAAAACGATCCCTAGTCCTCTACGACCTAAGTTTAGGAAAAAAACTCAAGCTAATATTTACTTCCTTTCTCAAAGAAAAGTGAGCGGAGAAAAGAAAAGTAGATTATTAAAAAATATAAGATTGTTTAGTGCACTATCAATTGTGTTAATTGGTGGCTATTTTTTAACTAATTAATTTTCGTTGAAACAGATCCAAGTTTATTAATTACTCCTTTATAAATTCCTTTACCTAAAATAGGAACAACTCCGACAGAAGATCCAGTAAAAACATAAAAATCTTTATTAAGTTTAATTTCATCTATTTGTAATTTTCTAAGGACGAATCTTAAAGAGTTCATTGGGTCTATATAAACTGTGTTTGTGTTACCATTAACAAATTGATTAATTCTTTTATTAGCAATAGTTGTTTTTAGATTTTTAACATTTTGATTTGAAAATTTTTTCTTCGGACCTAAAACAAATTTTATATTTGCACCGAAGTCAGAACAAAGATCACCTAAACTTTTAATACCTTTCTTTTTTTGTCTATAACCAACGACTTCAATACAAGGTAAAATGTGTGTTATAAATTTTTTAATATTATTTTTTGTCGCTTTTGATTTAGAATTAAAAAAATTTTTTTTAATCAAGTAACAAACCTCTAATTCTATACCCATTGTAAATTTATTAATTTTTACCCCTTTTTTATTTTTTAATACATTATGTTTATAAACTGTCGCATAAAATGGTTCTTTCTCATTTAATTTTTTTAACACTGGAATGCCAGTTCCAGCTGCTTTAAAACCACTAATCGGTTTTTTAATTTTGCTTTCACATAGTTTTCTAAATTTTTGAGCGTTAGAAATTTTTTTGGTAAATTTTTTTGGTAAGGGAGAAATAATTTTATTTTTTAAAAAAGCGTTGACAATCCGATCTGCATATTTATTTAAATTTTTATTTGTCATCAAATGTCATCTCCAATATAAATATCTAAAGATAATGCAGTCTCTACTAAAGAGTCTTTTCTTTCAACATTTTTATATGTTCTAATGCCCTCATCAATAGGCACATCTATCACTTTTCTATCTCTCCAAGCGACCATTCGGTCAAATCTTTCTTGGTTTAATAAATCAACAGCATAGACGCCAAAAGCGCTTGCTAAAATTCTATCACTTGCGGTTGGTGGCGCGCCTCTTTGAACATGTCCTAACGATGTAACTCTACATTCAACATCTGTTTTTTTCATTAATTCTTGTGCTATGTAATCTCCAATGCCACCTAATCGTTTTTCTCCGTCCATATATTTATGTAAAACTGTACTGCCATCTTCTTTTTTGACAGCTTCTGCTACAATAATAAGTGAATGCTGTATGTCGTGTTTTTTCATCGAGTTTAGTTTTTTAATTATTCCATTAATAGAATATTTTATTTCTGGAATTAAAATAATATCTGCACCACCTGCTATACCAGCATTTAAAGCTATATGACCTGCGTCTCTTCCCATTACTTCTAAAATCATTGATCTTCTGTGGCTAGCTGCAGTTGATTGAAGGTTGTCTAATGCTTGAGTTGCAACATCTACAGCTGTATGAAAACCAATTGAACACTCAGTTGCACCAACATCATTATCTATAGTTTTTGGAATGGCTACTATTTTCATCTCACCTTCTTTAGCAAGTTTCTTTAAAATTTGCATACTACCATCACCTCCAATAATAATAAGACCATCTAATTTCATTTGATGATAACCTTCTATTATCTCTTTTGATCTATCCAGATGTCTTCCGTCTTTAGTTGGAAATTTAAATGGATTGCCTTTATTTGTTGATCCTAAAAAAGTACCGCCTTGTCTAAGAAGATACCCTCCAAAAGTTTTATGATTTAATTCCATAGCCGCGACAGGTCTTTGCATAAAACCTGCTGTTCCGTCTTTTATGCCGAAAACATCCATATTATATTTGTTTTTTGCTCTATAAAAAATAGATCTTATTGCAGCATTTAGTCCTCCGCAGTCACCACCACTAGTTAAGATTCCAATTTTTTTGTTAGTCATTAAATTTTAATTCTCTTTAATATTTTTTTTTGAGGCGAGAAATGTTATAACATAAATAATTTCTTGATGGAAAAAAAAGCCAAAATTATTGCGACTTTAGGTCCAGCGATTTACAGCGAAACTAAATTGAAACAGCTTGTAAATCTTGGTGTTGATGCTTTTAGAATTAATTTTAGTCATAATACTCATGGGATGAGTAAAATTGTTTCTAAGATTAGAAAAATTGAAAAGTTCACAAATAGTAAAATAGCTTTAATAGCAGATCTTCAAGGGGTCAAGCTACGTGTTGGTAAAATTAAAAATGATGATCAAAGAATAAAATATAATCAAAAATATATCTTTGACGCTAAAAAAGAAATTGGAGATCATTTAAGAATAACATTTCCTTATCCAAAAATTCTAAAAAAATTAAAAAAAGGAAACAAAATATTAATAGATGATGGAAAATTTACTTTTTTAGTTACTGGTAAAAAGGGACTAGCAGTTACAACTATTTGTAAGAGTCAAAATTGTTATATGAAAAGTAATAAGAGTATTCATGTTCCCAATTTTGACATTACTTTCAATAGACTTACATACAAGGATAAAAAAGACATTAAGACGGCAACTAAACTTGGTTGTAATTGGATTGCTTTATCTTATCTACAAAACGAAAAGCTTATCTTAGAAACTAGAAAATTAATAAAAAAAGATATGGGTATTATTTCAAAGATAGAAAATAAACATGCTTTAAAAAATATAAATAAAATTATAACAACAAGTGACTCAATAATGATTGCAAGAGGAGATCTAGCGATTGATATTGGACATAGTGAAGTTCCTAAAGTGCAATTGAGTTTAATAAAGAAATGCTCACAATTTTCTAAATCTGTAATTGTTGCAACACAAATGTTAGAAAGTATGATTGAAAATAATACTGCAACCAGAGCTGAAATAAATGATATTGCTACGGCGATTTTTCAAGGTGCAGACACTGTAATGCTTTCAGCTGAAGCTGCAATTGGTAAATTTCCAACTCAAGCAGTTTCAACTATGACACAAACTATTCTTTCAACCGAAAAATACAAAAGACAACATATTGAAGATTTTAAGAATTCAATTATTTCAAACAAAGACCCTGTAAAATCTATTTTACTTTCAGTAAAAGATATTGCTTACAATCCTGATGTAAAAGCTATAATTGTTTTTTCAAATTCTGGTAAATCCGCAAAATTAGTTTCTGCAATGCGACCAGCTGCTAAAATAGTTACTATATCTCCTAACATCAATGTTTGTAGACAGGTTTCATTGTTATGGGGAGTTCAGTCAATTAATAGTCGTGATGCAAATGGTTGGAAAGATATGATGTCTATATCAAGAGAAATTATTAAAAAATTAAAATTCATTAAGAAAAATGATTTCGTAATAATTACTGCTGGTTTACCATTCGGAAAAGCAGGAATGACAAATATGATTAGACTTTATAAAGTTGGTACGTAATGAAACAAAATTATAGTATTGACGAAATTTTATTAGCGGTCGATGAAATTCAAAGCAGAAAAATAGATAATAAAAATAAGAAATCTATAACTCAACTAGAAAAAAAAGACTATTCTGATGTCCCTAAGCATACTTTAAAATTAATTGAGGAAGCTGAAAAAATTAAATAAGACCAGCGATTTGGATTGCTGTATCACACATTCTATTCGAAAAACCCCACTCATTATCATACCATGATAATACCCTACTAAATTTACCTTTGATAACCTGTGTTTGAGTCAAATCAAATATTGAGCTATGTGGATTATGATTAAAATCTTTAGAAACTAGAGGTGCTGAATTTGTTGCAAGTATACCTTTTAAAGGTCCATTTGAAGCTGAGCTCATTGCATCGTTAATACTTTGACTTGTTACTTCTTTATTTGGAACAAATGTTAAATCTATGAGTGAGACATTTGGAGTTGGTACTCTTATAGCGGTGCCATCTAATTTACCTTTGAGACTTGGTAAAACTAAACTCATAGCTTTAGCTGCACCTGTTGATGTAGGTATCATGGCATCACCAGAAGCTCTAGCTCTTCTTAAATCTTTATGCAAAGTATCTAGCAATTTTTGATCTCCAGTATAACTATGGATAGTAGTCATGTAGCCATATTCAATTCCAAAAGTATTTTCCAGTACCATTGCAACTGGAGCTAAGCAGTTTGTAGTACAAGAACCGTTAGATATAATATTATGTTCTTTTTTTAAATCTTTGCTGTTAACACCTTGAACAACTGTAAAATCAACTTCTTTTGCTGGTGCTGAAATAATTACCTTTTTTGCTCCAGCTTCTATATGTTTACCTGCGGAAGTTTTATCTAAGAAAAAACCCGTGCATTCTAAAACAACATCTGCACCAATTTTCCCCCAAGGTAATTTAGCAGGATCTTTTTCTGCAAATACTTTTATATTTTGCTCACCTATTTGAAAACCTTCAGAAGAGGTTTTAACATCTTGATTTAAGGTTCCGTGTGTACTGTCAAATTTAATTAAATGAGCATTAGCCTCAATCGAGCCTAAATCATTTATACCTACGACAAGAATTTTACCTTCATAATTTTCTAAAAGAGCTCTTAAAATTAATCTTCCAATTCGTCCAAAACCGTTAATTCCAACTTTAATCATTTTATTTTATTTAATAGTATATTTCATTCAATTTAGCAAATTTAAAGCATCTAATTTATTAATTTGTAAGAATATCAAAAATTAAATCTTGTACTACTGGTCCAGGTAAATATTTTTTAACAGTGCCACTACAATAAATATCAATTTTATTTGTTTTTCTTTTTATAAATTTTCTAATAGGAATATTGTTTACTTTTAAATTAACTAAATGATTTGACAAAAAATACCTTAATTTATATTTTTTATTTTTTAAAATACTTTCACAAGATAAATTATATTTTTTTTTAATTTTAGAGAATTTTTGAAGGAAAACTGTTTCTCCCGTAATTTGATAATTTTTAGATTTTTGGAATATTAATTTTTCTAGAATTTGTTTTACAGGCATAGGTATATAATAATTAATTTTTGGATTCTTAAAAATATTTAACACATAATTACAAGAGCTATCATCAAACGAAATAACATCTTTTGAACGTATTAAATTTGACTCATGTAATAATTTTAATAGATTTAAATTACCAACACAAAGTATTAATTTATTAGTTTGTACTGTTTTGCGATCTTGTAGCATTAATATTATTTTATTTTTTTGGATATTAATTTTACATATTTTCTTTTCAATTAAATTGTTTTTAAAAAAAGATTTTTTAATCCTAAAAAGATTATTATTTTTACTTGTTAGACAATAAGTATTTTCAAAAATCGGATTATTTTTAAAGATTTTTTTAATATTAAAAAATTTTTTTTGTACAAAATTCCTATATTTTTTATTTTTAAGAAATTTTTTGTGTCTTTTTAAATTTATGTATCCTCCCCATATATTACTATTTCCGCCTATTTTATCATATTCATAAAAATTACCGCTCTTAAAAACTTTTTCTGACGGATTGGAAAATACCTTAATCTTTTTTGGGTTGTTTTTATAATATACAAAAGAGCTTATTCCAGACCCAATAATAATTTTATTAATAAAATTCATCAAATATTAAATTTTTTTTTTAGATAAATTAAACCTTTAGTTTTATAAAAGATGTGAAAATTATTTCTTTTATAATATTTATTAGCTTTATAATTATCTTTTTTAAAATTTAAAAAAATAGTATTGGCTTTATGTTTCTTAAGGATTTTTTTATAAAATCTATTGATTATCAAATCCTTATTTTTTATTGTAACGTTTGAAAACTCTTTTTTAAAAATAACTAAATGTAATAAATAAAGATATTTTTTATTAATATTAAAATTTATTTTTTTATTTAATGATTTTATTAGATATATTATGCTTTTGATTAATATTATTGGGTTTTTAATTAGATAATAAAATGTTTCTTTATTAATTGTTTTATAATTTTTAAACTCTACAACCGTAATTATAGCTGAAATTTTTTTTTTAGATTTAATATTATAAATATATAAAATTTTTTTTTTTATCAATTCCTTAAAAAAGTCAAATCCCAAATAAATAAAAATTGATGTATCTATTTGAGAGCAAATGATACTGTAGTTTTCTTTTAGGTTATATTTAACATTATAAAGTTTATAGTTCATATTAATTCATTCTATTTATTAATGAAGATATTTTCTCTATATCTTTACTGCTTATATTTTCATGTAGGGGAAGACATAAGATTTTTTCTTCAAGTGAGAAAGTGTTTTTAAAATTATCTTTTCTAAAATTTGCATCATTTTTAATATTATTAATATACCATGTATGTCTTATATCGTAACCTTCGGACATCATTTTATCGTGAACATCCTTATTATTTAAATTTTTTAAGATAATTGGAAATTCCAAAAGTGCATTTTCTTTATTTAAACATTTTGTTTTTATAATAACTTCATCGCTTAAAAATTTTTTATATAAATTAGCTTTATCAATTCTATCATCAATTTTTTTATTTATATTTTTTAAATTATATATTCCAACATCATTCATAGTCCAATTAAAATCTTGATTATAATAGGAGGGTATTTTTTTTTCATAATTATGAAAAAGAATTGGATAAATTTTTTTCAATATAAATTTTATATTTTTTAGGTAAACAAATCTCAAAAAATAATGAGTGAATTGATATGAAAAATTATTGAAAAATAATTTGATAAATATTGCTGTTATTAATAAATTTAAAGTTTTTCCCGCAGGAAATGGTTTGAGAGTTTTTTGTGAAATATATTTTTTAAATATATTTGTGTCTTTTATATATATTGCTCCGCCTGTGAAAGTATTTAAATTTTTCACCATAGCAAAACTAAAAAAACCAAAGTCACCTATAGTACCTAAAAATTTATTGTCTATTTGGGCGCCAAAATTAATTGCCGCGTCTTCTATGATATACAATTTTTTATCAAATTTATTTATAAAATTTGTTAAATCTTTTTTGTTTGAGTATAAATGAGTTATTATTACACCTGCTGTGTCGACGTTTATTTTTTTTTCTAATTTTTCTTCATCTATTAAACCTGTCTCTTGATCAATATCAATATATGAAACCTTACCTCCTGCGTACAAAATAGCATGAATAACTGCAGGTATTGTATATGGTGCTATAAAAAAAGTTTTTTTATTACTTTCTGAAATAATAATCTTTACAATTTGAAATAAAGCTACTCTTCCATAGGAAGTAAGAGATAAGTTCTCAACATTTAGAAAAGTTTTTAAATAAGATAAAAAATTTTTTTTATTATGAAAAATCGTTTTTAAAATATGAAAAAAATTTATGATTTTAAATTGTATAAATAATCTAGTTCTTTTATTAATCATACAAACTAATTTGTATCATTTAAGTCTTCTTTAAGTTTATTTATAAATTTATTAATTAAAATTGCATCTTCGTTATTTAAAATACGGTCCCTTTTGACTCCCTTTTCTATTTCATTACGTATTTTATCTTTGAAAAAATTAATCTTATCTTTATCAAACGAGTTTTGAACTTTTGACTCATAACTTTTTAATACATACCCAAAAGTAGCATGAAATAACAAGAATATTAAAATAAATATAAAAAGTGATTTATATACAAATATTTTCATTTTTTTTTATTTTTGTAAATTGAATATATCCTTGTACCATCAACTGAAAAAATTTTATATAAATAAAAATTTTCAGGAATTTGGTATTTTTTATTATAATTAATATTTACTTCGTAATAATGATTTGTATAAATAAAATCAGCATTTTCGAAGTTAGTGCCAACAAAATTTAATTTTTCCCATAATTTTGTTGGAATTAAAGATCTAGAGTTTTCTAAAGGAGTCCAAGATGCAGTTCCTATTGATACTTGATTATTTCTTTCATTAAGAATTTCTTTAACAGCATGAACTCTAGACAAAGATTGAGTATCTATTTCAAATTTCTTCTTCAATTGATTTGATACGAGTTTGTTAAAATACGAACTTTGAAATGGATGATATTTATAAATATCTGAAATCATTAAAATGAGAAAAATAAAACAAAAAAATGAAAAAATATATTTTATTTTATTATTATTTCTAAATTTTATATAAATTATATGCAATGAAAAACATGAAAAATAAATTAAAAAAAAATTTAAAAAATAAAAATGTCTCCAACCACTTAATAATGCTAAATCAACCGAAATATAAAGAAAGACAATTAATAAAAAGTTAATAAGGACAAATAAATCAAAGCATTCCTCATTTGAATTCCATAAATCAAATTTACTAAAAATTTTAGATTTATCCACGTTTATAAATTTTAAAAAAACTCTTTTAATTTTAAAATAAAATCCATTTATAAACAAAACTAATATAAACACAGGAGTTGTTAAGATTATCCACAACGGTAAATAAGAAATAGGTAGATATTTAGATTGGTAAAATTCACCATTAAAAAAAACAATCGGATTCATTGCCTGAAAAAAAGGACTAAAAAAATTTAAGAAATTATAATATGAAAGAGACCATAAATAAGGCCAATGCGCGAAGAGAGCAAATAAATAAATAAATACAAAAATAAAAAGAATTTTTATATTTTTCTTCAAATCATTACCATTAATTAAATATAATAAAATTATAATTATAAATGAAATGGGAACTAAAAATCCGATAATTCTTGCAGAAGTACTTAGAGAGGAAAAGATAGATAGATAAATTAAATTTTTTACAGAATTTTTTTTAAAATATTTTAAATAATAATAAAAAGTAATAGTGATAATTGATAAAAATAAAATATCTTTATTGTCAAAAAAAATATTTCCAAAAATCCTCGGCGTAAAAATAAAAAGAATAAAACCTAAATTTGCTAGATAATAATTGTTAAATCTTTCAAAAATAATTTTATAAAAAAAAAATGAACTTAATAAAAATATACAAAATATCGTTACATGTCTTAAATAAAAGTATTGGTTTGGCTCGTTGATTTTAAAAATTGTTTCAATAAAAGCCATTGGTAAATCAAATATTATTCCATAGTATGGCACTTGCTCTATTTGGAATAGATTTGGATTTAAATAATTTATCTCATTTATTTTTTTATCTACTTCTAATGATAAAAAATCAGTATTTATGAGATTTAAAATATAGTTTAACCAATAAAACCCTGATTTTCTTTGAAAGTGTTCTTCAATACCAATACCAAAATCTTCAACTATATAAAATCCAATTATAATTATAAAAAGTAGTAAAAAATATATTAAATTTTTTTTAAAAAAAAAATTATTCATAAACCTGTGATATATTATATTAATTCTTACATAAATATATACTAATGAATTACTCAATTATTATTCCAATTTATAAAGAAGAAAAAAATATTGTAAATTTGATTCGTAGAATAGAACGCGAATTAAAAAACAAAATAAGATATGAGCTTATTTTTGTTGATGACGACTCTGAAGATGATTCTAAAAAGTTTTTTAAGCAAAATAAAAATCGAAATACAAAATTTTATATAAGAAAAAAAAAACCGAGAGATTTGTCGAAATCTGTAGCATTTGGATTTGAAAAATCACGATATAACAATTTAATAGTTATGGACGGTGATCTACAACATAATCCAAAAGACATTTTAAAATTAGTGAAAGTATATCAAAATACAAAGTGCGATATTGTAATAGGATCTCGTGAGCTGGTTAGCTATAAAAAAGCTAATTTAAACCCAATAAGATTTATTTGCTCAAAATTTTTAAATTTTTTTTTTAATATTATTTTTAAAAATAAAATATTAGATCCTATGTCAGGTTTTTTTATTGTTAAGAAAGAAATTTATAAGTCAGTTAAAAATAAATTATTATTATTAGGTTATAAGATTTTAATTGATATTATATTAAGTAATAATAAAAAAATTATTATCAAGGAAGTAAAAATAAATTTCAATGTTAGGGACAAAGGATTTAGTAAAATGAGATTAAAAATTTTGTTTCAATTATTTATATTTATGATTATAAAATTTTTTAAATATGAAAATAAATAACAATCTCAATAGTAAAACTGAAAAAACACTAATAAATCAAAAGAAAAAATTAAATAAAAATGGTGGAATTTTTAAATGCATAGCTTACGAAAATAATTTTTTTTTTAAACCAATTAATTTAAATGGTAAAGATTTAATTGAATTCGGTTGTGGTGTTTTCCCATCTAGTTTGGGATTGCAAAAAAACGATATGCCAAGACATTATATTGCCACTGATACATCAAAGAAAATAGTAAATTTAGCAAAAACTAATGACAACAGACCTACTTATAAAGTAATCAATTTAGAGAAAAAAATTAAATTAAAAAAGAAATTTGATGTAATAGTTCTTAAGGGCGTTTTACACCATACAAAAAAACCAGAGAAAATTTTACTTAATCTTAAAAAAATTTTGAAAAAGAATGGTTTAATAATATTAAGTGAACCTAATTTGTACAGTATTGTTGGAAATTTTTTAAAGTGGATTTTAAATTTTTTTTTTAAAATTTCTATGGAAGACTCACCTTATGGCCAATATGATTATAAAAAAATTAGTAAATGTATAAAATTTTCAAAATTAAAAATTGTTAATAAATGGTATTCAGTTTTTTTTTTATTAATTTTTACTGGTGATTACGGTAGAATAAATTTTTTTCCAGATAGTAAAATTTTATTTAATTTTTTTATCAAATTAGAAAATTTGTTTTTTTATATTTTTAAATTTTTTCATTTATCTAAGTATATTGGTTTTAAAATTAATCTTATTTTAAAAAAATAATATAATTATTTAAACATATTTAAATACAAGAAAAAAATAGAAAAAACATATAATTGTGGCTATTGGTAATAATGTGCCCACTAGACCCAGCCAAGCTAAATGAATAAAAGCACTACCAAGCAAAGATACAAACAATCTATCGCCTCTAGTTGTATCTAATCCCAAAATTCCTCTTCTCGGAGAGCCGCCAGGGACTTTTTTTTCCCAAAAATACATCACTGTAATACAAGCTGCTATAAAAATAAAAAAACTAGCTGTGGGCCAAGTCCAAGCCATCCATGTTATAAAATCAAAATCAAAGAGGCCTTTTTCTTTTGGCTGACCGACAGTTGACCAACTAGAGGCATTTAAATTTGTAAAAATCATACTCTCCCCATTGCAAATCCTTTTGCAATGTAATTTCTTACAAAATAAATTACCACTGCTCCTGGAATAATTGTAAGGCTGCCTGCTGCTGCTAGCAAGCCTAATTCATAGCCTGATGTGCTTGAGGTTCTTGTCATTATTGCTGCAATCGGTTTAGCAATAGTTGCGGTAAGAGTTTTTGCTAATAATAGTTCAACCCATGAAAACATAAAACAAAAAAACATAGTGATACCTATTCCTGCAGCTATTGTTGGAATGAAAATTTTAAAGAAAAATCTACCAAAAGAGTACCCGTCGACATATGCAGTTTCATCCAATTCCTTTGGTACAGCTGACATAAATCCCTCTAATATCCAAACCGCTAAAGGAATATTAAAAAGACAATGAGACAATGCTATAGCTATGTGTGTATCAAATAAATTTACTGAAGAATAAAACTGGAAAAATGGTAATGCAAAAACAGCAGGTGGAGCCATTCTATTGGTAAGCAACCAAAAAAATAAATGTTTATCTCCTAAAAATTTATATCTTGAAAAAGCATAAGCTGCTGGAAGTGCTGCAGATACAGAAATTATGGTATTAAAAACTGTATAAGTAATAGAGTTAACATAACCCATGTACCAAGTACTATCTGTAAAAATTGTTACATAATTTTCTAAAGTGAAATCTTTTGGCCATAAAGAATAAACATTAATAATTTCTGTTGTTGTTTTAAAAGACATGTTTAACAGCCAATAAATTGGTAACATCAAAAATATTATATAAATTGTTGGAACTAACCATTTAATCTTTTTCATGTCCGAGCCTCATCTTTCATCATTAAGCTATAAAATATCCAGCATATTAATAGAACAATTAAAAAATAAATTAGTGACATCGCTGCTGCAGGACCAAGATCGAATTGTCCTAAAGCCATTTTTACTAAATCTAAAGATAGAAAGTTTGTTGCATTACCAGGTCCACCACCAGTCAAAACGAAAGGTTCTGTATAAATCATGAAACTATCCATAAATCTTAAAAGTATTGCTAAAGTTAAAACCTTTTTCATTTTGGGTAGCTCTATATATCTAAATATATCCCATCTGCTTGCACCATCAATTTCAGCTGCTTGATAGTAAGCTGGCTGTATTGAATTCAAACCAGCGTAAGATAAAAGCACTACTAAAGAAGTCCAATGCCAAACATCCATTAAAATAGTTGTAAACCATGCGTCCCCACTTTGTTGGGTGAAGTTATAATCAAATCCAATCGAATTTAAAGAATTCCCTAAAAAACCAATATCCGGGAGTGCAAATATATTCCACATCGCTCCCACTACATTCCAAGGAATTAGCAATGGCATTGACATTAATATTAAACACACTGGAACACCCCAACCCTTTTTTGGCATAGTTAATGCAATAAATATACCAAGAGGAAGCTGAATTAATAAAATTATAAAAGTAAATATAGCTTGTCTTCCTAGAGATGCATGAAATCTTTCGGAATGTAAAATTTCTTTAAACCATCTTGTTCCCTCCCAAGCAAAAACATTGCTTCCAAATGTTTCCTGAAATGAATAATTAACAACTGTCATTAATGGAACAGCTGCATTAAATGCAACAAGAACAAAAACGGGAATAACAAAATACCAAGCCTTTTGATTAAATGTTTTATTCATTATTCAATTATCCAATTATCTCCATAAGCGAATGTATATTTTTGATCAAAAGAAATATATGTACTACCAGTTGGTATCTCAGTATTGGCACTGGCTAAAATTTTAATGCTACCACTTTTACATTCAGTATCGATTACTTTATGTCTACCTGTATCGCTAACTCTTTTAATCTTTACTTGAATTCCATCATTTGAAAAATTAATAAATTCTGGTCTTATACCAACCTGAGTTTTGTTAAAGTTTGTTTTTTTAAAACTTGTATTTGTGGGTAATATTTTTCCTTCAAAATTTATTTGTCCATTTTTAATTTCACAAGGAAGAATGTTCATTCCTGGTGAACCTATAAAATGACCCACAAAAGTGTGTTTTGGTTTTTCAAATAATTCTACGGGTGATCCTGTTTGAACAATCTGCCCCTCATGCATCACAACAACTTGATCCGCGAATGTTAGCGCCTCTATTTGATCATGAGTAACATAAATCATAGTACGATTGATTTTTTGATGTAATTCTTTTAATTTTGATCTTAGGACCCATTTCAAATGAGGATCAATTACTGTTAAAGGTTCATCAAACATAATTACATTAACGTCAGATCTAACAAGACCCCTTCCTAACGAAATTTTTTGTTTTCCGTCTGCTGTTAAACCAGATGCTCTATTATTTAATGTAGAAGTAAGTTCTAACATTTCGGCAATTTCTCTAACTTTACTATCGATTTCAGTATCAGATAAGCCTCTGTTTTTTAGAGGAAATGCTAAATTATCATAAACGGTCATAGTGTCGTAAATAACCGGGAATTGAAAAATTTGAGCAATGTCTCTTTCAACTGGATTAAGTGTTGTTACATCTTTATCATTGAATAATACTTCGCCTTCAGTTGGTTTTAATAAGCCAGATATAATATTTAATAACGTCGTTTTTCCACAACCTGAAGGTCCTAATAATGCATAAGCTCCCCCATCTTTCCAATCAATGTCAACTCCTCTAAGGGCCCAGTCAGCATCATTATTTTGATTGGCTAAATAACTATGACTTAATTTTTTTAAAGTAATCTTAGCCATGATTAACCAATCTGTTGCTTTGATCAAAATATAAAAATTCATCTACATTCATATGTAATTTTGTATCTTCACCAATATTTCTTTGTTGGATACCATTCGATAAAGAAACCCAATTTAATTTACCATTAGTAAAATGAATTAAGCTCTCTGATCCTGAAAGTTCAGAAATTAAAACTTTCCCATTAATTTCAACTGAGTTACTACCTTCTTTATACGTCGTTATATTATGAGGTCTAATACCAATTTTATAATTTCCATCTTTTATGTTTACATTTGATGTCCATTGGACGTTATTGTCAGTTAATGTAAACTTATCTCCAGACTTATTAATTTCAGCAATATTCATTGGAGGGTCACTAAATACTTTGGCTGAGGTTAAGTTTTCAGGTTTATTATAAACATCTAGCGTTTTTCCATACTGAACGACATTCCCTTCTAATAATGTTGCAGTATTTCCACCTATCATAAGTGCATCTAAAGGTTCTGTTGTTGCATATACAACTATACAATCTCTATCTTCAAATAGTTTAGGTAATTCTTCTCTTAGTTCCTCTCGAAGTTTAAAATCTAAATTAGCTAAAGGTTCATCTAACAATATTAAATCTGAGTCTTTGACTAAAGCTCTAGCTAGGGCGGTTCTTTGCTGCTGGCCACCTGATAATTCATCCGGTTTTTTATTAAGCATTGTAGTTAATTTTAAAAGTTCTGCAACTTTTCCTACTCTTTTTTTAATTTCGTCAGAATTAATTCCAGTTATTTTTAAAGGTGATGCAATATTATCAAAAACAGTAAAATTAGGATAATTAATAAATTGCTGGTAAACCATTGAACAATTTCTTTTTTGAACTTCTTTGCCAGTCACATTTTCTCCGTTAAACCAAATTTCTCCTGAAGTTGGTTTATCTAAACCAGCCATAATTTGCATTAATGTTGTTTTACCAGCTAAAGTAGATCCTAATAAAACATTAATAGTATTTTTTTCTAATTTTAAATTTGTAGAATATATATGAGTTTCTATTCCAACTTTTTTTTCAACTTCTTTTAATTCTAAACTCATATTTGTAATTTGGTTTTAAAAAAAGGGGGCAAAAATTGCCCCCTTTTAAGATTTAGATTAACCTAAGTTATTTCCAAGCGTCTTTAAATGCTACGGTTTTACCTTTAGGTTTCTCATTAACTTTAGCTTTTGGCGAACCTTTTTGATTTAACCAATAAGAAGCTTCTCTCGGTTTATTAAGTCTAGGTCCACATCCACCGTAAGCGTTACTACCTTTATCAGCAGCTTCCATACGAGACATAACTAAGTCCATCTCATCTGCAAGACGATCCATAGTTTGTTGTGGAGTAAATGTGCCAGAGTTAACTTCTCCGATATGCTGCCACCATAATTGTGCTAGCTTCGGATAATCTGGAACGTTGACACCTGTTGGTGACCAAACATTTCTGTTTTTTGATCTGTAGAACTCTACAAGACCACCAAGTTCAGGCGCTCTCTTTGTAAAGTGTTTGTGATTAATGGTACTTTTTCTCACAAATGTTATACCAACATCAGCTTTTTTAAGAGATACTGTTTTTGAAACAGCAAATTGAGCGTACAACCATGCAGCTTTTCTTCTCTCAACGTCAGTAGACTTAAATAAAGTCCATGATCCAACGTCTTGATAACCAAGCTTCATGCCTTGTTCCCAATATGGTCCTTTTGGTGAAGGTCCCATTCTCCATAATGGCATACCGTTCGCATCAACAACTTTATTGTTAGGATCTTTTCCTACTAAAGATGCTGTGAAAGCCGTGTACCAGAAAATTTGCTGAGCAACGTTTCCTGAAGATAGTGATGGTAGAGACTGATAAAAGTCCATAGCCGCAGCTCCTGGAGGTGCATACTGTCTTAACCACTCATCCCATTTTCTAATTGCGTATACAGCTGCGGGGCCGTTTGTAGCTCCACCTCTTGATACGTTAGCACCCACTGGGTTACAAGAACCAGGCTCCATTCGAATTCCCCACTCATCTACTGGAACTCCGTTTGGTAATCCTTTACTTCCTGCACCAGCCATTGATAACCACGCATCAGTCATTCTCCATCCTAAGTCTGGAGCTCTTTTGCCGTAGTCCATATGACCATATATTCTTACGCCATCGATTTCTTTAACATCTTCTGAAAAGAATTTAGCTATATCTTCATAAGCGGACCAGTTAACTGGAACACCTAAATCATAACCATATTTTTTCTTAAATGCTTTTTGGATTTCAGGTCTATCAAACCAATCTTTTCTAAACCAATAAAGGTTAGCAAATTGTTGGTCTGGTAGCTGATAAAGATTTCCATCAGGACCTGTAGTAAATTGAAGTCCTATGAAGTCATCTAAATCCAACATTGGATTAGTGACAGCTTTACCTTCACCTTTCATCCAGTCAGTTAAATTTACAGCTTGTTGCATACGCGCGTGCGTACCAATTAAGTCTGAGTCATTTACATACGCATCGTAAATACTTACGTTCGTTTGCATTTGAGTTTGCACTGCCATTACTACATCACCTTCACCTATAATTTGGTGCTGGACTTTAATGCCTGTTATCTCTTCAAACGCTTTTGTAAGAACCTTAGATTCATACACGTGAGTAGGTATTCCTTCAGATACTACTTTTAAAGACATTCCTTTGAATGGCTTAGCAGCGTCGTGGAACCATTGTAGTTCTTTCTCTCTATCTTTTGCTGATAGAACTGAAAGACTAAATTCCCCATTTGACCATTTCTTAATTGCAGCCGTATGACCGTCTGCAAATGCGTTAGAAATAGTTACGATTGAAAATGAAACAGCAACAGCAAAAATAGTTTTTAATGTTTTAATCATTATTTCCCCCATTTAATTGTTATTGTTTTTTAAGAAGAATTATTGAAACAAAAAAAACTCAAAATGTACAGAGATTTATAATTCCCATACAACTAAGGGATGTATTAATTTATTAAAGTTCTTTTAATCGCTTTAATCCAACCTTTTAAAAGTGATGATCTTAATTGTTTGCTCATCTTAGGAGAAAACTTTTTATCTACATTCCAATTTTTAGAAATATCTTTTAAAGATTTATAAACCCCTATATGTAATCCTGCCATAAAAGCCGCTCCAAGAGCTGTAGTTTCTTGTACTTTTGGTCTTAATACTTTTACGTTAACAACATCGGATAAAAATTGAGAAAACCAATTATTCATAACCATTCCTCCATCAACTTTTACAATTTTAGGTCTTAAACCATCATGTTTCATAGCCTCAAATAAATCATGAGTTTGGTAAGCAACAGCCTCAATTGTTGCTCTTACTATTTCTTTTGGACTTGTGTCTCGTGTAATTCCACTTAAAACTCCTCTAGAATTTGCATCCCAGTAAGGAGCTCCAAGACCTGTAAATGCTGGTACTAAGTAAATATCATTGTTGCTTTTAAGAGATTTTACTATCTTTTCAGTTTCTGATGCTTTGTTAAAAAATTTCATTCTATCCCTTAACCACTGTACTCCTGCCCCAGCAATAAAAATTGATCCTTCCATTGCATAAGTTGTCTTTCCTTTAATTCTGTAAGCAATTGTTGTTAACAATCTATTTTTTGAATAAATTTTTTTACTTCCTGTGTTTAATAAAACGAAAGCACCGGTTCCATAAGTGCTTTTCAATGATCCAGGTTCAAAGCAGCATTGTCCAATTGTTGCAGATTGTTGATCTCCAACTACACCATTAATTGGAATTGATTTACCAGTAATTGATGAATGAGACTGACCAAAATCATCTGCACAGTTTTTTACCTCTGGTAGGATATTTTTTTTAATTTTAAGTAGTTTTAAAATAGTATCGTCCCAACGATTAGATGTAATGTTATAAATCATAGTTCTACTAGCATTAGTAGCATCGGTTGCATGAACTTTACCCTTTGTAAATCTCCATATTAAAAAACTATCTATAGTTCCAAAAAGTAATTGGTTACTGTTCATTAGTTTTTTTGCTTTAGGTACGTTATCTAAAATCCACTTAATTTTCGTACCTGAAAAATATGAATCTATTAAAAGACCAGTCTTGTTAAAGATCATCGTATCTTTATTTTGTTTTCTCAATTTAGCACAAAATTCTTCTTGTCTTCGATCTTGCCATACAATTGCATTATAAACTGGTTTACCTGTTCTCTTGTCCCATAAAACAGTTGTTTCTCTTTGATTGGTAATTCCAATATTTAAAATTTCTCCCCTAAGTTTTTTAGCTTTTTGAATTACATCTTTTAAAGTTTTTACAGTAGTCTTCCAAATTTCTTCGGGATTGTGCTCTACCCAACCACTTTTAGGGAAGTATTGTGTAAATTCTTTTTGAGAAGAGAAAACCGGCTTACCTTTTAAATCAAAAAGAATGGATCTATTCGAAGTAGTTCCAGCATCTATAGAGATGATAAATTTTCTCATATTATTCCTTTAAAATTTTTTTTTTTCTTTTTCGTATTCATATCCACTTATTGCTCCAGACTTATAAAGTTCCTGCAAGGTTTTGATTTGATTTGAAATAGCTGTAGTTTCTTTTGTATTTTGGCTATCATTAGCATAAGAAAAAGTAGATATTAGGATATTTAATATTAAAATTATAAAAATCTTTTTCACCTAAATAACTCCCAATTAAGATCAAGTTTTTTGTCCTCTACAATAGCATTAATCATGCCAAGCATTAATGGTAATTTTTTTTTATCAAAATCCTCATTTACTTTTTTTGCAATTTCTTTAGCAAGATCTGCTCCCTCTACCGTAACTTTTTCCATTTTTGTTTTCTTAGCCTCTGAGAAAGTTAAACCTTCTCCAATATAAGATCCCATTTTTGCATTTCTTCCTCCGCCTGAACTAACATATAGATCACCTAGTCCAGCTAAACCTTTAACGGTTTCTTTTTTACCCTTAAATGCTCCACGAAAATTTCCATTTCATGTATCGATTGTTTTATTAATACAGAAGCTGTATTTAAATAATTCTTTTCTCTGACTGCATTTGAAACATTTTGACTACACAGACCCTTTGCAGCGCCAACAGCCATAGAAAAGATATTTTTAATAGCAGCAGAAACTTCGACACCATTTAGATCATCAGAATAAGAAGTGTGATAATAATTAGTGTTTAACATATCCGCAATTTTCTTTGCAGTTTGGATATCTTTATTTGCAATAACAACACTACTATGAACTCTATTAGCCAATCCAGCGGCTAAACAAGGTCCGCCTACTGCTGAAATATCTGCTTTTTTAATTCCCTTATCCACAAATAATCTCTCAAGTTTATTTACTAACAATTCAAATTTATTTTTATAAATGCTTAAACCTTTTGTGAGCATCAATAGTTTTGGAATTGTCGTATCTTTATATAATTTACTTAATTCACCAGAAACCCACTCTATGCCTTTAGAGCTAATACCAAGAACAATTAAATCTACATTAGATTTTAATAATTCTTCAAATTTTTCAAATTTAAATATTTTTATTTCTTTTGGTATTTCGGTATTTAAGCCAGGGTGTAAGTTATTATTATTTTTTAATTGTTCAATAAAATCATTCTCTAAATGAGTCCCCACAATATTTATGTCATGATTGTTGTCTAAACAGGGTAATGCAAAAGCTGACCCCATTGCACCTGCACCTATAATTACAATTTTTGCCATTAATCTCTAAATAAAATTTTTTTGAAAATTAAAAAAAATGATATTAACTCAATTTTACCAATTATCATAAATAAAATTAAACTAATTTTTGAAGATGTTAATAAATTAGAAAAATTTACATTCTTCATATTGAACATTTCTGAGTTAACGGTATTAGTTAAAGTTAATATTGATAATTTAAAAGATTTCTCAAACCCAATATTATCAATTACCAATAAACTAGATAAAATAAAAAGACTTAGGAAGAAAGAGATAAATATAAGAAAAGATATTTTTACATTTTCATCAGTAATTTTTTTATCAGAATTAAAAATAGTTTTATTAATAACGCTGTTTGGGCTTATTAGTTTAATAATTTCTAAAGAAGTAATTTTTAACAAGATATAAAATCTTGTTAATTTAATTCCAGAAGTATTTGATATAAGCGATCCTCCAATAATTGTTAATAATAAAAAGTATAAACTTAAATTATTGTCAGATTTGACTAAAGTTAATCCAGAATTAGCTAAACTACTTACTACACTAATAACTATGTCTAAACCTTCATAATTATTGAAATAAATAAGTATAAAAAAAATAACAGATATAACAATCAAGTATAAATCTTCTTTGTGTTCTCTAATTAAAATCTTTTTATTAAATAAATTAAAAAGTAGATAAAAATTTAACATAGATAAAAGGAGAGAAAAAATAAAAATTAACTTTTGGAAGTTAGTGTATATAATTTTGTTAATAGTATCTGTAGGTATAAAACCCCCACCTGAGATTAATGTCATGCTCATATTAAGCGAATTAAATAATCTCAATCCTGAAAAACTTAGTAAGGTTAAAATTATTAAACTTAATGATGAATAGATAATAAAAACTTTTAAGATATTATCTTTTATATTTTCCTCTGATTTAAAATTGCTTTCTCCGGAAAAAGCTAAATTCGTCATCTTGTAATTAAATGATTTATTCGAAAAAATTATTGTTAGAATAAGTAAAAAAAATAAACCTCCTATCCATTGAGATGAAGATCTCCAAAGAATTAATGTAGGATCCAAGTATTTTATATTTTTGAAAATTGAAAAACCAGTTCCAGTCAATCCCGATACTGATTCAAAAACTGAATTTATAAAAGTTACTTGATAATTGCTTAAATAAAAAGGTATAGCTATTAATATCGATGTTAAACAATATGCACTTACAATTAAAATCAGCTGTTCGATAAAATCTATATTTTTTGAAGCATTTTTGCCGTAGTACCAAAGCCCTCCTCCAATAAATAGTGAAAATATTAAAGCGGTAAAATATGTTTCGATGCTTAAAAGATAATCAAAGTATGAAGCATATAAAATGTTAATGAAAGCAAGAATACTAATTGGAAAGCAGAATAAGCTTAGGTAAAAACTAATACTTTTAAAATTCATTAATATTAAATTGTGCCAACACTAAAAATGCTCTCTACTGCTTTAAGCTCCTCCCTTTTCGCGAGGAATACGACAAGGTCATTTTTTTCAAAAATGAAATTAGATTTTGGGATTATTACTTTATCTTTCCTGATAATTGCTCCAATTCTAATATCCTCAGGCAAATTTGAATCTCGTATTTGTTTATTTACTAATTCTGATTTTTCAGAAATTTTAGCTTCTATAAATTCATATTCACCATCTAAAAGGGAATAAACCGTACCGATTGTACCTCTGTGAACATGTTCCATAATTCTGGAAACTGTTGTCATACGAGGGTCAACTAAATCATCAATATTAAGAGAGTCTTGTAAAAGGCTGTAGTTAGTTTTGTTTACGATTGCTATTGTTCTTTTTTTAAGACCTGTTTTTTCTGCCAATACACAAGCCATCATATTATTTTCATCATCATTTGTTAAAGCTAAGACAGTTTCAGAACCTTCAAGATTTGCCTCTTTTAAAATTTCCTCATCAAGAGCGTCACCATTAATTACAATCGAAGATGATAGTTCATTAGCAATATCCTCAGCTCTTTGTTTGTTTTTTTCAATTATTTTTACCCTTACATCTTCAAAATTTTCTTCAAGCATTTTAGCAAGTTGTAGACCAATATTTCCTCCCCCAATAATCAAAACATTTTTTGCAATTTTTTCTTCATGTCCAAAAGCTTTTAATATTGGATTTAATTGATCGCTGCTAACAACAATATAAATATTATCATCTTCTAGCATCTGATCTTCTTTTTTAAGATAAATAAATTTTTCTTTTCTTACTGCGCCTAAAATATTTGCTTTAAAATCTGGAAATTTTTCTGTTAATTTTTTCAATGGTATATTTTTTAATGGACAGTTTTTTTCAATTGAAATTTCTAGCATTTTGACTTTATTTTTTCCAAATGGAACATTATCTAATGCTCCAGGAGCTTCTAATCTTCTATATAATGATTTAGCAACTTCTAGTTCAGGAGAAATGATAACGTCTATAGGAATATTTGATTTGTTATATAATTTTCCCCATTTACCTTCTAAAAAATCTTTAGTTCTAATTCGGGCAATTTTCTTAGAAACATTAAATAAAGAGCTAGCTAACTGACAAACAATCATATTAGTTTCATCGTTTCTAGTTACCGCAATAATCATATCGGTTTTTTCCGCTCCGGCACTTTCTAATACTGAGGGTAATGTGGCTCTTCCTACTATTCCTTTAACGTCTTGAGTGTCATTGATCTTTTTAATATCTTCAGATGATTGGTCAATTACTGTAACCGAATGACCTTGGGCTGACAATTGTTTGCTAATTGAAAAGCCTACCTTTCCGGCTCCACATATAATTATATTCATTTTTTAATTAATTCCTTTAATGCCTAAAGATTTTAATTTTCTATGTAATGCAGATCTTTCCATGCCAATAAAATCAGCAGTTCTGGATATATTTCCGTGATGTTTTTTTAGTTGATTAGTAAGATACTCTTTTTCAAAATGTTCTCTTGCTTCTTTTAATGGAGATTGAAATGATTGTTCTAAAATATTCATATTATCTTGTATTTTTGATGAAGGATTTAAAACGTCATCAATAACTTTATTAATTTTTTCCCTACTTTCATTTGAAGATAAAATTGTAATTCTCTCTACCAAATTTCTTAACTCTCTAACATTACCAGGCCAATTATAAGTGTATAAACTGTCATTTTTCATATCAATATCAGGTTTTTGAACACCATTGATTTCAGAAAGTTTAGTTTTAAAATAATCTATTAATAAAGGCACATCTTCAGTTCTTAATGATAAAGAAGGCAAATCAATCGGCATAACATTTAACCGATGATACAGATCCTCTCTAAATTTATTTTCTCTAACCAGGTCGCTTAAATTTTTAGAGGTTGAGGATATAAGTCTAATATTTACATTTATATCTTTTGATCCATTCATTCGTTTAAATTTTTGATCAATCAAAACTCTAAGAACATTTGCCTGAGTTTCATATGGTATTTCTGAAACTTCATCAATTAATAGAGTTCCTCTATTCGCTCGTTCTAATGCTCCGAAGGAAATATTTCCATCCTCAAATTCTTCGCCAAAAAGCTCTTTTTCATAAGTTTTTTCTTTTAATAAAGCTGCATTTATTATTACAAATGGTTCTTTAGATCGTGTTGAATTTTTATGAATTTTTCTTGCTACTAATTCTTTTCCAGATCCGGTAGGACCTGAAATTAAAACTCTACTCTCTGAACTTGAGAGTTTATCTATAATTCTTTTTATCTTAGTGATTGCAGGGCTTTTTCCTATAAGTTCAAAAGAATGAAATAATTTATTTTCAATTAAATCTTTTTCTTTTTTAAGAGAAGCTGACTCTAAGCCTCTATTTACATAATTTAATATTTTTTCTTTTGAAAAAGGTTTTTCAATAAATTCGTATGCTCCTAGTCTTATAGCTTCTACAGCAATTTGAACGGTTGCATGACCAGAGATCATTATAACCGGTGTAAGTTTGTTTTTTTTATTAATTAATTTTAAAAGGTCAATCCCATCTTTGTCAGGTTTATCCAGCTTAATATCAATAATTGCAAGATCAGGAATACGATTATTTATTTCTAGTTCCGCTTGATCATAGTTAGCAGCAGAACGAATTTTAAAATTTTGCTCCTCAAGTATATTACAAATTAGAAATCTAATATCTGGATTATCGTCTATGACTAATATTTCTTTAAGCATATTTAGGTAAGGTAATTGTTACTAGAGCGCCACTTTTATCTTTTTGATTTTTTATAGAAAAAATACCTGAATGTTCGTTAATGACCTTAGTTACAATAGGCAAACCTAATCCTGTTCCTGTTTTTTTTGTTGTGAAGTAAGGCGTCATTGCTTTTCTAGTATCTTTAATGCCTTTGCCATTGTCAGTTATTCTAATGACTATATAGTCATTATTATCATCTATTTCTATGTCTATATTTCCTTTAAAATTAGGGTTTTTTTGCAATCTATCTAAAAACGACTCTTCTGAATTTTTAATTAAATTAATAAATACTCGGTTTAGCTGTTCTTCATCTCCATTAATAAACTGATTGTTAGCTCTATTTATTAAATTTATAGAATTTTTAGATGTGAGTTTAATAAAATCTAATGATTTAATAATCAATTTATTAATATCAACTTTTTTAAGAATTGGTCTTGGCATTCTGGCAAAATTTGAAAATTCATTTACTAATTTTTCAATGTCTTTAATTTGTCTATTAATAGTTTCTAAATATTTTTCAAAATTCTTGCCCTCATTAGTTAATTTATCTTTATATTTCTCTCTTAGGCTATCAATTGATAATTGAATAGGTGTCAAAGGATTTTTAATTTCATGGGCTAACTTTCTTGCAACGCTTTCCCAAGCTTCATATCTCTCTGTAACAAGAAGTTTATCTTGCTGTTCTTTTAATCTCTCTATCATTAGATTAAAATTTTGGTTAAGTTGCTTAAATTCTTCATCAGTTTCTACTTCTGGTACTTTTACATCAAGAGCACCTTTGCTTATTGAGTCAGATGCGCCAATCAGATTAATTATAGGTTTTGTAAATCTTGAAGCAAAAGTTATAGCTATTGATGTAGATAAAAATAATAATAGTGTTACCACAATAATATAAATAACTGCAAAAGTAACTTTAATACCTGTTTGGCTATTTTCTACAGAATAATAAAAGCTTACTGCTTGCTCCGTTTCATTTAAATATCTCAGAATTTCTGAGTCAATGTTTCTTGAAATATACAAATAAGTATCAACTAGAGATGTTAATTTTGTCATAACTGTGGTTTTATTTTCTAAACTGTTAGTAATAAAAACTGGTTTTCCTTCAAGAACTTGGTCGTAGTCATCATCCGAAGGTACAACAAATTCATCAGATATATCTCTTATATCAGATAGTAAAATATTTCCTAAACTATCTATCAAATATACATCGTCAATTCTTCTTAAAATTTTTTCTGATCTCATAATCTGTTTAAATCGTTTGGGATTTGAATAATAAAAACCTGAAACACGGTTTAAACCAACACTCATCAAAATAACATCGGATAAAACATTTTCTTTACTTTCTTCCAAATAATTTTTTGCTACATCGTAGGAATTATTTACTGCTTTCGTGATTTGTTTATCGAAATAATTTTGGATACCAAAATTGAAAATAAATAATGAGAAAATAGCAACAATTAAAGAAGGAATAACAGTAAATAAAGAAAAAACAGAGATATATTTAAGATTAGTTTGTGCGCCTTTTTTGTTTTTTTTTCCTGTATAATAAAACCTATAAAAATTTCTGAAAATTAAAGTAAAAAAAAGTATTAATAAAAAAATATCTATAATTAATAAGTTTTGTAAATTTTGATCCGTTAACGGAACAAATCCCTCATTAATAAATGTTAAAAAGGTGACGATCCCCATGAAAATACATAAAAATGAGGATAAAATAATCCAATTAAAATTTTTTATTATTTTGAACATCTTAATTAACCATTAAATATCTATATAAATGTAATATAAGTTAATACCATGGGTTTTTGTTTAATCATTCTTGCTGGAGGTAATAGTCATAGATTTAGGTCTAATATTAGCAAACCTTATCAAAAAATAGCAGGCAAATCACTAATCGAAATAAATATAATAAAAGCTCTTAAATTTAAACAAATCAAAAAGATTATAGTCGTCTTTAATAGAAAAGACTCGAAACAAATCAAGTCCCTTAAACTTAAGAATATTATAATGGTAGCTGGTGGTAATAGCAGACAGCAATCAACTTACAATGCTTTAAAATATTTAAAAAAACAAAAAAGTATTTCAAAAGTTTTAATTCACGATGCTGCAAGACCAAATTTTTCGTCAAAATTATTAGGTTCCATTATTAAGAACATGAAAAATGCTAGAGCTGTTGTACCTAAAATTAAAATTCAAGATGCAATAAAACAGGTAATCGACTCAAGTAAAGATGAATATATTTTAGGAAAAAAAAGAGATAATTTATTTTTAACTCAGACACCGCAAGCATTTAAGTTAAATGAGATTTTTGAATTACATAAGTCAAATTATTCAAAATATAAAGATGATGATATCTCTTTATATATGGATTTAAATAAAGTTAGGTTTATTGAAGGTGAAAAAAATAATTTTAAAGTAACAGATCAATCTGACCTGGAAAACCTGCAAAGTATTTATAAATCTAAACTTAATGTTGGTATTGGTTTCGATGTTCATAGACTCGTTCCAAAAAGAAAACTTTATTTAGGTGGTTTAAAAATTAAATCAAAATTAGGCACTTTAGGCCATTCTGATGGAGATCCAGTATTACATTCAATAACCGATGCTATACTTGGAGCAACTAAAATGGGAGACATTGGACAAATGTTTTCAGATAAAAGTAAAAGATTCAAAAATATCAGATCTACCATCTTATTGGGTCGCATTGTAGAGCAATTAAAATTAAAAGGATATTTTATAAATAATATTGATATAAATATTATTACTCAAACTCCTAAGATTAAAAATTACAAAAGAAAAATGATGGAAAATATTTCTAAGCTTTGTGAAATTTCAAAGAGTCAAATAAATATAAAAGGTAAAACAACAGAAAAACTTGGAGTAATTGGAAAAGAAAAAGCAATTGCTTGTGAAACAATTACTTCAGTAATTAAATATGATTAAAACTTTTAACTACTTATTTGTTACCTGTTTTGGGATTGGGTCATTTAGATACGCACCAGGAACAATTACCTCATTAATAACAACTATTTTCCTTTTCAGTTTATTTCATATAATTGACTTACCAAATTACACAATCTTATTAATTCTTTCATTGGTATTTATTTATTCATTTTACGCTGTGTCCGAATATATAAAATATAATGAAAATAAGGATCCCAAAGAGGTTGTGGTAGATGAGTTCATTGGTCAATCAATTCCTATTTACCTTTATGAAATATCACATAGCACTGCTAAAGAACAACAAGAAGCAATATTATTTTACTTATACATTTTTATCTTGTTTAGATATTTTGATATTAAAAAACCTTTTCCGGTTAATTATTTCGATAAAAACTTTAAAAATAGTTTTGGTGTGATATTAGACGATGTTGTAGCGGGTCTATATGTTGTTCTTACGCTTATAATTTTTATGATAATAAAAACAAAATTTTTCTAATGAATTTGAACCAAAAAATAGTTTCATTATTGAAAAGAAAAAAACTTAAGATTGTAGTAGCCGAGTCATGTACAGGAGGAATGTTATCGAGCGCAATTACTTCGGTTAGTGGTTCTTCTAAAGTATTTACTTTAGGATTAGTTGCCTACTCTAATCAAGCAAAAACAAGCATATTAAAAATACCAAAAAAAATTATTAGTAAATATGGTGCTGTAAGTGCTCAGTGTTGTCTGGCTATGGTTAATAACCTTAGTAAAATAAGTAAATCAAAAGTCTGTGTTTCAATAACAGGAATAGCTGGTCCTAAAGGTGGATCTAAACAAAAACCAGTAGGTTTGGTTTATATTGGAATTAGGGTTGGAAAAAAAGTTGTTGTTAATAAAAGTAATTTTAAGAATAAAGGAAGATTGATAATTCAAAAGCAAACAGTAAAAAAAACACTCAATTTATTGGTAAAATTGATCAAATAGGATAACTGAATTTAGGGCTTACAATAAAGTCCAATAGGTGAGCAGTAAAACTATTTAATAATAAAAAAATTCCAAAGGCAATTAAGTAAAGAATAAAAACCAAAAAATTTCTCGTTCTTTTCCTTTTTAAAAGCTCTTTATCTTCAGGTTCCCAATCTTTGTTTGGTGACTTGAAATCATAAGAAAACATCCAATATGTTTGATCGCTCTCGTTTGGGTCGCCAGTTCTAATTCTTTTAATATTTGAAGCGAGAAGTTTAAAGCATAGTATTAGCAATATTAAAAAAAAAGAGACTATAAACATTACTTATACAATTTGATTGCTCTTTCCTCGAAAGCCTTCGCTATTTTATTCAAACCAAGTTCAAACGATTTTTTCATTATTGCATTAAGAATTGGGTTTTTTAATTCGAAATCAATATAAAATTCTAACTGAGTATTGTTATTAATTTCTTTAAATTTCCATTCATTCTTGAGATATTTTAATGGTCCGTCCAAATTAGTCACAACTATTTTATTTGAATCTTTATGGTAAGAGACATGGCTAGAAAATGTTTCATTTAATATACTTTTGCCTACTTTTAAATCTCCGTTAAAAGCAATTAGATCTGAGCTCTCATTTTTATCAAAAACTTTTCCTTCAATGCACCAAGGTACAAATTCGGGATATTTTTCAATATCAAGAACCATTTCGACTGCTTGATCTTTTTTACAAGGAATTATCTTTTTTAATGATGCGGATGACATTCAAGCCGCTTATTTCTAGCATCCTGTAGTTTTTTAAAATCATCATCAGCGTGATAAGAGGATCTAGTTAGAGGTGATGAAGAAACTAATAAAAATCCTTTGTTTTTTGCAATACTTTCAAATTCTTTAAATTCGTCCGGATGATAATAACGATTTAATGGGTGATGCTTTACTGATGGCTGCAAGTACTGACCTATTGTTATAAAATCAACTTCTGCTGATCTTAAATCGTCCATAACCTGAATGACTTCCTCTTTTGTTTCGCCTAATCCAACCATAATTCCAGATTTAGTAAAAACTTTTTTATTAAATTCTTTTGCCTTTTTAAGCAATTCTAAAGATGCAAAATAACGCGCGCCTGGTCTTACTTTGGTATATAGTCGAGGCACGGTTTCTATATTGTGATTAAAAACATCTAAATCAGCTTTTAAAATTTTTTTATAAGCATCTCCTTTTCTTAAAAAATCTGGTGTTAAAACTTCAATTGATGTTTTTGGATTTTTTTCTCTAGTAGCTTTTACAACTTTATAAAAATGTTCAGATCCTCCATCTTCAAGATCATCTCTATCAACTGATGTAATGACAACATGTTTTAAATTTAAATTTTTAACTGCATTAGATATTTTCAAAGGCTCAAAAACATCAAGTTCAACCGGTTTTCCAGTTTTAACATCACAGAAAGCGCATGCCCTAGTGCAAGTATCTCCCATGATCATGAAAGTTGCATGCTTTTTGCTCCAGCATTCAGTTATATTCGGACAGTTTGCTTCTTGGCAAACAGTAACTAGATTATTTTGATTAACAATTTTTTTTGTTTCGAAGAAAACCTGTGAATTGATGATCTTAGATCTTATCCAATTAGGTTTTTTCTTTATTGGGTTAATTGGTTTATTTACTTTTTCTGGGTGTCTAACTTTTTCACTCATTTTAATTTAATAATTATTTCATCCTCTTTAACGTAATTAAATTTTTCTCTATACAAAATATCTAAATAATCTGGATCATTTTTATTTATTAATAAAATTTTGTAATCTAAATCTTTTAATTCTGCTGTTAATTTTTTATCTTTTTCTATTAGTTCCTCATATGTACTTTTCTTATCAAAATAAGATATTAAACCTCTTTCTCCACCGATAAGATTTATTCCAATGTAGAGTGTAAAAAAAATATTGAATAGAAGAAATTTTCTTTTTTTTAAACTCTCAATAAGCTTCATAAATTAGATTCTAGCCATTTTAGCTTCATTTCCAAGTTCTTCTTCGACGCGCAATAATCTATTATATTTAGCTACTCTTTCAGATCTCGCTAGTGAACCAGTTTTAATTTGAGATGACATTGTAGCCACTGCCAAATCAGCTATAAATGTATCTTCTGTATCTCCCGACCTATGTGAAATAATTGTATTAAAATTTGCTTTTTCAGCCATAGAAATAACTTTTAAAGTCTCTGACAAAGTTCCGATTTGATTTGGTTTTACCAAAATACTGTTTGCTGAATTTTCTTTAATACCTTTCTCTAAGCGTTTTGTATTAGTTACAAATAAATCATCTCCTACAATTTGTACTTTATTTCCTAAAGCTTTTGTAATTTTTTTCCAAGCCTCCCAATCTTCCTCAGCAAATGGATCTTCGATAGATTTAATAGGATAATTTGAAGTAAGTTTTTCGTAATAGCTAATAACTTCATCAACATTTGTAAAATTTTTAGACTGAATAGAATATTCGCCTTTACCATTGATTAATTCATTAGCAGCAACGTCTAAACAAATAACAATATCGTTTCCTGGTTTAAGTTTTGATTTTTCTATTGCTTGAACAATTAAATCTAATGCTTGTTCATTAGTGTTTATAGAGGGTGCAAACCCTCCTTCATCGCCTACATTTGTAAGCATTTTTTTTGATTGTAATAATTTTTTTAGATTTTGAATTACAAGAAAACATTTTTCTACAGCATCCATAAAATTTTTTGCTGAGTCCGGTCTAATCATAAATTCTTGAATATTTAAATCGTTATCGGCATGGACCCCACCGTTTATAATATTCATTAAAGGTATAGGTAAAGAATAAGCCTTGCCTAAATTTCTAAATAAAGATTTTTTGTTAGATAAAGCTGAACATTTTGCATTAGCTAAAGAAACTGCTAACATAGCGTTAGCACCAAGATTTGTTTTATTTTCACTACCATCAAGTTCTAATAAAGTTTTATCAATGATTTCTTGTTGATCCGAGTTTAAATCTTTTAGCTTAACTGAAATTTTATTATTAATACTTTCAACAGCCTTATTAACACTCTTTCCCAAAAAATTATTTTGATCCTTGTCTCTTAATTCATGAGCTTCGAATGCACCTGTTGATGCTCCTGACGGAGAAATTGCTGTTGAAGATATCCCGTTATCTAAATAAACTTCTGCTTCGACAGTTGGATTTCCTCTACTGTCGAAAACTTGTCGGCCTTTAACATTTTTGATTTTTGCCATTCTTTTTATTTAACTAATTTGTCAATTTCAGTTAATTTTTTTAATAAAGTCTTTACTTCATTTAATGGCACCATATTTGGACCATCTGATGGCGCATTGTCTGGATCTTCATGAGTTTCCATAAAAATCGCTCCTACTCCAACTGCTATTGCTGCGCGAGCTAAGTAGGGAACAAATTCTCTTTGTCCTCCACTTTTCTCTCCCATACCACCAGGTTGTTGTACAGAATGAGTAGCATCAAATACTATTGGAAAACCAAACTTAGACATAATTGGTAAAGCTCTCATATCAGATACAAGTGTATTGTAACCAAAGCTAGCTCCTCTTTCTGTTATCAGAATATTTTTATTTCCTGAGTCTGCGATTTTTTTAATTACGTTAGCCATATCCCAAGGAGCTAAGAATTGTCCTTTTTTTACATTAATTATTTTTCCAGTTTTTGCAGCTGCAATTAATAAATCGGTTTGACGACACAAAAATGCTGGGATTTGTAAAACGTCAACATGATTAGCAACTAAAGAACACTGCTCTGCTGTATGAACATCAGTAAGAACGGGTATGCCAACTTCATTTCTAATTTTATCAAAAATTGGTAGAGATTTTTCTAAGCCCATACCTCTCTTGCCTTTTAGGCTTGTTCTATTAGCTTTATCAAATGAAGTTTTATAAATTAAATTAATTCCTAATTCACTTGTGATTTTTTTAAGCTCTGTAGATATTTTTAATGCATGTTCTTCATTTTCTAATTGGCAAGGCCCTGCAATTAAAGTGAAAGGCTTGTTGTTAGCTATTTCAAAATTGGAGCATTTAACTTTATGATTTGACATTATTTATTAGACTTAATTTTCGCGGCTTTTATAAAGTCTGAGAATAAAGGATGTGGTGCTAAAGGTCTAGATTTAAATTCAGGGTGGAACTGCACACCAATGAACCAAGGATGATTATTAAGCTCTATTATTTCAGGTAATTTTAGATCAGGCGATAAACCAGAGAATATCATTCCTTTATTTTCAAATTGATTTTTGTAATTAATATTAACTTCATATCTGTGTCGGTGCCTCTCATTCACTTTATTTGATTTGTAAATTTTACTTATTAAAGAACCTTTTTTTAATCTAGCTTCATAACTACCTAGCCTCATTGTGCCACCTAAATCTTTAACAGTACCTTTCATTAATTTACCGTCTTTTAACCATTCGCTCATTAACCCTACTACAGAAGCCTTGGTTGGACCAAATTCACTTGAAGTAGCATTTTTAATATTTAATTTATTTCGAGCAAATTCAATAACAGCCATTTGCATACCAAAACATATACCTAAGAATGGTATTTTATTATTTCTGGCATATTTTACAGCAGAAATTTTTCCTTCTGTTCCTCTTTTGCCAAAACCTCCTGGTATCAAAATTCCTGAAACACCCTTCAATTTATTTTTAACATCTTTTGGTTTTACAAAGTCAGACTCAATTCTAACTAAATTTACTTTTAAATTATTTGCTATCCCTCCATGTGTTAAAGCTTCATCTAAAGATTTGTAAGCATCTTTTAATTCAACATATTTTCCAATAATTGCTATATTAACTGTTCTTTTGTTGTTTAAAACTGCTTTTGTAATTTTTTTCCAAGGACTTAGGTTTACTTTTTTTCTAGACTTGATCTTAAAAAATTTAAGAACTCTTTCATCTAATTTTTCTTTGTTAAAACTTATAGGCGCCTCATAGATTGTTTTTACATCTACCGTTTCAATAACATCATCAATTGAAACATTACAAAATAACGAAATCTTTTTTCTTTGATCTATGGGTATAGATCTTTCAGACCTACAAATAATTATATCTGGCTGTATACCTATACTTCTAAGCTCTTTTACAGAATGTTGAGTTGGTTTCGTTTTGATTTCATCTGAAGCTTTCATGTATGGAACTAAAGTTAAATGAATGAAAAGTGTGTTTTTTCTTCCAGTTTCATTTGAGAATTGTCTAATAGCTTCAAGAAAAGGTAAGCTTTCAATATCTCCTACTGTTCCTCCAATTTCGCAAATAACAAAATCCTCTTTAGAAACATCTTGTTTAATAAACTCTTTAATCCTATTTGTAATATGTGGAATTACTTGAACTGTTTTACCTAAGTATTTTCCTTGACGCTCTTTTTTCAAAACATCGCTGTAAATTCGACCAGTCGTTATGTTGTCAGATTTTTTTGCAGAAATTCCTGAAAATCTTTCGTAATGACCTAGATCTAAATCTGTTTCAGCTCCATCATCAGTTACAAATACTTCTCCATGTTGAAAAGGACTCATTGTTCCTGGATCAACATTTAAATAAGGATCTAGTTTTCTAATTCTAACTTTGTATCCTCTAGATTGAAGTAAGTATGCTAGTGAAGCTGATGATAAACCTTTGCCTAAAGATGAAACCACGCCGCCAGTAACGAATATATATCGCGCCATGGAAGTATGTTATACTTTAAAAATTAAAAATTACAAAGTCTTAATTACTTAGACTGAGGTATTTGTGGAAGATTTGAATTTTCTTCTTCTTCTTTCTCTTTTTCAAGGACCGACTGTGTTTCACGAAATTCATCTCTTGAAATAGCAACAATCGCTATACTGCAAATAATAAACAATGCAGCTACGATAGACGTAAATTTAGTTAAAAAAGTTCCCATTGATCTTGCTGACGTGAAATTGTCTTGTGAAACACCAAGTCCCAAGGCCCCTCCTTCTGATCTTTGTAATAAAATTGCTATCACTAAGATTACCGCCAAAGCAATGTTCACAAATATGAGTAAACTTTCCATGAAGCTTATCTATAGTAATTCTTTATTATATCAATAAATTTTTTAGAAGATTTTGAGGCTCCACCAATTAAAAAACCATCGATTTCTCTAATTTCTTTGAACATTTCAACATTGCTTCCATCAACAGAACCGCCGTAGAGAACTGCTGGACTGTTCTTTTTAAAGATACTCTCAAGAACCTTCTTAATATGGATAGTTGTTTTTTTTAATTCACTCACAGTTGGAATTTTTCCAGTACCAATTGACCAAATAGGTTCGTAAGCTACAATAATATTATTTTTATTAAAATTTTTTTCTAAGACTTTAATCAATTGTTTTTTTAAAATACTTAATGTTTTTTTATTCTTTTTCTCAGATTTATTTTCACCGATACAAAAAACTACTTTTAAATTATTTTTAAGAGCATGTTTAACTTTATCTTTAAGCATTGAGTCAGTGTCACCTTCTCCGCGATTATCTGAATGTCCAACTAGAGTATATTGAGCGCCTACACTTCTTAACATATATGGGCTTACGGCTGCAGTATTCGATGAGAACTGCTCTTTTTGATAGCAATTTTGTGAACCAATTGAAATTTTCTTATTTTTGAAATATTTGGCGTAACTTTCAATCAGAGTGTATGGTGGTGTTATAATTACTCTATATTTGTTTCTATTTTTATCTGTCGAGTGAAATGAATTAATTTTATTAAGTATATTGATGGATTTTGGAACACCAAACATTTTCCAATTTCCAATAAAATATCTCATAATTTGCCTTAATTTAGAATTTAATCTATAGGTGTATAATTTTGAACTTATTAAATTAATATAATGGCAACATCAATAGGTAAATTATCAAAGTCCTTTTTTATTAAACTCCTTGTGGGGATTATCATTCTTCCATTTGTTTTTTGGGGCATGGGTGATGTTTTTAGAGGTGGAAATCAAAACGTTATAGCAACAATTGACTCCAAAAAAGTTAGTACTCAAGAATTTGTAAATTACGTTAATCGATTAAACCTAAATGAAGAACAAATTAAAAATTTATCAAAAACAGATTTAGTTGAGCAAATTTTATCAGAATATATCGGAAGAAAAGTAATGGCATTTGAGATTGAAAAACTCGGAATTGAAGTAAGTGATAACGCATTAAGAGATATAATTAAAAAAGATAAATTATTTTTTAAAGATGGTAAATTCTCTAGAACAGAGTACGAAAAATTTTTAATTAAAAGTGGTGTAACTGCTCCACAATTTGAAGCAAATATAGTTGAGCAAGAAAAAAGAAGACAATTTCTAAGTTCACTAGCTGGAGGTATTGTTGTTCCTGAAATGTTGGTAGAAAAAGAGTTTAGAAAAGAAAATCAAACAAAAACTATTCAAT
The DNA here is from genome assembly GCA_014653835.1 of Pelagibacterales bacterium SAG-MED28. Classification (GTDB taxonomy): domain Bacteria; phylum Pseudomonadota; class Alphaproteobacteria; order Pelagibacterales; family Pelagibacteraceae; genus Pelagilacustribacter. The sequence goes on from JACWDY010000001.1 coordinate 190,139, forward strand.
ATATAGATTTAGATAAATATCATTCAAAAAATAAACCGTCACCTGAAAGTTTAAAAGAACTGTACGAGAGAAATAAAAATATATTTTTTGTTGAGTTAAAATCAATACGTTATGCAGAGATTAAGCCTGAATTAATTATCGGAAATTCGGAGTATAACGAGAGTTTCTTTAAGCAGTTAGATTTGATAGAAAATAATGCTTTAGATGGTCAAAACTTCGAAGAATTAATTGAGACAAACAACTTAAAAATCATAGAATTCAATAAAATTAACGCAAATAAAGAAGATGAGAAGAAAAACAAAATTAAAAATTTGCCCGATAAACTTTTTAAAAAAATTTACAATATAAAAAATGTACAATCTCCTGAAGTTATAAATATAGACGGTAAATATTATTTGGCTGAAATTAAAAATGAGCGGCGAAAAAATAGAACAATGAATGACCCGCAAGTTTTAGAGGCATTAAATGCTCAGCTAAATTTTAAAGCAAAAATAGATAACAACACATCTTTAACAAAAGATATTAGTTTAGGAGCATTTGATAACGATAATTTTAAAAAATTTGCTGACGATAATGGCCTTATTGTTAAAGATTACAAAATTTCTAGTCTAAAACAAAATGATATTTTTGAAGACGGACTAATAAAGAGAATTTTTTTAACAAATAATGGTGAGATAAATCTAATAACTAATAATACACTTACAAAAAGTTTTCTAATTTTTACTAAAAAAACTGAATACAAAAATTTAGACAAAAATAGCGATGAATTTGAGAAATACGAAGCTAAGGCGCGGTTAAATTTGATTAACAAAATATACCAATCGTATGATGAAAATGTTAATCAAAAATATAAAGTAGAATTAAATCAAAGAACTATCGACCGTGTTAAAAATTCATTTCAATGAAAATCAATATCAGTTTTAAAGAATTTAAAAGAAATCATGCTAAAAAAAAACATCAAATTTTATTTAGAACGAGATCATGTAAAGAATATTATAAAGTAGAAAATCTTTTTAAGTTTCTCCTGGCAGAAAAAAATAGCTTTATTTTCGAGTCAGTTGAAAAAGGCACAATTAAAGGTCGATATACTATTATTGGATTAAACCCTGATAAAATTTGGGACATCAATAAAAATATAATTACACTAAATAGTTCTGGCAAAAAAACTAAGATTAAATCAGAACCACTTAAATATATTAACAAGCTAATTAAGGAATTTAATATTAAAATTCCCAAACAGTTACCTTCTATGGCCTCGATGCTTGTGGGATATTTTTCTTATGATGTAATTCGTTATATAGAGAAAATTCCAAATAAATGTAAAGAAGATTTAAATATTCCTGATGTAAGATTGTCTCGACCTAAAAATCTAGTCATTTACGACAATTTAAAAAAGAAAATTTTTTACATAGAAAATACTTATGCAGATTCTAAAATAAGAAATTATAAAGAGGAATATGATTTAATAAATAAAAAATTTGATTTATACCAAGACTTTGAAAATATAAAACTACCTGAGCAATTTACTTTTAAACCTAACAAAAATTTGATTAAATCAAATACGACTAAAGAGAAATTCAAATCTTTAGTCAAAAAAGCAAAGACATACATTGAAAAAGGAGATATTTTTCAAGTTGTTCTAAGTCAGAGATTTGAAAGAAAAATAAATAAAAGGCCGATCGAGATTTATAATCATCTTAGAAAATCTAATCCTTCGCCTTTCATGTTTTATTTTAATTATAAAGACTTTAATATTCTAGGAAGTAGCCCAGAAATATTAGTTAGACTCAGAAAAGGAGAAATAACGATCAGACCTATCGCAGGCACAAGACCAAGAGGAAAAAATAATAAAGAAGATAAAAAAAACGCATTAGATCTTTTAAAAGATAAGAAAGAATTAGCTGAACACTTGATGTTATTAGATCTAGGAAGAAACGACGTTGGCAAAGTTTCTAAAGTAAATACCGTAAAAGTTACTGAAAAATTCAAAGTAGAGAAGTATTCCCACGTTATGCATATCGTATCAAATGTAATAGGTAAGTTTAATAACCATTTTTCTTTATTTGAAACCCTTCTATCAGGTTTTCCAGCAGGAACTGTAAGTGGTGCACCTAAAATAAGAGCAATGGAAATTATTGATGAACTTGAGAAAAACAAAAGGAAATTATATGCAGGAGGTATTGGATATTTTACACCTAATGGTGAATTTGATACCTGTATAGCTTTAAGAACTGCTTTAATTAAAAATAATAAATTCTATGTGCAAGCTGGAGCTGGTGTTGTTGCTGACAGTAAGCCAGAAAAAGAATATGTAGAGACAGTGAATAAAGCTAAAGCTCTAATGAGCGCAGTAGATTAAATGAAAATTTTATTGATAGATAATTACGATAGCTTTACTTATAATTTATTTCATTACATTTCTAATTTTAAAAAGAATGTTGATGTCATTAGAAATGATAAAATCGACGGGAAAAAAATTATAAGAAAAAAATATGATAAGATTGTTATCTCACCAGGACCTGGGAACCCTAATCAAGCTGGAAACTGTTTAAAAATTGTAAAAGAAGTTCATAAAAAAATACCTATTCTTGGAGTTTGTTTGGGTCATCAAATTATTGGCCAAGTATTTGGTGGAAAAATAGTTCAAGCAAAAAATTTAATGCACGGAAAAACAAGTAAAATTAAACATAAAAAAAAGGGTTTATTTAAAAAAATTAAAAATAATTTTGAAGCCACTAGGTACCATAGTCTGGTTGTAGATAGGAAAAATTTTCCAAACGATTTAGTAATTACTGCGCAAACTCAAAATGGGACCGTAATGGGATTAATGCATAAAAATTACAATATTCACGGGTTTCAATTTCATCCTGAGAGTATAAGTACTAAAGTGGGTATGAAATTAATTAAAAATTTTATAGCTAGTTAACATGACTGAAATCTTAGAAAACTTAAAAAAAGGTCAAAGCCTCTCATTTGAAGAGAGTAAATCACTTTTTTCAGATTTAATGGAGGGAAAGTATGAGGAAGATAGAATAGTAGAAATACTAGAATCTTTTATTAAAAAAGGTGAAACAAAAGACGAATTAGCTGGTGGTATATTTGTTTTAAGAGAAAAAGCTAATAAAGTTAAAGCCGGCCCTGAGACCATAGATACCTGCGGAACTGGTGGGGATGGACAAAATTCATTAAATATTTCTACAGCAGCAGCAATTGTTTTAGCTAGCATGGGAGTTAAAGTTGCTAAACATGGTAATAAGGCGGTTTCTTCAAATTGTGGTTCAGCAGATGTTTTAGAGGCGCTTAAAATAAATATTAATTTAAAAGCTAATGAGGCAGAAGAAAATATAAAAAAATTTAATTTTGCATTTATGTTTGCTCCAAATTACCACTCCGCAATGAAGCACGTCGGTCCGGCCAGAAAAAAAATGGGTAAAAAAACTATTTTTAACCTTATTGGTCCTTTAAGTAGTCCAGCTCAGGTTAAGAGACAGGTGATAGGTGTATTTGATAAAAAGTGGATGAAGCCTTTTGCAGAGGCGTTAAAAGAAAATAAAGTTGAACACGCATACATTGTTCATAGCGATGATGGCATGGATGAAATTTCGCCCTTTGCAAAAACAAATATTGTTGAATTGAAGAACGGTAATATAAGTGAATTTACAATCGATCCAAAAGATCTTGGAATTAATTCTAATAACAAAGAAAATTTAAAAGGTAAAAATGCAGAGTTTAACGCTGGGAAAATTGTAGAAATTTACAAAGGTAAAAATAACGAATTTTCTCAATCTGTTGCGTTAAACGTAGCTGCAGGATTAATCGTAGCAGGCAAAGAGAATGATTTTAAAAATGCTTTCGACAAAGCTACAAAACATTTAAATTCCGGAAACGTATTTCATCACTTAGAGAAGATACAATCTGCCTAATGACAAATATTTTAGAAAAAATCGTTCAAAATAAAAAAGAGTCTTTAATAGAAATTAAAAAGGCAAATTCTTTAGATGTTCTTGAAAAAAAGATTAAAACCCTAAGTAATTTTTTAGATTTTAAACAATCGATAACTAAAAATAAAAATGTTTCTCTTATTACCGAAATTAAAAAAGCAAGCCCATCAGCAGGTGTTTTGGTTAAAGACTTTAATCACATAAATATTGCAAAAATGTACATAGATAATGGTGCAACTTGTCTATCTGTTCTCACAGAAGAAAAACATTTTTTAGGTAAACTTGATTATATAAAAGATATAAAAGACAAGTTCAAAATTCCTGTTCTAGCTAAAGATTTTTTTATTGATCCTTATCAAATTGCATTATCGAAAAGTTATGGTTGTGATTGTGTGCTTCTTATTATTGCAGCACTCGATCAAAAACAATCCGATGAAATTTATGCAGAGGCTCTAAAACATAATCTCTCTGTTATAGTAGAAGTTCACGATCATAAAGAAGCTGAAAAAGCTTTAAAATATGAAGAAGCTTTAATAGGAATAAATAATAGAAATTTAAAAACTTTAGATATTTCAATTAATAATACGATTTCAATTTTTGAAATTTTAAAAGACCACAAAGGTCCTCTTATCTCAGAAAGTGGAATAAAAGATGAAAACGATGCTAGATATATTTTTGAAAATTCCGGCATTAAAAACTTTCTAATCGGTGAATCACTTTTAAAGTCTGACAATCCAGCTGCTTTAATGAGAAAATTTTCTCAAATAACACAATAAAATAGACCTTTATTTCACATTGTAATTTAAATAGAACTTTTATAGAACATAGATGTACGAGGTTTGTTCTATGCTTACAAAAAAACAAAAAAACTTATTAGTATTTATCAATAAGAAGATTAGATCTTCTGGAATATCTCCCTCATATGAGGAAATGAAGAATTCACTCAACCTTAAGTCGAAATCTGGTATTCATAGATTAATTTCTGCTTTAGAGGAAAGAGGTTTTGTAAAAAGATTAGCCCATAAAGCGCGAGCATTAGAAGTTGTAAAACTACCAGAGAATGCAAGCGCGAATGATATTTTTAACTCTTTTACTCCTAGCGTAATTAAGGGTGGTCTTGATAAAAACGAAGAGACTAAATCAACAGATGTTTCAGTATTAGGAAGTATTGCAGCAGGAACTCCAATGGAAGCTATACAACAAGAAGTTGATAGAGTTGCTTTACCTGAGGACTTACAAAATAATGGTGAACACTATGGATTGAAAGTCAAAGGTGACTCGATGATTGAAGCAGGAATTAATGATGGCGATACAGTAATTGTTAAAAAAACTTCAAATGTTGACAGCGGCCAAATAGCAGTAGTTTTAATTGACGATCAAGAAGCGACGTTAAAAAGAGTAAGAAAAAAAGGTAATACAATTGCTTTAGAAGCGGCAAATAGAAACTACGGTACTAAAATTTACGCTGCTAATAGAATAAAAATTCAAGGCAAGCTAGTTTCTTTATATAGAAACTTCCACTAAAATAGTCTAATAAATTTAAATGTCTTTTAATTGTAGGTTTGCGCCCTCTCCTACTGGGCCTCTTCACATTGGCGGTGTTAGAACAGCATTATTTAATTGGCTTTTAGCTAAGAAAAATAATGGTAAATATTTTTTAAGAATTGAAGATACAGATAAAGAAAGATCAAAAGACGAATTTAAAAAACAAATCATTTCATCATTATCATGGTTAGGAATTGAGCATGATGGTGAGGAATATATTCAGTCTAAAAATATTAATAAACATGTTGCAGTAGCTGAAGAATTAATAAAAAAAGGCTTTGCTTATGAATGTTATTGTTCTGAAGAAGAGATAAAGGAGCAAAAAGATAAGTGTAAAAAACAAGGTATACCGTATGTTTATAATAGAAAGTGGAGAGATGCTAAAGACTTTAAAATTCCAGAAGGTGTAAAGCCTGTAATTAGATTTAAGAGTAAAATTTCAGGAAATACAATCATAAAAGATTTAGTTCAGGGAGAAAGAAATATCTCAAATTCTACAATTGAAGATTTTGTAATATTAAGAAAAGATAAATCACCAACATATCAATTATCAGCAACAGTTGATGACCATGAGATGAAAATAACTCACGTAATAAGAGGTGATGATCATATGATTAATTCTTTTAAACAAAAGCAGATTTATGATGCCATGGGTTGGGAAGTTCCAAATTTCGCTCACATTCCATTAATTCATAGTGAACAAGGAAAAAAATTATCTAAAAGAGATAACGCCTCCACCCTTGAAGATTATGATAAAATTGGAATTATTTCAGATGCTTTAAGAAATTATTTATTAAGATTAGGGTGGTCTTATAAAGATAAAGAGATTTTTACTAAACAAGAAAGCATTGATTTATTTGATTTAAGTGGCGTTGGTAAATCGCCCTCAAAGCTAGATATGAATAGAATTTATTCAATAAATGAAACTTACATAAAAACAATAGATGAAAAAGATCTTTTCAATTTCTTCAAAGAATACATCTCGAAATACAAAAAAACTATAGATCAATCTAAAGAGAATATACTTTTAAAATCAATGGGTTTCTTAAAAAATAAAGCGAAAACTTTAGAAGATATTTGGAATAATGCTCAATATATTATTAATGATAAACTTGAAATTAGTGCAGATGATAAAAAACTAATTGATGATTTATCAAAGAAAGTAATTAGTGATTTTACCTCTGAATATGAAAAACTTTCCTCTTTATCGAGGGAAACATTAGAGCCAATAATTAAGTCTCTAATTGATAAGCATAAGACCAACTTTAAAGGTGTTGGGCAACCTTTAAGAATAGCCTTAGTAGGCTCAAGATTTGGACCAGGTTTATATGATGTAATTTTATCATTAGATAAAACCGAAGTTGTGAAAAGACTTAAGCAAATTTAAATGAAAGACGCTGTATCTTTCAGAACAAGAAAAACATCTATTTACGATAAGAAATCAAACACGCCATTTAAAATAAGTAGATCCAAATTTTTCAATTTTCTAAGTTGCAAAAGATGTTTCTATTTAGATCGAGTTAAAGGACTAAAAGAACCTTCTATGCCAGGTTGGGCTCTAAACGTTGCTGTAGATGAACTTTTAAAAAAGGAATTTGATCTTTATAGGAAAGAGCAAAAACCTCATCCAATTATGGTTAAGCATAATTTAAATTTTGTGCCTTATCAGCACAAAGATTTAGATACCTGGAGAAATTCTTTAAAAGGTGGAATTTCATATTTAGATGAAAAAACCAATCTTATTATTCACGGAGGTATTGATGATCTCTGGTTTGATTTAAATGAGAAAAAAATAGTTGTAGTAGATTATAAAGCTCAATCATCAACTTATCCTGTAACAGTTTCCTCTTACCTCGATGCTGAATGGCATCTTAGTTATAAATTACAAATGGATATATATGTTCATATTTTAAGAAAAATGAACTTTGATGTATCTGACCGATCATTTTTTTATGTTTGTAATGGTGAAAAAACAAATAATAAATTTGATAATAAAATAGACTTCAAAACTACACTAATACCTTACAGAGTGGATACGTCCTGGATTGAAGAAAAATTAATTGAAATGAAAGATGTTTTAAATTTTGATGAGCCACCTGAAATTGAAAAAACTTGTGAAAAATGTGCTTACTTAGAAGGTGGAAAAAAATTTTAAAACAAAGGATTTTAAGTCCTTTGTGTCTACCAATTTCACCACGAGGGCATTGTGTTGTTTTTATTGTTATTGTTAATATATTAATACACAAGTGTTTTAAATAAGTAAAAATAATTTATTTTCCGTCTCTATCTTCCAGTCTGCTTCGAGTTCTCCAAGATTATCCTATAAAAACGGTAAATGTTTTCTTACACTGTTACTTCAATAATTTTTGTTTAGCTTTTTTGAATTCTTCTTCAGTCAGTAAGCCTTTTTTATGCATATTGGATAATGTCTCTAATCTCTCTGTAATATTGTTTTTATTTTTTTTATCTTCTGATTTACCATTTGAAGAACTAATACTTCCATCATCATAAAAACCTAGTTGTGTTAATTTACCTTTTATATCTTGAATAGAGTCTTTTGAGTTAAATTTTATTTTTAAAGCTTTTTTATCAACGCCATTATCCCATTTGATTGATCTTCTTACTGCAAATGTTTTGCATTCCACACCCCCTGCTCTTTTAGAACATTTTTTTGCTTCTTGAGTATCGCCCATCGGAGTGCATTTTGAGTAAGGGCAATACCACCAATGAGATGTTTTGCCATCTGTTGAGATAAAAAATTTTTCAGGTTTTCCCTTTTTGCCCTCAATATATTTTTGAAATGCATAAACTGCATTATCTGAAAGTTTGAGTTCCCCTGATCCATAGCCAGCATAAGAATTAAAAGGTGTTAAAATTAATATTAATAGCAAAGATAATTTAAAATTTTTAATATTAATCAATTTTTTTATTTTTTGCATTTTTCTGTTTGAGTCTGTTTTTTACCATTCCAATAAAATTCAGAATTTCTCTTAAATTTCTCAAAATCAGTAACTGAAGTACTTGCTGTCACCACGCCTGATTTTAATACACCTTTAGAAGTTAAACATGTAATTTTTTTGTCAGCTATAATCATCTCAGCACCCTCAACTGATATTAAAAAATGTTTATTATCATCTCTGACCTCACTTGGACAAAACTTATGATATTTTTTTTTATCTCTTTTAATATGTGAAGCATAGATTGATATACCTGAACTATCAGCCACATATTTATAACGATAGTTTTTACATTTCATTATAATTTCTTCAGCTATAACATTTGTACAAAATGAAAAAATTGTAAGTATCAAAAAAAATTTTTTAAACATATTCAATTCTACCTCTCTATCTTCCAGTTTGTCTACTAGTTTGCACAAATTAATTAGCCTTGATTTCTAATGCTAATTGAAGGGTTAAATAAGAAAGTTAGGATGGATAATGTTTTGAGACTACCTGAGACTGTCTGAGACTCTAAACTTTCTGAATCCTTGGGGTTTTAAGTCCTTGGTATTCAGGAGTGTATAAACTAGCTATCTATCATTGTTGTTCTCATCATCATTATTAGATGATTGATCAGTATTATCTGTTTGAGGTTGTTCCTCAGTAGTTTCAGATGGTGTTTCTTCTTGAACTGGTTGCTCTGGTTCAGATGGTGCTTCTTCCTGTACAGGCTCTTCTTGAGGTTCAGGAGTTGGTTCTTGAGATTGAGATCTAGCTATATCAGCTGCACTTTGCGGCGTAGGTTCTCTTCTCATAAAGAAATATATTCCAGCAGCAATAACAGCAATTGCTCCTAATATATAAAGAATGATATTTAATGCGCTAATTCCTTTTTCTTCAGTTGCTTCTTCAGTTTCTTCTACAACTGGCTGAGGTTCTTCTTCCTCTGGTTTTGCGTCTTGTTCTTGAACTGGCTGAGCGTTAACTTCTTCTTCAGGTTTTGCATCTTGCTCTTGGGCTGGTTGAGCATTTACTTCTTCTTTGGGCTCTTCCTGTTTAGGTTCAGGTTCTGGCTCTGGTTCTGGCTCTTTTACAGGTTCAGGAGTTGGTTCAGGTTCTTTAGCTGGCTCTGGTTCCGGTTCAGGTTCTTTTACAGGTTCTGGTTCGGGTTTAGCCTCAACTACTGGTGTTGTAACTTGTGTTTCAGGAGCTTTTGCAACTGTTTCTGGATCTTTAGGTTCTGGATTAATCACACCTGTGGCAGCAACTATAACACCGATAATTACTACGGTTATTAAATCCATTTGATTAATTTAAACTTAAAATATTTAAATACAGCAATTAAGATGAACAAATTGAGTGCTAGCTGTGTACAAAAAAGCGATAATAATATGAGATTTTTAATTTAGATAAATTAATTTTACTCAGGTTTGAAGATTAAACAAAGTCCATTACTACAAAATCTTTTACCTGATTCCCTAGGGCCATCATTAAAAACGTGTCCATGATGTGCTCCACACTTAGCGCAATGATACTCAACCCTTTCCATTCCAAAACTATAATCAATTTTAGTTTTAAAAGCCCCTGGCAAGGCCTCTGAAAAAGATGGCCAACCAGTTCCACTATCAAATTTAGCTGTTGAAGCGAATAATTTATTCCCACAGTTAGCACAGTGGTAAAAACCTTTTCTTTTCTCTTTTAAAAGATCGCTAGTGTAAGGTCTTTCAGTACCCTCTTTAAACATGATCTCTTTTTGCTTTTTAGATAAATTCGGATTGATAACCTTTTTAGCTGATGCAACTAAAAAGCTAGTAGGAAACATAGAAGAAATTAATGAAAGTGCTAATAATTTAATGAATTTTCTTTTGAATAAACGCATATTTATTTATTATAGTAATTAAATGAAAACAATTTTTTTATTCTTTTTAACCATTTATATTGCATATTACCTTTTTCGTCCTGTGACAAAAAAAGAGATAAAGAAATTTAACGATCCAGATAACTGGTCAAATATGGGTTTTTAATCGTTTAATTTTCCCACCATCAATTGCAATATTATTAAAATTTAAATTAGAACTTCTTATTAAATTATAAACTAACTTTGCAACTTCTTCTGGTTTAGTGGGTCTTTTAATTTTATCAGCTTTACATCTTTGTTTTAAAATTTGTTTTTCACTTTTTTTTAAAATTTTAGAGTCTATCTCTAGGAGTTTTTTTAACCTACTTGTTAATGTCATACCTGGGTGAATTATTGATACTGATACTTTATCAATTTTACCTTGCATTGCTAACGCTCTAGAAAAATTGTTAAGTGCAGAGTTTACTGCGCCTCCTATCATAAATGTATTTGAAGGATTTCTAGCTGCTCCTCCACCTATATTTATTATTTTTCCTTTATTTCTTCTTAAAGTTTTCCAAAAGTTTCTGCTTAATCTAACTGCTGCTTTAAATTTTAGATTAAAACCGTCATCCCAAACATTATCTTTAAGCTTTAAAAAACTACCACCTTTAGTAGCTCCAGCAACATTAATAAGATAATTTAATTTTTTAACTTTGTTTCCTAAAGAATTACATGCTGATAACGAGCGTAAGTCTTTTGAAATTATTATTGAATTTTTAGGAAATTTTAAACTAGCTTGAATTTTTTTTAATTTAGCTTTTGATCTTGAAACTAAAATAACTTTAATCTTTTTTTGATTTAATTCTTGAGCTATAGCTGAACCTATTCCTTGGCTTGCTCCCGTGATTAAAGCTATCTTCATTGAACTGACCAGCCTCCGTCCATTATCATATTCGATCCAGTAATTTGTTCTGCTTCATTGGTTGTTAAGAAATAAGCCATACTCGATACATCATTTTTTTTAATAAATTCCATAGAAGGATGTTTTTCTTTTATCAGATCTTTTTTAGCTTTGTTAAAAGATATTTTTCTATCATTTGCAATTTTTTTAATTTGTTTAATTACGAGCTCTGTCAGAACAAATCCAGGACCTATTGCATTACAGGTTATATTTTCTTCAGCGGTCTCTAAGGCTACAACTTTGGTTAGTCCTACTAGTCCATGTTTGGATGATACATAGCCAGATTTATTCTTTGAAGCTACTTTTCCATGAACAGATGAAATATTAATTATTCTTCCCCATTTATTTCTTCTCATAATCGGCAAAACCTCTTTAATCATTCTAAATGGAGTTGTTAAATTTAATTCAATTATATATTCCCAAATATTATCAGTAAATTTAGTTATTGGTGCAACGTGCTGTCTTCCAGCACAATTAACAAGTACATCAATTTTTTTAAATTTATTAGTGGTGTTTTTTACAAATTTATAAAGATTTTTTTTATTTAATAGATTGGCATTCATTACGATCAATCGATTAGAGTTAAATAATAACTTAATTTTCTTCATTTCATTCTTATTTATCAATCCAGCAATTGAAATGTTATAATTCTTTTTATAAAAAAATTTGGCAATATCTAATCCTATACCGCTCGTACCACCTGTTATTATTATCGTTCTCATATAATCTTTATTTCGAATTTTCCTAAGTTTTCATAATTTATATTAATATGATCTTTTTCTTTTATATTGTAAGGCTGAATTAATGATCCACATAGTAGATAATCTCCTTTTTTAAATGCTATATCTTTATCTTTAAACTCGTCAACAAAAGCCTTTAATGAAAATCTAGGATCTATTCTTTTTTCTCCTGTAAAAAATGGCTCAATTATCTGATTATTAATATTAAGCTTAATTTTAACTTTATTTACGTTAATATTAATCCAATTTTTAATTTCATTACCTATAATTATCTTGCCTCCATTTCCATGGTCAGCAATACCTAAATACATTTGAGTTAATTTATTAAAACTAGATTTAGAATTTTGTTCGTACCTTGATGAAGTTATATCAATAGCTGTAAATAATTTTATATTTTCTAAATTATTAACAAGATCATCATTAATTTTATAATCCTGGTCAAACTTAAAAGCGTACTCGCACTCTATATTTGAAAAGGGAATATCCTTGTAATGTATTTCACATTTTGAATGTAGAATAGTATTTTCAAATATTTTACCTGGCACAGGTCCATCAAAGCCCTCTTCTATTTGAACCTCCTTTGCTACGGCACCAATCTTCCAACCTACTGTTTTTTGTTTAATTTTTTTATAAAATAAATTTAATGCTTCGTATGCTTCCTCTCTTGACGAAGGAATTTCATTCTTATCAAAATTATTTAAATCAATTTGGGTTTTAGACACCCATGCATTGGCTAATTCATCACTTAATTTATTCATATAAAATATATTTAATAACTATATTTAATTTGATTATCATTTAATAATGATATTAATACAGCATGGAATTATCAATCGATAAAGCTGAATTTGCTAAGACTTCACTTGAACAAATATCAGAAGCTTTAAAAAAAGGGTTAGTTCAAAACTATAAGTCAGTTAAAATATCTATCGAAAATTGTCCTGATCTAACAAAATGGGACTGTCCGGCTTCTGGCCTAAGTGGAAATCAAAAAATTATTGATGTTGGAGGCGAACCTTATATGCACGATAAAAGATTTATAGGTGCTGAATTTGATTTTGAAGAGATTGCAAAAAGAATTGGATCTGAAAAATCTTATGCTTTAGGAGCAGGATCTGGTGCTATGTCATGTTTAGATGGACATTGTGGTGAATTAGTTATTAATGAAAATTTAATTAATAATGAGTCTAGATCAATAATTGCTCAAGTAGACGAGCAAAATAATTGCAAAGCATCAAAATATTCAGCTCGCAAACATGGTGGTTTAGGAAATATTTACTACTCTGATGGAAAAATTGGAAAAGTTATTAAGATTATAATTAAAGGAAGATCTGGTGAACAAGGTTCTCTACCTCAAGCCATGCGTAAAGCTTTGAGTGATAATCTTTCAATTGCAAATAACAATCATGTGGCCTTAGCAGGTATTTTTAGAATTTTAAAAGGTAAAATTAAATCTCATGTTCAACCAGACTACGATACTATTAAACATGAATATTACGACCCAAAACAAATGAAATGTGTGAAAGATTTTTTACAGTTCTATGAACCTATTGGGCCTCATTTTCAATGCTACTCAATTCTTTGGACTGGTGATCCTACAGGAGGAAAACTGAATTTAAGAGAGTCAGGTGAACACACACATTTTCACTCCTATAAAGGAACCCAGGATGCTGGTCATTATCACTTCGATGTAACACCTAATGATATTGAATATGAGTGTTATTTTAATATTGCCCCTGAAGTTCATAGGGTAAATAATATTTATAAAAAATTGAAAAGTACAAAATAGTTTGTTTTAATATAAATGTGAAAAATATTTATACTTGGGCAGCTAATCCTGCAAAAAGAACTGTCACTGTGGGTGATATAATAGAAGCTAAAGGAAAAAAAATTCTTACTCAAGTAACTGCTAATAACTCATTAGAGGCAAAAGCAGCTGAAGAAGCTGGTTTTGATATGATAATAGGTAGTGCTTCAAACGTTAAGAAGGTTAGAGAGGGATCTAAATGTCTTTTTTATACTGCGGCACTTGAACTACATAATTATCCTACAGCCGAGGATGTGCTACGTGGTGCCTTCAAAGCTTTAGAAAACGGTGCTGATGCAGTTATGACTGCAAGAAGTATGGATATAGTTTCTATGCTCGCAAAAGAAGATGTTCCAGTTATGGGTCATTTAGGTCTGGTTCCTAGAAAATCTACTTGGATTGGTGGATTAAGAGCTGTAGGCAAAACTGCTGATGAAGCATACGAACTATTTAAAAAATTTAAACGTTTAGAAGATGCTGGAGCTTTTTCAGCTGAATGTGAAGTTATTCCTGAAAATGTTATGGGCGAAATATCAAAAAGAACAAGTATTGTTACTGTATCTCTTGGATCTGGAAAAAAAGCTGATGTTATGTATTTATTCATGAATGATATATGTGGTGAACAAGAAAAGTCCCCTAGACATGCAAAGGCTTATACAAATTTAAAAAAGATGAAAGATGACATTGAAATTGAAAGAGTCAAAGCACTAAAAGCATTTATCAAAGATAGTTTAGAGGGAAAATTTCCTGGACCTGAAAACTCAGTTAATGTAAACGAAGAAATTTTAGAAAATTTTAAAAAAAAACTTTAATCTTTTTTAATTGGAATAGTTGGATGCCTAGTTGTAGATGTAACAATATTTACACCAAGCTTTGCCTCTCTTAATATAATATATAATCCAGCTCCAATTATTAAAAGACTTCCAAAGTAGACATTAAGACCTGGAAGGTCTTGAAACACTAAGTATCCAATAATACCACCAGCAATGATTTGGATATATTGGGCAGAGGCAAATATTGATGACGGTAAATGTCTAGCTGAATTTATAACAAAAATTATAGCTACTCCTCTAAATGTACCACCCATCAAGTTTACAAATAAATCATTAATTGGCATCGGTTTATAAAAATAAACAGCAACAATTCCAGCAAATAAAATCATTAATAATTTTCCATAGATAAGAAAAGAAAACAAACTTTCCTGTTGTCCGTATTTTCTAACTATTAAATAACTAGCTGCTGGCAGAAACGGCATTATGATAGCAAGTATTCCTATTTTACTAAACTCATTACTAAAAGGATCAATAGCTATGATAGCTCCAATAAATCCAATTATAGTTGCCAAATACCTTCTCCAACTAACTTTTTCTTTTAAAAAAATAGCACCCCCAATTGTTAATAATAAAGGAATAGTAAAAATGATGCTGTAAAGTGTAGTAAGCGGTAAATAATAAGTTGAATAAACGAAACTACTCATAGCCAAAAACATTGTTAGGGTTCTAAAAAAATGAACAGTGAAACTTGCCTTTTTTAATTTTTGCCAAGCATGTTTATATTGAGTATAAATTACTACAGTTATTAATGCTGCAAATGACGAAAACAAAACAATTTGAGTGGAGTGATATCTATTAATTAAATCTTTTGAGATTGTGTCCTGACATACAAATAAAAAGTAGCCTAACAAAGCTAACACAAAATTTGTGTAGTTGACCCGCTTAGTTACGGATTGCATTTAATAAATTATATGACGTTTGGTAAATCTCTTTTTGAGTTTTTAAAAGTTGGTAATGGATACTTATAAGTCCATTTTCTTGGAATACATTTATTTTTAGCCTCTTCCCACATCGCTATCCATTGTTTGTAATTATTAACTTTAATTTTTTTTCTATTTTTACTTTTTACTACAAAACTTGGTAATGGATCCCTGCCAGAATGTTGTCCTGTTTTGTTGAATCTTAAATCCATACTTATTCTAAAATTTTTTGATTTATTTGGAAGAGAGCAATGAATTAAATACCTGCTTAATAAAATAATATCACCAACATTTGCCTCTAAAGCAATAGTTTTTAAATCATCTATTTTTTCTTTACCTTTAATTTCAACTTGACCTTTGCTGCCTGTATCATGATTTACTAAACCTAATTTATGACTTTCTTTAACAGCCATCATACATCCATTTTCTATTCTTGTTTTTGTAAAAGGTATCCAGCAAGTAACTAATTCAGTGCCCTTTTGACCTTTTTTGTTCATTACACCAGCATCTTGGTGCCATGGGGTTCTGCCAACTAAACCATCATGTAAATTTTTTTTAGAAATTGCTTTTTCAGGTTGTTTAATTCTAGAATTTTGACAAGGATTAGAAGAAATTTCCTGTCCAAGTATTTTAGAAACTTTTTCTAAAATTTTATTATTTTTAATTAGATTAAAGATGGATTGGCTTGCAAAAAAATCGCTGTCTACATTAACATTTTGTGGAAGTCTTATATTAAAATATTGATCCAATTCTGGAATATTCAATTTAACTAAATGTGAGTATTTCTTTTTAAAGCTTAGCCCTAATACTCTTTTTTTATCTTTTTTAGGAACGAATCTATGAACTAGTCTGTTCATGATGAAAGCCATGTCGTTTAATATTGGTTCTAAGTCTAATTTATAATCCAGAACATTTCGAATTCTTACAAAACCGTTTTTCTCGAATTCTTTTCTAATATTTTGAGCCATGGAATCTTAAGATAATTACCAAAATAATATCAAAACCAAATTATACTGCAAGTGCTTTTCTCATCTCCTCATCATCCATTTTCTTACCAAGATAAGCCTCGATCACAGCATTGTCGTCTTTAACTTTCGATGGAGTTCCCTCAGCTATTTTTTGACCATGATCAAATACTGTTACTGTATTACAAGTATCCATCACTACTTTAAGAATGTGCTCAATAATAATTAAAGTAAGACCGTACTTGTCTTTTAATTGCATAATAATCTTCATGAGGTTATCCACGTTGACTGGTGACAATCCTGCTGCTGGTTCATCTAACATCAACAACTTTGGTTTCATAGCGATGGCTCTTGCTAATACTAATAATCTTCTCTGACCTCCAGAAAGTTCACTTGCATTTAGTTCAGCATAATCTGCTAAACCTACAAATGATAAAAGCTCCATCATTTCTTCTTTAATGGCTCTCTCTTGATCCCAAATTTTTTTTCTTCCTACCACCGCATCAATAAAACTATATGGAACTTTGGTATGATAACCAGCCATCACATTATCAATTACTGTCATGTCCTGATAAAGTCTTAAAAGTTGAAAAGTTCTAGATAAACCATATCCAGCTATTTTATATGGCGGTGTAAAGGTAATATCATGCCCATCAAACTCAATGTAACTTCCTGGGTCGCTATCATATATTCCTGAGACTAAGTTAAAGAATGTGCTTTTTCCAGAACCATTCGGTCCAATGATGCCTCTTATTTCATTTTTTTTAAGTTCAAAATCTACTTTGTCCATAGCTTTTAAACCGCCAAAAGATTTTGTTAGTTGTTTAGTTTTTAAAATCATTATGTTTTTTCTGTTCCTGTTTTCTTTTTAAATCTTTTTTCTAAAAAATATCTGTCAATAAAACCACCAATACCTTTTGGCATAAATAAAATAGTTAAAACTATAGTTAGACCAAATATTAACAATTGGTATTTGTATAAAGGACGAGTTAAATCGTAAACAATTGTAATAATGACTGCTCCAATTATTCCTCCCCAGATATGTCCTAACCCTCCGAGCACAACCATAGCTAAAAAAGTTACCATCTCAATAACTGTATAGTTATTTGGATGGATATATCCTGGCGGCATATGGGCATATACAGCTCCCGCAGCACCAGCGAACATAGCACTTAAAATAAATGCTAATATTTTATACTTCTTTACGTTTATACCGGCAGCAGCAGCACATATTGGATCCTCTCTTATAGACATAAATGCTCGACCAATTCCTGATCTTAAAATACTAAATGAAAAATAAACGGCAATAATCATTATAGTCATTGAAATAAAATAATATCTATCTGGTGAGTCAAAATTAAATCCCATTAAAGATGGAGTTGGGATATCTGAAATACCAAAAGTTGATCTAAAGAAATTTCCATTTTCAATAAATAATCTAATTGCCTCTCCTCCACCTAATGTTGCTAAGGCTAAATAAGGTCCCTCTAATCTAAAAGATGGTATGCCCATTGCTACACCAAAAAATGCAGTAACCACGATTGCTATAGGTAAAGTAACCCAAAAGCCTAATCCCAAATAAAGAAATAATGTTCCAGCAGTATACGAACCAACTGCAAAAAGTCCGACGTGGCCTACTGTTACTTGACCGCAATATCCTTTAACAATATTCAATCCTGCTGCAACCACTATGTTAACAAAAATAAGTGTTGCTAAATGAGATTGATATACATCTGTAAAAATAACAGACGGCACAAGAGCGAGAATACAAAAAGCTATTATAAATGCGATAAAAGGATAATTTCTAATTAATATTTTAAATTTTCCCATTAAACAGCTTCTTTCATAAAATAATCTGAGTCATGACTTGATGTTAGTAATTTTTTATTGGTTTTTTTAATTTTTGGAAGATAGCTTACATTCTTGTATTTCCAAACAACAGGTTTGCTTAGCGCATAACTTCCATAAATAAAAAATCTTTTTTTACCTTTTTCCTCTCTAAATAGTGTTACTCCGTGGTAGGAATTAGGAGTAGATTGAAAAAATATAACGCTTCCCCTTGAAGGTGTAAATTCTTTAACTTTTGTTAATTCTGAAATACTGGGGAACCTTTTAAAACTTTTTCTTAACTTCATATCTGCTTTTTTTTTAAATATTGTTAATGATCCACCATTCTTTTTAGGGATATCATTGAGGTAAATTAAAAAATTATAAAGTCTTGTCACATCATCTCTGTGTGGTCTTAATCTATAGCCTCCTCTGGAGACAGAAAAATCAATATCTAAATTAACATCTGGATTTTTATATGATTTTCCTAGCATTTTTACTAATTCTTTAGAATTCATTAATTTTTTATTCGTATATTTCTGAGCTAAGAATTTCTTTGGCAAGAAAGTGTTTGACCATCCATAAGTTTTAAACGTCTTTTTAAAACAATTTTCAACTTTTCTATAAAACGATTTACTATTAAATTGATTATATAATTTTTTCGATAATTTTGATTTTTTTAGATAATTTTTGAAATTTTTTGAACCTTTATTAATTCTATTTCTTCCCCCTTGAATAAGATCATCAAAAGATTTAGCTTTTTTAATTTCATTAATAAGTATTTCGCAATCTCTTGCTGATATAGCTTTTTTTCCAACCATCACTGGAAAATTGCTTTTAACTTTTGATAATTTATTAACAATGATCATGTTTGTAATTTCTTAATAAAAAATGAGCGGTAATTTTACTTACCGCTCATTAATTTTTTATTTATTATAAACCAGCGCTAGCGTTGAAAGTAACTGTACCTGCAACGGCTGTTTTAAAGTTCTTGCCACCTCTTGTGTACTCAATCATAACAGGAGTTCTGTTACCATCTCTACACTCAGGTGATCCTGATTTACAGAAATTAATTGGACCAGATGCTAAACCTCTAAAGTCAGTTGTAGCAGCAATCGCGTCTCTTAAACTATTTCTATCAGCAGCTAGATCTCCAGAGAATTTAGTCTTTTTAAGAGCTATCTCTAAAATATCTAACAAGTCCATCATTTGAGAAAAATCATGTCCTGGTACAACACCGTATTTGTCTTTTACCATTTTCACGAATTTTTTAGCTATAGGTCTTTTGTCAGACGCAGCAAATGCAGCAGCATATGTTACACCTTTAGCAGCAGATCCAGCGTTTGTAGGGATCTCTACTTTTGAACCAATAGAAGCTGTTACTCTGTAAACAGATTTTGGAATTCCAACTTCATATGATTGAACTAGACCACGTACTGTCTCGTCCATCAGTGCTGAAATTACAAGCACCTCTGGATTAGTAGCTTTAGCTTTTGTTAAGTAACTTCTAAAGTCAGTCTCTTTCTCACCTGACTGAACCATATAAGCAGGCTCAACATTATAGTTTTCTCTCATGTAATCAGCTAATGATAATGCAAAATCTTTACCAGCTGCATCAGGACCATAGATATAAGCTATTTTAGTACCTTGGTTTTCTGCAGTGTATTTACCTTGTACGATTTTGTAAAATCTAGATGATACAGGCACTCTGAAAATGTATTCACTACCTTTTTTAGTAATGTCTGCATTTGTAGAGTGAGGTATGATTTGTGGAACTTTAGCTTTAGCAGATACTGGTACCATTGGTAATGTAACTGAACTACAGCTTGATCCAATTATAACGTGAACTTTATCTTGGTAAGCAAGTTTTGTTGCATTTGCTACACCTTTCTCAGATTTACATTCGTCATTATAAAGTGTTAAGTCAACTTTTTGACCATTAATAGTGCCCTCTTTATTCCATAGAGCAACCGTATCAGTAATTAACTCTCCGTGTTTATATCCAACATCTGAAAGCATTCTGAATGAAACACCAATTTTGATTGTTTCTGCTTGTGCTAATGTCGTGATTACTAAACCTACGGAAAAGATAATTGTCGAAAAAACAAATTTAAGTTTGTTCATATTTCCCCCATTTGTTATTTAATTGTTGCTTAGGCTATAAAAAAATAGTTATATTGTCAAAACGTTAAACAATTAATTTAATCAAAAATTTTTTGGGGGAAGATTGTTAAAAGTAAATCAACTAGTTTCTGGATATGGAACCGTCCAAATTTTAAATGGAGCAAACATGAAAGTTGATAAACAATCTGTAGTTGCATTGCTTGGTGGAAACGGAACAGGTAAATCAACAATTTTAAAAGCTGCTTCAGGATTAATTAGATCATGGAAAGGAACTATTGAATTCAACAACGAACAAATTCAAAATTTACCTCCACACGAAATTGTAGCAAGAGGTTTAGTTCAAGTTACTCAAGGTAAAGATGTTTTTCCAGCAATGTCAGTCACAGAAAATTTAAGATTAGGGGGTTTTATCTTAAAAACAAACCAACAATTAAAAGACAATTTAGAAAAGGTTTTTAATTATTTTCCAAGATTAAATGAAAGAAAAGATCAATTAGCCGCCACCCTTTCTGGAGGAGAGCTACAAATGTTGTGTATCGGCCGAGGCTTAATGTCAAATCCTAAAATGATAATGTTAGATGAACCTAGTGCTGCCTTAGCACCTCAAATTGTTTTAGATATATTTAAGAATATAAATAGAATTAGAAAAGATGGACTAACGGTTTTAGTTGTGGAACAGAATGTTAGAATGGCTTTGCTTTTAGCTGATTATGGTTACGTTATTAAAGATGGCGTAATAAATGTTGAGGGAGAAAGTAAGAAACTTATGTATGACGAAAGCGTGAAAGAATCTTATTTAGGAGGTACTAAAGCAAATGTTTGAAAAATTTAGGTTAGGAAAAAAGAGGAGAAAATATTATATTTACTATTTTTATATTAATTTATGTTGTTTATTGTCTAAATAGTCCTGACATGAGTTTTGAGTCTTTTAAAACAGTGCTTACTATTGGTTTATCTGTAGGAATTATTTATGGATTGGTAGCTCTAGGTATTTCATTAATTTATACAGGTTTAGATGTTGTTAATTTTTCCCATGGTGAATTTTTTATGATTGGAGCCTTTGCTGGCCTAACCATGTTCAATATTTTGGGAAATCAAGATTGGATTTTTAATTTATTTCCTGAAGCTTATGGTTGGATTATTTATGTAATTTGTCTTTTTACAGCATTTGTATCGATGGGATTATTCGGTGTTTTTATTGAAAGAATTTTTCTAAGACCACTTACAAAAAAAGGTGGTGGTTACACGGTTGCAGGAATGGGAATAATTATTTGTGGTTTTGGTCTTTCAGTTGTTTTAATTAATGTTGCCTATTTAATTTGGAACCCAGTTGCTAAACCTTTTCCAGCTGAGCTTGGCCTTCCAATGGAAATTGGGGGAATATTTTTACCCATCACTTATGTATGGATGATTATTGTGGGTTTATTTGTTGCTGGAGGTCTTTGGGTATTTTTAAATAAAACAAAAATGGGTTTAGGTATACGGGCTGTAGCATTTTCAAAAGATGTTTCAAATCTTGTTGGAATTAATGTTCCTTTGTATATCTCAATAATTTTTGGTATCGCTTGTGCGATAGCTGGTATAGGAGGAACTTTAGTTGGACCTACATATCAAGTTGTTGTTTTTATGGGTTACATAATTTTAATGAAAGCTTTTGCTGCTGCTGTAGTTGGCGGCTTTGGTAATTTACCTGGGGCAATTGTAGGAGGCTTCACTGTCGGAATTTTTGAGACAGCTTCCTCTTTTTATGTTTCTGGAAGTCACAAAGATTTATATGCATTCTTATTAATGATTATAGTTCTTATGATCAAACCAACTGGTTTCTTTGGTGTACAAGTAAAAATGAAAGCTTAATGATTAAAAAAGATACAAAAGTAGCTGTATTGGGCGCTGGAGCAATGGGTTGTTTGTTCGGAGGCTTATTAGCAGAAAAAGGTCTTGATGTTGTTCTGATAGATGTTTGGAAAGAACATGTTAAAGAAATTAATTCAAAAGGTTTAAAAATGATGGGTCATGGTGGTGACCGAATTATAAAAATTAAAGCTACAACTGAACCTCAAAAACTTAGTGAAGTAGATGCAATTATTGTAATGTGTAAAGCTACTGCATTAAAAACAGCACTTACAAACGCAAAAAATATTATCGGATACAAGACAATGTTGATGTCTTTTCAAAACGGTATAGGGCACGAAGAAATAATGCAAGAAATTGCAGGAAAAGAAAAAGTTTTAGGCGGATCTACAACTCAAGCTGCGAGTGTGCAAGGTCCTGGGATAATTCAAAATCATGCAAGTTTACCCTCATGGATTGGTGAATACGACGGAGGCGCAAGTGAGAGAGTAAAAGATTTAGCAGAAACCTTTACTGCTTATGGTTTGGAAACATTGACTGAGGAGAATATTAAAAAGAGAAAATGGATGAAATTATTTGCTCTTACAGCTATTGGACCGCTATCTGCTATCTTTGATTTGCACCACACAGATTTATACATCTCTAATAAAAATCAAGTAATGTCTAGAAAATTGGGCAAGGACATCATACTTGAGACAAGAAATGTTGCAAAGGCGGATGGAGTTGATGTTACAGAAGATGAGTGTTTAGATATGTTCAATCGAATTGTAGATTCTAGACAGACAAATAAATCTTCAATGGCATTTGATGTTTTGAAAAAAAGAGCTTCTGAAATTGATTTCATTAGTGGTGCTGTTTCTAGAATAGGTAAAAGGCACGGAGTGAAAACACCTTTAAATGATCTTATGTATAATATTATTAAAATTAAAGAGGGAATGTATACTTAAATATACATGAGTAATGAAATCGTCTGGTCTCCTCCAGAAGAAATAGTAAAGAATTCAAAATTAACCAAATTTTTAAAATTTTGTAAGTTAAGCGACTATGATGAACTTGAAAAAAAAAGTTATGCTGATCCTGGTTGGCTTTGGGACAATGTTATTAAATTTTCTGATCTAAAATTTTATCAATCCTATGAGAAAATCATGGATGAGAGTAAAGGAGCACCGTGGACAAAATGGTGTGTGGGTGGAAAAACTAACATTGTTCTTAATTGTATTGATCGGCATAAAGAAAAAAAATTCTTTAGCGAAACTTTTATATTTTCAGAAAAAGAGGATGGCACTAAAGGTTCAATTACCTATGAGGAATTTAATAAGCAAATCTCTAAAGTAGGTAATGCTCTTAAGATTAATGGTTTTCAAAAAGGTGATGTGATTGCACTCTATATGCCTCAATTTATAGAAACCTACATTGCTTATTTTGCGATTTTAAAAATCGGTTGTATCGTTCTTCCATTATTTTCTGGTTACGGTTCTAATGCTGTAGTTGAGAGATTAAATATTGCAAATGCAAAAGGTATTTTTACGGTAGAAAAGACTTTTAGAAAAGGAAAAGAAATAAAGATGTTTGATCTTATCAAAAATGATTTGGATCAAGTGAATTCTTTAAAAAAAGTTTTTTTATTAGGTGATGAAAAAGGTAAAAAAATTTTTAATTGGGAAAATTTTAAAAATGTTTCAGATAAATTAAAGACTGAAGAAATGGAGGCTGAAGACCCAGCGATAATTCATTTTACATCTGGGACTACTGGTAAACCTAAAGGGTGTGTGTATACACATATTGGTTTAGTGACTAAGATGTCTTTCGATGAGGGAGTTTTAGCAGATTTTAAACAAAGTGATGTTCATTTATGTATGGCGGATATGGGATGGATGGTTGGCTCTAAATCTGCAACTATCGCCTCGTCTCACGGTGCAAAAATGTTAATTGCAGAGGGTGTTCCAGATTTTCCTGACGAAATTAGATTTTGGAAATTAATAGAAAAATATAAAGTATCTTGGACTGAATTATCTCCAGCATTAATTAGAGCTCAAATGATTAAAGACAAAAATTTATTTAAAGATATAGATTTAAGTTCGCTTAGGATTATCTGTACTGGTGGTGAACCTTGGACTGAGAAACCTTGGAAATGGTTATTTGATTTTATTGGTAAATCAAAAGTTCCTATAATGAATTCAGCAGGTGGGACTGAAGTATCTGGTTCTATACTTCATTGTTGTTTACATAGACCTTTTAAAGTTGGTTCTTTTAATGCGCCTATTCCCGGAATGAGTCCAGGAATTATTACTAATGATGGAAAAGAGGTAGAAGTAAATCAGATGGGTGAATTAATAATGAAAAAGTCATCCATTGGTTTAACTAAAAGTTTATGGGATGATGATGATCGTTATATAAATAATTATTGGATGGTAATAAAAAACTTTTGGGTACATGGAGATTTAGCTAGTAGAGATAAAGATGGCCATTGGTATCTTCATGGTCGGTCTGATGACACAATAAAAGTTTCAGGAAAAAGAATAGGTCCTTCTGAATTAGAGAGTGTTGTTGTTAAAAGTGGACAAGTTAAAGAAGTAGCTGCGGTAGGTATTCCTGATGAGAGTAAAGGATCTAAAATTATACTGTCCATAGTTCCTTTAGCTGGAAAAGACGGACTAAAAGCTGATTTTTTTGCTGATTTAATCATTAAAGATTTAGGGAAGTCGTTTAAGCCTGATAAAATAATATTTGTAAAAGATTTACCTAAAACTCGAAATATGAAAATAATGAGAAGGGTTATAAAATCTTGTTTAACAAATGAGGATCCTGGAGATGTTTCTACTTTACTTAATCCGGAATCCGTTGAGGAGATAAAACAGCATGCAATTTAAAGATATTCTTTATGAAGTTAAAGATGATTATGCTCATGTAACAATTAATAGACCTAAAGTTCTCAATGCTTTTACTCCCGCCACACTTCAAGAATTGAAGACCGCTTTAGATACAGCCGAAAAAGACAAAGAAGTTGGTGTGATAATATTATCGGGTTCAGGCGATAGAGCTTTTTGCTCTGGTGGAGATATGAACTGGGAAAGTTCTAAGGAATTTCAAGATCATGAATACGAATTTCATATTCATCTAACAAAATGTAGTAAACCAATAATTGCTAAAGTCGATGGTTACGCTATTGGAGGAGGAAATCATATGGCCTATTTTTGTGATCTCACTATCGCTAGTGAAAATTCTATTTTTGGACAGAACGGCCCCAGAGTAGGATCTCCAGCTGGTGGCGCTATTGTAGCTCACTCAACAAATATTTTAGGTCACAAACGTGCTAGAGAAATGTGGATGACCTGTAAAAGATATTCAGCAAAAGAAATGCTGGATTGGGGTTTAATAAATTCTGTAGTTAAGAGAGAAAAATTAGACGACGAGGTAAAAAAATATGGTGATGAAATTTTAAAAGCTGCTCCTACATGTTTAAAAATATTAAAAGCAAGTTTTAGAAAACAATTTGATGAAATACTAAAGATTACTCAAAAAAGTATGGTAGATGAGGTTTCTCCCAACTATTTCAAAACTGGAGAACAAGCTGAGGGTGCAAAAGCTTTTTTAGAAAAAAGAAAGCCTAATTTCAAAAAATTTCGTTAATGAAAATTAAATCAATCAAAGCAATAACTTTGAGCATGCCTTTCAGTCATGGTGGAAAAAAAGTAATTTTTCATGGCAAAGAGTGGAAAAGTTTAGAGTTTAACATTGTTAAAGTAGAAACTAATAAGGGTGTTACAGGTTGGGGTGAAGCATTTGGTTACACTAGTTGGAAGTCAGTGAAAATTGCGATTGAAGATATGGTTGCTCCCCTGCTCATTGGTAAAGATATGGCTGACATACCAAAATTACTTTTAACTTTACAAAAATCTTTACATTTATTTGGGCGTTACGGAATTACTATGTTTGCAATTTCTGGAGTAGAAATAGCCTTGTGGGATGCTTTAGGTAAGGAAAAAAATAAACCTATTCATGAATTATTAGGTAAAAAAAATAATGATCTTTTTAAAGCTTATTCAAGTTTATTTAGATATGGAGACCCAAAGATTATAGAACAAAAATGTAAACAATCATTAGATGATGGCTATCAAGCAATTAAGTTACATGAAATTGAAAATGATTGTATTGAAGCTGGGAGAAAAGGAACAGGAAATCTTCCTTTAATGCTAGATACAAATTGTCCTTGGACTTACGAGGAAACACTTTCAAAAAAAGAATTTTTAAAAAAAATGAAATTAACTTGGCTTGAAGAACCAGTTTATCCTCCAGAAGATTACGAAACACTTGCTGAACTAAAGAAAGAACTAGAAATACCAATAGCCTGCGGTGAAAACGCATGCACAGAGTTTGAATTTAAATCAATGATTAATCAAGAAGCAGTAAGCTATGTGCAGCCATCCGTTATAAAAGTTGGTGGTATATATGAGATGTTTAAAATTATAAAATTTGCTGAGACAAATAATATATCAGTGATGCCACATACTGCTTACTTTGGACCAGGTTTCTTAGCTACATTGCAGCTAGCTGCTTTGATGCAAAGAGATACTTATATTGAACGATTTTATCTTGATATAGATCAAGAATTCTACCCAAACTTTAAAAAGACAATTAATGGAAAATTCAAACTTCCAACGGGTCCGGGTCTTGGAATTGATTTTGATCATAAAAAATTAAGTAAATATGAGATATAGATCAGTTTTATTTGTTCCTGGTCATGAAGAAAAAAAAATCAGAAAAGCATATACTCTAAATCCTGACTTAATTGTTATCGACTTAGAATCAACAGTGCCGGATCAAGAAAAAGATAATGCAAAAAAAATTATTCAAACTTGTAATGTAAATAAAAAAAAAACATATATTAGAATAAATTCTAGTAATGATTTATCCTTTGTTTGTGATGAAAAATTTATCGGGATATTTTTACCTTTTACAGAAAGCAAAGAGCAATTATTGTCAATCGATAGTCAATTGAAAAAAATTGAAAAATTTAAAACAGATATTATCCCTATTATTGAAAGTCAAAAAGGTTTAAACAATCTTCAAGCAATTTGTAATTTTGATGAGAGAGTTAAAATTATTTCATTTGGTTCTCATGATTTAGCAAAATCAATTAATCTAAAAGTCTCTGAAAATGAAGATGAAATTTTAAAATACAGAAAATTGATTACTAAATTTTCTAAAAAACCGATAGATACTTCTTATCTTAATTTTAAAGATATAGATGGTTTCAAGAAGTCTTGTAAGATAGTTAAAGATTTAGGTTTTGGTGGAAAAGCATGTATTCACCCAAATCAAATTGAAATATCAAACGAAATATTTAATGAAAAATAAAATTAAAATTGCTGTAGTTGGTATCGGCCTAATGGGTAATCAGCATTTAAAGGCTATTCACTTAAGTAAAAAGGCAAAACTTCATTCAATTGTTGACATTAATAAGAATTCGAAACTCCATGCCAAAAAATTTAAAGTACCATTTTATAAAACTTCTACAGACCTACTTAAAAACAAAAAACCTGATGCAGTCATTGTAGCTACCCCTAATCAATTTCATGAAAAACATACTATTAGTTTTTTAAATGCTAAAATTCCAGTTCTCTTGGAAAAGCCTATTTCAAATAATATACAAAAAGCAAAAAAGATTATAAATAGTGCAAAAAAAAATAAAACACATCTATTAATTGGTTATCACAGAAGACATAATTCAATCGTAACAAACGTAAAAAAGAAAATTGACTCTGGCAAATTAGGTAAAATTGTAGCTGGTAATGTGATGTGCTGGTTATATAAAAATAAAGATTGGTATAAAGAAAAATGGAGAATTAGAAAAGGTGGCGGTCCATTAGGGATAAACTTAGTTCATGATATTGATTTAATTTGTTATTTGCTTGGTCCCATTCAATTTGTTCAAGCCTCTACATCTAATAAAATTAGAAAATACGACATTGAAGATACGGCCATAGTAAATTTTACTTTTAAATCCGGTGCATTATGCACTCTAAGTGTTTCAGACACTATTGTGGGTCCTTGGAGCTATGAATTAACAGCTGGTGAAAATCCTGCTTACCCAATAACCAATCAATCAGCATACTACATTGGTGGTACAAAGGGCTCTATTCAATTTCCAAATTTAAAACATTGGTTCAACAAAGGTGAGAGAAGTTGGTGGAAACCTATATTTCATAAAGATATGAATATTAGATTAAGTAGATTCACTTTAATAAATCAAATCAACCATTTATGTGATGTCGTACTTAATAAAACTAAGCCAAAAGTAACGGGTGATGACGGCTTGCAATCTTTAAAAATATTTGATGCAATACTTAAAAGCACTAAATCAGGAAAAAAAATAAAAATTAATTAAATGAAAAAACTAAGATTGGGTATCGTTGGTGGGGGTCCTGGATCTTGGATA
The DNA here is from genome assembly GCA_014653835.1 of Pelagibacterales bacterium SAG-MED28. Lineage (GTDB taxonomy): Bacteria > Pseudomonadota > Alphaproteobacteria > Pelagibacterales > Pelagibacteraceae > Pelagilacustribacter. The sequence continues at coordinate 218,871 of JACWDY010000001.1, forward strand.
GGTCATGTTCATAGAATTGCATCACGTTTTGATGACAAATATGAAATAGTTGCAGGTGTATTTTCAAGAAATTTTAAAGTTAATCAATCATTTGGTGTAAGCATAGGTATCAATAAAAATAGATGCTACAAAGATTTTAAACAACTTTGCGATAAAGAAAAAAAAAGAAAAGATGGCATAGAAGTAATAGCAATTATGACACCTCCGGGAAGTCATCAAGTAATAGCAGAACTTTTCATTAAAAATAACATACATGTCATATCAGATAAGCCCTTTGCAGGCACACTTCCGCAGGCTAAAAAACTTTACAAAACTATAATTCAAAATAAGAAAATAGTTTACGGTTTGACACATAATTATTCTGCTTACCCAATGGTAAGACATGCTAAAAAATTAATAGAAGATAAAAAACTGGGAAATGTCGAGTATATAAATGTAGAATATGTTCAAGATTGGTCTAATGGTGTCAAAGTTACTGCTAAAAATGCTAAAAAAGTTTTTAGATGGAAATTAGATAAAAAAATTGCAGGTGTATCAACAGTATTAAATGAAATAGGTTCTCATGCTTATCATCTTTGCAACTATATAACTGGCCTCGAAGGTAAATCTTTATTTGCAGATATAAAAAAGTATTCTAAAAAAATTAAATTTGATACTAATGCACAGGTTTTCATAAATTATGAAAATGGTGCCAAAGGATTATTTTGGGCTTCAACTACTGCGAAAGGTGGAATTTATGGTCTTAGAATTAGAGTGTTTGGATCAAAAGGAAGCCTCGAGTGGGTTCAGAATGATCCGAATTATTTAAAATATAGCAGCGAAACCGGCGCAACAAAAATTTTAGAAAGAGGTTTTAATGAAAGTAATTTTTCTAAATCTTTTTCAAGGATTAAATATGGTCACCCTGAAGGGTATTTAAGTGCTTTTTCTAATCTATATAAAGAAATTGCATTAAAGATAAATCTAAAGAAATCTAAGAAAAGATTTTATTTTCCAACTGCCTATGAAGGTCTGCTTACTGCAAAGTTTATTGATGGTTGTGTAAAATCCTCTTCAAAAAAAAAATGGGTACAATTTTAAATGATTAAATCCTGTGTAATAGGATTATCAAAAATTGGCCAAATTCATTGTAATAATTTAAAAAAATTAAAAAATACATCTTTAAATTTTGTATACGATAAAAATTTAATCTTAAGAAAAAAAACTGCAAAAAGATTTAAATGTAAGACTTCAAATAGTTTTGAAGAAATTTTGAGAAATAAAGAAATAAAATTATTTATTATAGCTTCCCCAACTACTACTCATGAATATTATTTAAATAAGCTAATACAGTACAAGAAAATGATTTATTGTGAAAAGCCTATATCTCTTAATTCATCAAAACTAAATAGTTTTGTAAAAAAAATTAAAACAAATAAGATTAAAATATGTATTGGGTTAAATAGAAGATTTTCTGATGCTTATATTAAAATGAAAAAATTAATTAAAAATAAGAAAGTCAAAATTATTCAGATTATATCAAGATCATCAAATGCTAATGTTCATCAATCCGTTAGAAATGGAGGTCTTTTTATGGATAAAGGATTTCACTTTTTTGACTTGGCTTGTTGGTTTGCTAACTCATTTCCAAATAAAATAATCACAATTGCTAATCCCTTGAGTACTAAAGAATTTCTCAAAAATAATGACTATTCAGATGCAGTGATAAATATGAAATTTAAAAATAAAGTAATAGTAGAATATATATTCAGTAGAAATTGTAGACTTGGTCATGAGGAAAGGATTAAATTATTTGGAAATGGATTTAAGATTGACTCTAATAAGTTTTTTAAGAAATCAATAATTTATAAGAATTTTGATATAAAACATAAAGAGAGTTATTTTAGATGTTTAAAAAAATTCGTTCATTTAAGTAAAAATTTATTATTGAATGAAGGAATTCAAACTCAAAAAATTTGTGATAAAGTATTAAAGTCTGCTAAACTTAATTAGATTTTATAAAAATTTATTTAAAGATGATCCTGCTTGAAACGCAGAGGAATTAGTACTTTTTAAATTTTTTAAAATTAATTGAGTTTCCTTAATTTGTTCTTCCATTCTCTCTGGGTTATCTAGAAAATCGATTGTTTTATTAGAAATGTTTTTAGGATTACAATCTCCTTGTAATAATTCTGGAATAATTTCTTTTTTTGCAGCAATATTAATAATATTAGCAAATTTTGTCTTCACTAACATTTTTACTATTAGAAAATTAATAAAATTCATTTTGTATAAAATTAAAGAGGGAATTTTAAAATTAGAGATCTCTAGAGAGACTGTTCCAGATTTTGCTATGGCAAATATTGACTTCCTGAGTATATGGGATTTGATTTTATCATCGCTGATTACCTCGCAATTAATTAATTTACTTTTAGATATATGAGTTTGTATGGAAGATGAGTATTCTTTGGTTGAATGAAAAACGTAAGTTATGTCTTTGTTGCTTTTATTCAATAGTTTTATTGATTCTAATAAAATAGGAGTTAAAACTTCGATTTCAGATTTTCGACTGCCTGGAAAAACAGATATCAAAGCTTTATTTTTTCCTATAACTTGATTGATATCTATCGCCTTATCATCTTTGTCATCTAATAATGGGTGTCCTACAAATTCATTGCTCATATCCTCCTTATCGAAGTATGTTTTTTCAAAGTTAAATAATAACAATATATGGTCTATAAATTTTTTGATTTTCTTAACTCTTCCCTCCCTCCATACCCATACTTGAGGGGCTACGTAATGAATTGTTTTAATATTGGGATTATTTTTCTTTACCCTTTCAGCAACCCTTAACGTAAAATCAGGACTATCAACAGTAAATAATATGTCTGGCTGAAAATTCTCTATTGCTTCAACAGTCTCATTAATTTTTTTTTTTATTTTTAAAATGTTGAAAATAACACTTGTAAATCCTAAATAGGTAATTTCTTTAAGATCGTAGATTGATTTTATTCCCAATTTTTTCAAATTTTCTCCACCTACTGAAAGATATTCAATATTTGAATTTAATTTATTTAAGTTACTTATTACTGATGAAGCCAATTTATCACCAGAAGCTTCTCCGGTAACAATAAATATCTTTTTCATTTTTGAAGCTTCCATATTGAACCTTGGTCTGTTAACAAAAATATTTTTCCAGTACTCTCTTGAATTTCAATATCTCTAATTCTACCAATAAGACCTTTGAAAATAATTTTTTCACTTATAAAGTTATTTTCTTTAAATTTTATTCTTCTTAAAGATTGATCCTTAAGAGAAGTTATTAAAGCATCACCATTCCATTCTTTAAATTCTTCACCTTTATAAATAACCATAGAACTTGCGGCAATTGAAGGAACCCAATATTTAATAGCTTTAGTAAAGCCAGGTTTCCATTTTGGTCCTATTTTTGTGCCAGTGTAATTTGTGCCACCCCATCCTAATATTTTCCATCCGTAATTTTCTCCATATCTTGCTTCACCAAACCAATCGCCCCCTTTAGCGCCGTGATTAGTTAAATAAATTTTGTTATCAAATGGTGATAAATCCATCCCTTGAGGATTTCTAACTCCAATTTGAAATATTTCTGGTAACCAATTTTTTTTATCTTTAAATTTTGGATTATCTTTAGGAATTTTACCATCTAAATGAATTCTAATTATACTTCCTGGATGTTTTGTGGGGTCTTGTGCAATCATACCTTCACCTCTTTCACCCGCCGTTATATAAAGTAAATTATTTTTAATAACTAGCCTTGAGCCAAAATGATAACCTGAATTAATTGGTGGTTCTGCTCTAAAAATATTTTTAAATTTTAATTCTTTATTATTAAATGAAGCTCTAGCAACAGAAGTGCTCGACTTACCTTTTCCTCTGTCCTCGGAATATGACACAAATACATTCTTATCAAAATATAAGACTTCAAGCAGTCCTCCCTGTCCATCTACAAGAATATCTAGATTGTGATTAATTTCACTTAAATCTTTATTTTTTATGTTTGCTAAAAAAAAATTACCTGACTTTTCGGTAATTAATAATCTGCTATCATCAATAAATGATAGACTCCAAGGTCCCTTTAAGCCGCTAAGTATTTCCTCTAATTTTGGTTCTTTAGTAATTGAAATTGAAAATTGAAAAATAAAAATTATAGAAATTAGAATTATTTTTTTCATTTTACTAAAATAAACATCTTGTTTTTATTTGCATATTTTATAGTTTTTTTTTTATCTAAAAAAATATTTCTTTTGTGCTTAAGAACAATTCCTTTAATACCTGACATCTTACATTGTTTAAAAGTCTTTAGCCCAATAGTAGGAAGATCGACTCTGTAATCTTGTTTTTTTTTAGGAAATTTTACCAAAACTCCGTTAGTAATATTTTTAATCTTTTTAATTTTTTTAAGCATTTTTTGTGTACCCTCTCTTTTTTCTAAAATAACAATATTATTTCTACTAACAGCTCCTTGGATATGACTATATTGACTAGATTTATTTAACGCTTTAAGAGCATTTTTAATATCAATTTTATCTTTAAGATTAGGTTTTAATTTAGAGTAATTGCCTTTTGATAAATTTAACTCTGGGGTAAAGATAGTTGAGCTAATAGTTTGAATTCTTTCTTTTTTGAAAATATCTATTATTTCTTTAAGTAAGGCTACATCACCTAGTTTAGCCTTTTTAATTATTCTTGGTATGTAATAAACTCCTTTAAAATCTAATCTTAATTTAGAAAAATTTGGCTTTTGAACTTTTCCTGCAAGTAAAACTTTTTTACAATTATGCTGTTTTAAGATTGAAATTATTTTACCAAGTTGGCCTATTGATACAGAAAATGAGTCTTTGTCTTTTTTAAATAATTTTTTCTTTGTTAGATCGATTATAATATACTTTTTTTTATCTTTAATCTTTTTATATATATATTTTGGAAAATCAGTTTCTCCAAAAATTAGCCCGATCATATTTTAATTTTGCGGCACGCAAATAGGTCTCTTTTTATCTTTTTCAATAAATCTTATAACCTCAGATACAAGTTCGTTATCTTTATATTCTCCATTAATTTCACTTAAATTTTCATGTAAATTTTTTGAGGAAAAAATTTCTTTGTAAGCCTTATCTAATCCCATGATCTTTTTATTGTCATATTTTTTTCTTCTTAGACCTATTAAATTTAGTCCTTGGAGGTAATTTCTATTTCCAATCGATAAAGCAAATGGAGTTACATCTTTTAAAACTCCTGTCATTCCCCCTATCATTGCTAATCTACCTATTCTCGTAAACTGCTGGACAGCAGAATTTCCACCGATTACAACATTATCTTCGATTGTTACGTGACCACCTAGAGGAACGTTATTAGCTATGATTACCTCATTACCAATCTTACAATCGTGAGCGATATGTGACGAAATCATAAATAAGCATTTATTCCCTATTATAGTTTGAGATCCGCCACCCTCGGTGCCGGGATTAATCGTTACATACTCTCTTATAATATTTTTTTCACCTATTGATAGGCTGTTTTCTTCATTTTTAAACTTAAGATCTTGAGGCTGAGTACCGATACTAGCAAATGGGAAAATTTTTGTGTCTTTACCAATTTTAGTATTCCCCTCAATATGAACATTTGAAACAAGCACCACTCCATCAGATAGTTCAACATGCGGTCCAACATAGCAAAAAGGACCTATTTTAGTGGAGTGAGAAACTTTAGCATTTTTATCAATTACGCTTGAGCTGTGTATCATTCTTTTCTATCCACTATTGTTGCGGACCATTCAGCATCAGCCATTCTTTTTCCATCTACTTTTGCGGTACCTTTATATTTCCAAACTCTCCCGTGTGATCTGACCGCCTCTATTTCTAAGTGTAGTTCGCAATCTGGGAATACAGGGTTTCTAAATCTGGCTTTATCAACTCCCATCAAATAAACTAATTTATTAGCATATTCTTTGGGATCAATACCATGTGCAGTTAAGGCTGCTGCTGCCTGACCAAAAGCTTCTACAATTAAAACACCTGGCATTACTGGCTGGCCTGGGAAATGACCTTGGACATAAAATCCATCTTTTTTAACATACATAATTGCTGTAGCTGATTTTAAAGGAACAATATTAATTAATTTATCAATTAGTAACATTGGTTCTCTATGAGGTAATAAAGACTCTATTATTTTTTTATCTATTTCAGTTACGCTCATGATCTTTTTTATTTTTTCTAATAAATTCTTTTAATGGAATAGCTGGATAACCCATTACAATTTGATTATCTTGAATATTTTTAACGACACCACTTCCTCCACCAATTTTTACATTATTTCCAATTTTTAAATGACCTGAAATACCTGCTTGACCTCCAATCGAAACATTATTACCAATCTTTGAGCTTCCTGCAAAACCTACCTGTCCTGCAATCATACAATTTGAGCCAATTTGAACATTATGGGCAACATGAACTTGATTGTCTAAATAAGTATTTTTTCCAATTATTGTGTCATCTATGGAACCGCGATCTATAGTACAGCTAGAAGCTATCTCAACTTCGTCCTCTATCTTTACTTTTCCAATATGAGGAAACTTAATATTTTTTTCTTTATTGGGTATAAATCCAAAACCTTTTTGACCAATATTACAACTATCTTGTATCACAACATTGTTACCTATTATTGAGTTCTTTATAATCACATTAGAACCAATTATACAATTTTTACCAATTAACACGTTACTTTCGATTATACTATTAGATCCAATAGTTGAATTTTTACCTATTTTAACCTTTTTACCAACTAAAACATTATTACCAAATTTTACTTTTTTATGATTAGATTTTACTGGTTTTTTTAACGTTAAATCAGGATAGTCGATGTCTGCGAGTGGATATAAAATTTTGGTTACGCGGACTAATTCAATCATGACATTTTTTACAATTACTTTATGAATTTTTTTAGGTAAATATCTTTCAATATTTTTGGTGGTTATACAGATCGAGGCTTGTGTATTAAATGCTAAGTTTTTATAATTTATTGATTCAAAAAAAGTAATATCGTTTTTTTTTGCAACTCCTAATGGTTTTATATCGTTAATTCTAAAATTCTGCTTATATTCTTCATTCGGAAATAAATCGGAAAATTTAATATTTTTTTTTAAAAAAAACATCTAAGCCCATTTAATTAATCTAATTTAATCGATTTAAGTTTTTGATTAATAATATTCATTATATCATTTGTGATATCCAAGTTTTCATCTCCAAGCAATATACTTTTCTTATCTAAAACAATTCTAATTTTTTTTTCTTTCATATAGTCTTTTAATATTGGATTTAAATTTTTTAGAAGCTCTCCTTTTGCTTTGTTTCTTTGCTTAGAAATTTGATCTAGCATGCTACTTCTCTCTTTTTGTAAAGAGGAGACTTTACCTCTTAATACATTGACCTTTTTTTTATATTCCTCTGCTGAAATCAATTTTTTTTGTTGTATAATTTTTTTTTCCTCTTCTTGTATTTTTTTTTCTTTTTCTTTTATACTTTTAATATTTTTTTCAAGTTTTGATTTTAAAAAATCTTGGGCTTTTTTTCCTGCATTACTTTCATTAAGAATATATTTAAAGTCTATGTAATAAGGTGAGTCTGCAGACAATGGATTGCTGCTTAAGATGCTTATTAACATTAAAATTATTAGACTATTAAATTTAATCATTTTAATTTAATCATTTAAAATGTTGTACCCAAATTGAAACTAAATCCCTGTGTTTTATCTGTGCTAGCTTTTGATAAATTTTGGGACAAGACAAAATTCATTGGACCAATTGGTGACATCCAATTTGCAATAATACCTGTCGATGATCTTATTTTATTACTGTCATCAATTGAACTATCGTAATCTACGCCCCATACATTACCTAGATCAAAAAAAAGATTTACATCAGTATTAGTGTCATCAGGTAAAATATTAGGTAAGTTAGCCTCAAAATTTAAAGCTGCAACATAGTTTCCACCTATATAATCTTTATTATCTACTGGTCCAATTTTATTTTTTTCAAATCCTCTTAATCTCCTTGTGCTTAAATTTTTTCTTTTACTAAGTCTCACATCGTCTGAGCCAATACCGTTGATTGTTGATAAATAAATTTTCCCAACACCAACTACATTTTCATTTATTGTTTTATATTTGCTTGCGGATAAAAAATTAGAAATAGAGGCGCTATCTGCGTATAATGGAAGTGTTTGGCCTAATTTTATAATTGAACCCTTAGTTGGCATAAAAGAACGGTCTCTTGTATCAAAAGAAAATCCATAATTTCCTGAAATATCACTATAAGAACCCTCTTGTTTTTTTAAAGCTGATGATGCTGTAGAATTCGTTCTCAAATCGTCGTAATCTGCATTTAACCCCAAAGACACAAAAATATCTTTATATTGCTCAAAAGAAGTAGCCAAACCAAAAGATGTTAACGAGTTTTCATATCCTTGATCAGGTTTGTCATTTGTCTCTGAGGCTAATGAATAACTTAGTGAGTTTCCAAGAAAATCATAATTAGGATCCATATAATTTAATACTCCAGTAAATGACTCACTATCAATTTCGATATCAAATGCTACAGATTTTCCTGTTCCTAACCAATTATTTTCCTTTACACCTAAAGCGAATAGTCCTCCATCAGTTCCTACTCCAGCACCAGCAGTGATTTCTCCTGTTGGCTGTTCCTCAACTTCAATATTTATAATTTTTAGATCATTCTTAGATCCATCAATTACCTTATAATCAACATTTTTAAAAATTCTTCTTGATTTTATTTCAGCTATGGATCTATCCAGATTTAATTTAGAGAAAGGTTCGCCTTCATCCAATAACAGTTCTCCTCTTATTACATTTTCATTAGTGACTGAATTTCCAGAAATATTAATTCTTTCTACAGATATTTTTTTCCCTTCATAAATATTTAATACAATATTAATTGAATTTTTAGTTATTTCTTCTTGAACATTATGTTCAACAAATTGCAAATTATTTTTATCGATTAAATCATCTAAATCCTCTAAAAGTTTTTTAACTTTAAAAGGTGAATAATAATCCCCTATATATTTTTTATAAATTTGGTTTAAAGGAAAAAATATTTCTGCGTCAAAAACTTTATCGACATTTGTGGAGATCTTATTAATCGTATATCTTGTTCCCTCAGATATAATATATGTCAATTCAGCTTGATCATTATCATTTATCTTTGCTACTTTTGAATTTATTCTTACATCATAGAATCCAGTTGACTTATAAAAATTTCTCAACAATCTTGTATCTAGTTCAAGTAAATTTTTATTAAAATTGGTGTTATTTGATATTATTTTCCAAAATTTATCCTCTTCACTAGCAATCACATCTCTTAATTTTCTGCTACTAATCTTTTTATTTCCAATAAATTTAATCGAGGATATTTTAGTTTTATCTCCCCGTTCAATTTCTATCAATAAATCAAAGCTATTCTCTGAAACTTTTTTAGTTTTCATTTCTACATTCGTAGAATTATAACCTCTACTAGAATATAAAGTTTTTATAATTTCAATATCACTTTTAAGATTAGATTTAATAAATGATCTTTTTTCTTTAGATTTTATATTTTTTATTATTTGTTCTCTAAGATTTTTACTTTTTTCACCTATTATGACAAGCTGATCAATAAAGGGATATTCCTTTACATCGATTAATAATTCGTTACCGGCTATTTTAATTTTGACATTTTCGAACAGTTCAGTTTCATATAGTTTTCTTAAAATTTCATTTGTATCGAAATCACTATAATTTTTGTTAACTTCTATATCTCCGTAAATTTTGATTGTTTCTGAGGATAATCTTTTATTGCCAGTAATACTAACTTTATCTATATTTTCAGCCTTTGTAGAAGAAATTGAAAAAAATATAAAAAGTAATATAAAAAAATATTTATACATAATTTTCTATTTTAAAACTTTGTAAGTGATACTCCTAGCCCATTTGTCGATTAGATTAATCTGATTTAAATTTCTAGGTCTTTTTATAGCATATTTTTTATAATTGATATCTTTCAAAATAGCTAGAATAAACCTATTTATATCTAAAAAACCTATCTTTTTCTTGAGAAATTGGTCTACTAAAATTTCATTAGCGGCATTGATTATAATTGGTGAAGAATAATATTTAAATATTTTTTCTTTTAATTTTATTAAAGGAAATATTTTACTATCAACCTTTCTGAAGATTAAGTTACTAATGTTGTATTGTTTTTTATATTTATAAATTTCTTTTATATCAATCTCACCATCATAAATTGCATTTGCTAAAGGTATTTTCATTGTTGTATCGTGAGAAATTAAATTTGTAAGACCATTATTTAATTCTAAAATCGCATGAACTAAAGAGTTTGGATGTATTATAATATCAAGTTTGTTTGAAGGTAAATCAAATAATTTTTGGGCTTCAACTAATTCAAATATTTTATTCATTAATGTCGATGAGTCTATTGATATTTTTTTTCCCATTTTCCATTTTGGATGTTTTAGGGCTTTAGAGGGTTTTATCTTTTTTAGTTGTTTTGCGGAATAGTTCAAAAACGGCCCACCAGATGCAGTAAGATATATTTTTTTGATAGATTTTTTATTTTTATTTTCTAGTAATTTCAAAATTGAGTAATGTTCAGAGTCCACTGGAACTAGTTTAGTCTTATTTTTTTTTGCTGTTTTTTTAATTAGTTCCCATCCACAAATTATAGACTCTTTATTTGCTATTAATACCTTTTTACTAAATTCAACTGATTTAATAGTTGGTTCTAATCCAGCTATTCCTGGAATAGCAGTGACTGTAATATCAGATAATGGTTTTTTTTTTATCGATGTAAAATTATTTAATATTAAAATATTTTTTTTTTTATATTTTTGAAAAATTTTTTTAAAGGTATTTTGATTGCTTATAACAAAAATCTTTGGTTTAAATTTTAAAATTTGTTTTGATATTAATTTATAATTTTTATTCGCAGAAAAAATGTAAGGAATAAAATTATTTTTTTTTTTTTCTATAATATTTAAAGTGGATAATCCAATTGAACCTGTTGATCCTAAAATAGATATTTTTTTTTTCATTTAATAAATTACAACTAATGATATTAAACCAAATGGAACTCCTAATAAAATTCCATCAATTCTATCTAATATACCGCCATGTCCTGGAAGTATATTGCCAGTATCTTTAACATTTGCTTTTCTTTTTAAATAAGAAATAAATAAGTCTCCTAATTGGCATGCAATAGAAATTATTAATGATATAATTACTATCTTGTAATTAAATTGACTTAAACTTACAAACATAGAGGCAGAGAAAGCAAGACAGGTAAATATTAAGCTCCCTATGGATCCAAAAACGGTTTTATTTGGACTTATGCTGATAAGTTTTGGACCTTTAAATGTTTTGCCAAAAACAAATCCTCCTATATCGGATGCAATACAACCAACTAATATTGAACAAATGATTAATTTAAATTGATAAAAATTTGAAAGAAAAATAAAAAAATAGCAGAAAAAAGAAATATATATAATGAAAATAATATTTAAAATGTACCTGTAAAATTTATTGGTAAATATTTTATTAAAAAGATGTAAAAATTCTAAAATAGAAAGCACACCAAAAATTAACAAGGTGTAGACTAAAATTAAGTTAAATTTGAAAAATAAATAAAATAAAAAAATTAAAAAAAATGAAGTAAATATTCTAAGTTTTGTGTTTTTATCAATCATACACTACCATAGTTTCTTTTTATCTTTTGAAATTTTCTTACTATTTTTTTTAAATCCGATGAATTAAAGTCTGGCCACAATTTTTTCAAAAAAAATAGCTCAGCATATGCTAATTGCCATAACATAAAGTTACTAAGTCTTTGATGGCCACCAGTTCTTATCAAAATATCCGGATACTTTATATTTTTTGTATCTAAATTTATCTCAAATTTTTTTTTATTTATTTTTTTTGTTTTTTTGAAAGCATTAATAATTTCATTTTTAGATCCATAATTTATAGCCAAATTAACAGTTATACTTTTATTTTTCTTGGTTATTAACATTGATTTTTTTAAAATTTTTCTTAAATCAGGCGAAAGTTTTTTTATTTCACCAAATATATTTAATTTTATTCCTTGATTTTTTATATTTTCAATTTCTTTTATAAAATAAATTTTAATTAATTTAAGTAAATAATTTATCTCTTTTTTGGGGCGTCTCCAATTTTCTGATGAGAATACAAAAAAAGTTAAAATTGGTATTTTTAATTTTATTGAAGATTTAACAATTTTTTTTAATGTATCTACTCCTTTTAAATGACCATAATTTCTACCTTTACCTCTTTTTTGTCCCCATCTTCCATTCCCATCCATGATAAATGCAACATGGTTAAGGGTGTTCATAATTGTATTATCTCTTTTTCTTTTTCTGATAAAATTTTATCTATATTTTCTATATTTAGATCAGTAAGTTTCTGAATAATTTTTTCAAAATTTTTATTATTATCCTCTGATATAATTTTTTCCTTCAGTTTTTTTTTTAAATCTTCGTTTGCTTCTCTTCTAATATTTCTTATAGAAATTTTTCCCTTCTCACCCATATTTTTTAATATCTTTATTAAATCTTTTCGTCTTTCTTCGGTTAAATCTGGAATTCTCAACCTAATTATTTGTCCATCTATTTGCGGGTTTATTCCGAGTTCAGATTTTTGGATTGCACTTTCAACTAAAGCTATGTTTGCTTTGTCCCAAACCTGTACTGAAATTAGTCTTGCCTCTGGCACGCTTATGGTGCCAATTTGGTCGATGGGCATTAACTGACCATAAACATCAACTTTAATCGTATCAAGCATGTTAGTATTGGCTCTACCAGTTCTGAGTGTTGAAATATCTTTCTTTAATGAATTAATACTTTTATTCATCTTTGATGAATAATTTTTCTCATTGAACTCGTCGCTCACTTTTAAATCCCTTCTCCAACTTTATAACGAATAAAATCTAAGATTTTAAGCTGTTTTTCGGTAGAGTTTTCTTTAAGTATATCTGAAACCTTTTTTTTAGAATCCATAATCCACAATTGATTTAGTAAAGAATTGTCATTTAAAAACTTTGATATTTTGCCTTTGGAAATTTTTTCGGCTATTTCAACTGGCTTTCCGGAGTTTATAATTTCAGCTTTAATGATCTCCAATTCCTTCTCTACTAAGGCTGTATCAATATCTCTTTGATTTATAGCTAAAGGATTTGAAGCAGCTATGTGCATGGCTACCTTAGTTCCAATTTCTTCGTTTTTTCCTTTAACTATTCCTTCAATTTTTACAACGGAAATAATTTTACCAATATCCTTTTCAATTGCTGAATGAACATAATAAAAATTTACACCATTTGAATTGTCAAAAAAATTAGCTCTTCTTATAGTTATCTTTTCACCTATTTTTGCTATTAAATTTACTAAATTATCCTTTACTAAAATCCCATTAGACATTTTAGTACTATTAATTTTATCTAAATCACTTTTATTATTAAAATTAATTTCTGAAAGTTCTTTACAAAAATCTATGAAATCTTGGTTCTTTGCTACAAAATCAGTCTCACTATTTATTTCTATAAATGAAACCTTTCCATCTCTTTCTTTAACTAAAGCTAATCCTTCAGAAGCAGTTCGGCTCATTTTTTTTGAAGCTTTGGCAATACCTTTTTTTCTTAAGAATTCAATTGATTTTTCAATATTTCCACTGCTTTCATCCAGAGCAATTTTACAATCCTTAAATCCTACTCCTGTCATCTCTCTTAATTTTTTAATATTTTCTAATAAATCTTTATTTGACATGAAATAATAATTTAAAATTATTTATCTTTTGGTGGAGAAGATTTTTCCTCAGTTTTTTCGATGGATCCTTTAATAAATTTTTCAGCATCTTTAATTGTACTTTTTAAAAGTTCGCAATATAAATTAATTGATCTTCTGGCATCATCATTTCCTGGAATAGGAAAATCTATTCCGGTTGGATCAGAATTAGTATCTAATACAGCTATTATTGGTATCCCCAATTTTTTTGCTTCGGCTACTGCTAATGACTCAATATTGGTATCAATTATAAAAATTAAATCTGGTGTTTTTTTCATATCAGAAATACCACCGAGTGAACGTTGAAGTTTTTCTCTTTCTTTTCCAAATTTAAGTATTTCTTTTTTTGTAAAGCCTAAGTTTTCTTTTGTTAATTGGTCATCAAGTTTTCTTAATCTTTTGATTGAGTTTTGAATTGTATTCCAATTTGTCAACATTCCTCCAAGCCACCGATGATTAACGTAATATTGCCCTGTTTCTTTTGCTAGATCGCTTATTTGTTCAGAGGCTTGTTTTTTTGTTGAAACAACTAGCAGTTTCCCTCCACTAGCTACTACTTTATGAACTTGAACTAATGCATTTTTAATAAAATCAACAGTTTGTGTTAAGTCTATAATATGTATTGAATTTTTTTCTCCAAAAATATATCTCTTCATTTTTGGATTCCATCTTAAGGTTTTATGGCCAAGATGCACGCCTGCTTCTAATAACTGTTTTATATCTACTTTTGGTACGTTCATAATATTTTTCCGGTTAATCCACCACAGTAATTCCAAATATTGGACCGGTAGGGCAATGCCCTTGAAACTGTGTGCGAAATTAGACCCAGATATATACAATCAATTTAAAAAATCAACCTTCTAAACTGTTATTTTTTCAACATATTTCTTGGCTTTTAGGGCCTTAAGATGATTTAAATCAAATTTCCTATTTTGTTGCAGGGAATAGCGGGCTTGTTTATTTTTATTTTTTACTACAAGATTAATTTCGGTGTCACCCTTGTTTGACAATAGCTTTTTAATTTCATCTAAGTTAAAATTATCCTTTAGTTCTATAGTAACTTTAGAATAAGGTTTATTTAAAGCTTCTTCTAAATTAAGAATTTTTTTTACATTAATTCTCTTTTTTGACGTTTCTCCTGTAATTTTCTCTTTTTTTAAAGTTAAAACAAAAGACTCAGACTCTTTTAATTTATCTCTATTCGAAACTAAGGTTTCAGCAAAAAAAAAGAGTTCAAATTCAGCTTTTTTATCACTAAACTTAACAATAGCATAGGGAGTGCCTTTTACACTTTTCCTCTCTTGGATAGACATTATCGTACCTGCTACCAGTCCTTCATTTAAATCGTCTTCATAGAATTCATTGTAAGGTTTTATTTTCAGTTGATTGAATATTTCATCAAATTCGTTAAGCGGGTGGTTGGTTAAGTAAAATCCTATAGATTTAAACTCTTCTGATAAAAGTTCTTTAACCGACCAAGGTATAGAAGATTCGAAATCGAATGCTTCTTTGTTTTTTTCTTGCCCATCAAAAAGATTAGATTGATGATTTTCTTTATCATCATTTATATTTTTAATTTTCTGAATAATCTTTGGTATTGAAGTTAAAATTTTATTTCTATCCGTATCAAATTCATCAAATACCCCTGCTTTTACTAAACCCTCTAATTGAAGTTTATTTACATCTTTTGCATTTACTCGATTAATAAAGTCAAAAAAAGATTTAAATTGTCCATTATTTTCTCTTTCATTAACAATATTTGTTATAGCTTCAAATCCAACATTTTTTATAGCTCCAAGCCCATAAAAAAGTTTTCCATTGATTGATTTAAAATCAGAGAAACATTTGTTTATTGAAGGTTTTACTATTTCAATATTTAATTTTTTAAGTTCCTCAACAAATTCTCTTAACTTAGAGGTATTAGTAAGTTCTGTTGACATTGTAGCTGCAATAAAATCTTCTTTATAATAGGTTTTTAAATAAGCAGTTTGATATGCGATTAGGGCATATGCTGCTGCATGACTTTTATTAAAACCATACTGGGCAAATGGTTCTATTTTAGTAAAAACAAAACTAGCTACATCTTTAGCTATACCATTTTTTAAAGCTCCATTAATAAATCTTTCTTTTTGTCTGTCTAGTTCTGATTTCTTTTTTTTACCCATAGCTCTTCTTAAAATGTCTGCCTCTGCTGCTGTAAAGCCTGCTAATGTTTGGGCAATTTGCATTACTTGCTCTTGGTAAATAATAATTCCATAGGTTGGGGTTAATATTTCTTTTAACGTAGGATGGATATAGTCTGGATCCTTAATTCCATTTTTACAATCATTATAAATAGGAATGTTGCTCATTGGGCCTGGTCTGTATAAAGCAACTAATGCAATTATATCATCAAATTTATTTGGCTTCATTTGTTTGATGGCTTCCCTCATTCCAGCGCTTTCAAGCTGGAATAATCCAGTTGTTTCACCTGTTGAAAGCATAGAAAAAACTTTTTTATCATTATGATCAATTTTAGTTATATCTAAATCAATTTTATTCAACTTTAATCTTTTTAAAGTGTTATCAATTACTGTAAGAGTTTTTAAACCAAGTAAATCAAATTTAACTAGTCCTGCGTTTTCAGAAGAATACATATCGTATTGAGTGGATGGCAAAGTTAAATTTGAACTGTGATCAATATATAATGGGAATTGTTCTGCCAATTTATCTCCAGCAATTACTACACCTGCAGCATGGGTTGCCATGTTACGATTAAGTCCCTCCAATTTTAACGATAATTCTATGAGTTTTTTTACTTTAACGTTATTTTTAATTTCCTCTTTAAACCTTGGTTCTCGATCAATAGATTCTTGCAATGAAAGAGGTCTTGAAGGATCAAAAGGCACCATTTTACAAATTCTATCTACATGACCATAAGAAAGTCCCAAAACTCGTCCTACATCTCGTAAAACCATTCTGGCTTTTAATTTACCAAAGGTTATAATATGGGCTACACCATTTTTATATTTTGATTTTAAATACTCAAATACTTGATCTCTTTTTTCCTCACAAAAATCTATATCGAAATCTGGCATAGAAACTCTATCAGGGTTCAAAAATCTCTCAAATATTAAATCGAATTCAATTGGGTCTAAATCTGTTATATCTAGACAGTATGCTACTAGAGATCCAGCACCTGATCCTCTTCCTGGACCGACAGGTATAAAACTTTTTTTTGCCCATTTTATATAATCAGAAACTATTAAAAAATAGCTGGCGTAATCCATTGAATTTATTATATTTATTTCGTGAGTTAATCTATCTTCATAGATTTCTTTAATTTGTTTTTTAGATTTGATTTTATTTTTTTTTAAAATAAAATTTTCAAATCTTTTTTCTAAACCTTCTCTCGCCAATTTTGACAATTCTTCTTCTGGAGAACCACTTTGTTTATTTGCTATAGAAGGTAAGATTGGTTTTGATTTTTTAGGTTTAAAGTTAAATCTTAAATGAAAATTATAATTATTCACAAGTGCTTCTGGTAAATCTGAGTATAATTTTTCCAGATCTACTTGGGATTTAAAATAGTGCTGGTTGCTGTATCTAAATCTATTTTTATCATCTATAAAATTTTTTTCACCGATACAAATCAAGGCATCATGTGCCTCATACATATTTTCGTTTAAATAAAAAATTTCTTGGGTTGCAATTAATGGAAGTTTAAAAGAATTTGAAATATTAAGTAGATAATTTTCAAAGTTTTTTTCGTGGTTTTCATTATGACGTTGAATTTCAATATATAACCTATCTTTAAAACAATTTTTTAAATAATTTAGTATTCGCTCAAAATCTTTAAGTTTATTTTTGTAAAAAAGTTGACCAAAAAAATTTCTATAATTACCTGTCAATAATATTAAATCATCACTATTTTCTTTAAGATCTTCTAAATTACAAGAAGGTTCTGTTGCTCCATCATTTTTTAAATAACTTTTTGAAGATAATTTTGTTAAATTTTTATATCCAGTTTCAGATGTTGCGTATAATGAAATTTTTCCGAATATATTTAAAATATTTAGATTAATTTGAGTTCCAATAATTGGATGTGTGCCAACTTTAGATATTTTTTCTGAAAATTCTAAAGCACCGCATAAATTATAACTATCGGACAAGCCTATTGATTTAATTTTATTTGATTTGCAATAATCAGCTAATTCATCAATTTTTATAGCACCTTCACATATTGAATATTGAGTATGAACTTTTAAATGATTAAAATTTTTATTACTCTCTGACATTAACTCGTTTTATATCACCATTAGAAATTAACAACTTGTAATCAGCCCTGTTAGCAAGTTCTCTATTGTGAGTTGCAAAAATTATTGTTTTTTTTAATTTTTTTAATTTTAAAAAATATGAAAATATTTCTTTTGAGGTTTTAAAATCTAAATTACCTGTCGGTTCATCTGCTAAAATTATATTTGTCTCAGCTATTATAGCTCTAGCTATAGCTACCCTTTGCTGTTCTCCACCAGAGAGTTCTTTTGGAAAATGTTGAGATCTATCTAGAATTTTTATTGCTTTGAGAATTGTTTTAGCTTTATTTTTAGCATTTTCAACTTTCTCACCTTTAATAATTGAGGGCATCATTACATTTTCAATTGCAGTAAAGTCATTTAATAAATTATTATCCTGAAAAATAATTGAAATATTTTTCCTTCTTATTTCATCTTTGTCTTCATCCGTAAATTTTCTAGTCAAAACATTATTAATCTTAATATCCCCTTTAGTAGGTTCGTCCAATAAAGCTAACAAGTGAAGTAGTGATGATTTGCCAGATCCAGATGGACCTACTAAAGCCACAAGATCACCCTGCTTAATTTTTAAATTAAGATTGTTAAATAAATTAACATTTCCTTTTACATGTTTGTAAATTTTTCTAAGATTAATTGTCTCTAATAAAATTTTAGTCATATTTTAATGCTCTAAATGTTTTCATTTTTGAAATATGTCTGGCAGGAATATAAGAGGCTATAGCTGAAACTAATAGTGAAAGAGTAAAAATTACAAATATTGAAATTAAATTAATTTCACTCGGTAACTTTTCTAAAAAATATATATCACTTGGAAATATCTCTAAGTTAAAGACTGTTGAAAGAAATATTCTTACTTTTTCAATATTCAGTGAGAATAAAACTCCTAAAATAATGCCACTTATTGAAGCAAAAAATCCTATTGTAAAACCAGTTAAAAAAAATGATTTTTTTATTGATGTATTATTTAAACCTAATGTTTTTAAGATAGCGATCTCCTTAGTCTTGTTTTTAATTAATATTGTTAGCCCTGAAATAATATTAAATGCAGCCACAATTATTATTAAAGTAAGTATTACAAACATAACATTTCTCTCAACTTTAAGAGCACTAAAAAAAGATTTATTTAAGTCAGCCCAAGTATAAATAAAATAATTTTGATTTAATTTTTCAATTTTTTTTTTATATATGTTGGCTTCCAATGGATTCTTCAAGTAAATTTCTAGGTTTTGATCTTTAGTACCTTTGTCAAAAATCGATAAAGCATCTTCAATATTCAAAAAAATAATATTTTGGTCAAATTCAACAAATCCTGTGTTAAATATTCCTGCAATTTTAAAAGTTTCTTGCTTTGGTAGACTTCCTAGGGGCGTAGCAACAAATGCAGATGACATTAAGCTAATACTATCTCCTTCTTTTAAATCAAGATTGAAAGCAAGCTCTGTTCCTATAAATATATTATTTTTTTTAAATTGATTAATATTTCCTCTAACAATGTTATTTTCAAAAAACTCTTTTATTTTTTTTTCTTTGTTATTAACTCCTTTAAAAATAATACCCTTTGCTTTATCATTAATTATTATTATACCTTCTCCTGAATAAGTTTTACTTATAGTGATATCTTTAAAATTTTCTTTTAATTTTGTTACATAGTCATTGTCAATTATAAAACTATTTGGCTGAACTACGATATGTGGATTTAAACCTAAAATTTTTTTTGTTAAATCAGTTTTAAAACCGTTCATCACTGACATAACAATTATCAAAATTGCTACTCCAAGCATTATTCCTACGAAAGAAAAAATTGATATTATTTTTAAAAAACCCTCTTTTTTTTTGGGTTTTAGATTTCTTGACGAAATTAATCTTTCTACTTTTGTGAACAATTTTTTATTCTTTAAGTTTAGATTTAATATTTTCTAAACTTAATAGTTCACTTCTTGAATTTAATTCTTTAAACTCAAATTTATTTTCCTCGGATTTTGATCCAATAATTATTTGAAAAGGAATACCTATTAAGTCGTGTTTTTTAAATTTATTTGACATATTCTCTTCAACATCATCTAACAATACGTCAATATTTTGTTTTTTTAGTTCTTTATATATTTTGTCAGCTTTTTGTAAGTTATCTTTATTATTTTTATTTATACTGGGTATAATAACTACATCAAATGGAGATATGGACTTCGGCCACTTCATTATGTCGTTATTATAATTTGCCTCTATTGTTGCCCCAACTAGTCTTGAAACACCTATCCCGTAAGATCCCATTTTTACAGATATTTTTTTTCCACTTTTATCATCAATTAAACAATTCATAGGTTTAGAGTATTTATCACCAAAATAAAATATATGCCCCACTTCAATACCTTTTGTTTTAATTTGATTTTTTTTATCCACTGTACCATTAAATTCTTTTTCATTGAATTTTTCATCAGTTGCAGAATAAAAATCAGAAAAATCTTTTCTCATTTGTACAAGAGAAGTATCTGTGTTTTTATATTTATTTAAATCTATTTGAAATATTCTTTTATCAGCATAAATTTGGCTCTCCCCTGTTTCAGCTAAAATAATAAATTCATGTGAAAGATCTCCTCCAATTGGGCCAGTATCTGCTGCCATTGGTATTGCTTTTAAACCAAGTCTTTCAAAAGTCTTTAAATAAGAAAAAAACATTTTGTTATAAGATTTCTTTGCTTCATCCTCAGTAACATCAAATGAATAGGCATCTTTCATATAAAATTCTTTACAACGCATTACTCCAAATCTCGGTCTAATTTCATCTCTAAATTTCCACTGTATGTGGTACAGAATTTGGGGGAGAGATTTATATGATTTAACACTGGATCTAAAGACATCTGTTATTAATTCCTCATTAGTCGGCCCATATAACATTTCTCTACCTTGGCGATCTTTAATTCTTAACATTTCTTCACCATAATCATCATATCGACCACTTTCTTTCCAAATTTCAGATGATTGAATAGTGGGCATCAACATCTCTTGAGCATTAATTGCATTCTGCTCTTCTCTAACAATTTGTTCTATTTTTTTCATAACTTTAAATCCTAATGGAAGCCATGAATAAATACCTGCGGATGATTGCTTGATCATGCCAGTTCTTAGCATCAATTGGTGAGATTTTATTTTTGCTTCTGAGGGTAAATCTTTAGTAATAGGAATGAATAATTTTGAAAGATGCATTTTATTGTAAGTATTCTCTTAAATTTAATAAATCAAATTTAACAAGATAATATATTACAATAAAAATTAATGAAGTAATTATCGTTGTAATTAAAAATTTTCTGGCTATTTTAGGATTTTTTGGTGCTCCAGGATCAATACCCTCTATTTTTTCTCTAAATTTTTCTTTATTTGATTGTATTCCAACTGGAAGTACAGAAAAGAAAATTATCCACCAAATTAATACATAGACGATGATCGAACCAGTTATACCCACTAGACTCTCGCAATATTAATATTTGTAAAAGGTTTTTTTCCAGTTTTTTCTCTAACAATTCTTCTGCAGTTTTGCTTGATAGTTTCTATTAAATTATTTTGTTGGTTTTTAGAATCTAAGGAAAAAGTTCTACAAATATTTAAAATCTCATCTTCTATGTCGAAGATAAAAGGTTCATGTTCATTATTCTCTGGAATGCCTTTGAATGAAATAATGGGTTTTTTAATTTTTCCATTATTTGAAACGATTAAAGTAATTTCTAAATAGCCGTTCAATGATAGATTTTTTCTCTCTTTAATTGATTGTGAGTCACTTTCAACATTAACACTTCCATCTAAATAAACACGTCCAGATGGTGCTTTATCTATAATTGCTGGATGTTCATTTGGAAGAATTTTAATGATATCACCATTTTCTATTAATAAGGCTTTTGGAACTTGCATCTCTTTGGCAAAAGATACATGTTCTACCATATGCCTATGCTCTCCATGTACAGGAATAACACATTTTGGTTTCACCCATTTGTACATATCTTTTAAATCGTCTCTATTAGGATGACCTGACACATGAACAAATGCGTTCTCCTCCGTAATAATTTCTATTTTGTTTTTTACTATCAAATTCTGAAGTTGATATAATTTTTTCTCATTTCCGGGAATAATTTTTGATGAGAAAATAACACAATCGCCAGACTCTAAAAAAACTTCTGGATGTACTCCGTTAATTATTCTAGTCATTGCTCCCATTGGTTCTCCTTGGCTTCCAGTTGCTAAATATAGAATTTTATTTTTTTCAATTTTTTTGGCTTCTCTTGGATCAACAGGATCAATCATTCCTTTAAGATAACCGCACTTTTTTGCTGCTTTATAAATTCGTTGCATTGATCTTCCAACTAAACAAATATTTCTTCCAGTTTTTTTTGCGCAATAAAAAATAGACTCCATTCTTGCGACGTTAGAGGCAAAAGATGTTACTAGTAGTCTACTGGTTTTTAATTCCATAATCCTTAAAAGACTATCTCTTACTTCTGACTCAGAACCTGCTCTTCCTGGGCTAAATATATTTGTTGAATCACAAATCATAGCTGAGACGCCATTATCACCAATTTTTTTTAGTTTTGCTTCATCAATTGTTCCACCTATTAATGGATTAGGATCAATTTTCCAATCTCCGGTATGCAATATGGTCCCTAGTGGAGTTTTAATGCAAAGACCATTAGGTTCTAGAATAGAATGTGTTAAAGTTACAAAATCAATTTCAAAGTGTCCAAGTTTAATTTTACTATTTAGTGCTACAATTTTTAAATATGAAAGTATGTCTATTTTTTTTTCTTTAAATTTCTCTATTAGTAATGTCGCTGTAAAAGGAGTTGCATAAATTTTACATTTTAGTTTGGGCCAAATATGAGCTACAGCTCCAATATGATCTTCATGAGCATGCGTTAAAACTATACCAAGTAAATCGTTTTTTTTATCAATTATAAAACCTGGGTCAGGCATAATTAAATCTACTCCAGGAATAGAGTCATCAGCAAAAGAAACACCCATGTCTACAATAATCCATTTATGATCATTTTCTTTACCATAAGCATAAAGATTCATATTTGCTCCTATTTCACCAGAGCCACCTAAAGGACAAAAAAGTAGTTCTTCTTTACTCATATAAATTCTTTATAAACTTTTGAAATGCCTTTAACAGTAATATTTTGATCAACAAATATTTTTCTTTTTATCACTTTCTTAAAAAAATTTGCATAACCTCCCGTAAGTATGATTTTATACTTAAGTTTTTCCTTGGAGATAATTTTGTTGATAATATTGTTTATTAAACCCTCGTAACCCCATACAAAGCCGGCGTTAAGTGCTTCTTTTGTATTCTTTCCATAAGTTCTTTGATGATTTTTTAAATTTATTTTTGGAAGTAAGGCGGTTGATTTAATTAAATTTTTCATGGAAAGCTTTATCCCAGGAGCAATTACGCCTCCCTCATATTTGCCATTTTTAATCACATCAAATGTAGTAGCTGTACCAAAATCTAAAACTAAACAATTTTTATACTTTTGTACGCCTATTGCATTTGCAATTCTGTCTGAGCCTAATCGATGTTTATTCTTAATATTTATTCTTATAATTTTTTTTAAATCAAAATCTTTTATTTCTAAAAATTTATATTGAGATTTTTTAAATTTTTTCTTTATTTCTTTAAATGCTTTTGGAACTACACTTGAAAACAAAAAAACTTTATTTAAATCTTTTGTCAATTTATTAGAGAGAAATTTCTTTAAAAAAATACCTTTATAAATTTTATCTGTTTGAAATTCATAAGATCTTAAAATTTTAAACTCTTTGTTTAAAATACATAATTTTGTTGAAGTATTTCCTATATCGCCAATTAAATATTTCATGCTTTATTAGTATATTTTATTAAATCTAAATAAGAGTATTTTTGTGTTTTTATTAGAAATTTTTCATATTTTTTTTTTATTATGTAAAGCAGCTTATTATTATCAATATTTCTATTAATTATATATTTTAAACAAGTTGATGAAAAACTTTTGATATTTGGGTCGAAATTAGTATTTATGCCCATTCCAACTATTAAGAATTTCTTTTTTCCGTAAATAATTGTTTCCTGTAAAATTCCGCAAATTTTTTTTTTACTAAACAATAAGTCATTCGGCCATTTAATCTTAATTTTTTTTTTAAATTCTTTAGAAATTATATGTCTTATCAAATAAGCATTTAAAATAGCAAAATGTTTGAAATTAATTTTTCTTTGGTTTAATTCAAAAAAAATAGTAAAAAATAGATTGCCTTTTTTTGAAATCCATTTCTTTCCCATTGTTCCTCTGCCTCTTGTTTGCTTCAAAGAAGTAATTATAGTTGGTTTTGAATACTTGCTCTTAATAAGTCTTAAAGCTGTATCATTTGTACTTTTTACACTTTTAAATTTTAATAATTTTATTTTCATTAATAAATAAATAACGACTCTGCAATATTGTTTAATGCTGAGGGATATAAAAAGAAGGTTAATAAGGTGATACAACTTATTAAAATTGATAATTGAGCGAATTTATTTTTAGGGGCATCAAATGTTATTACGCTATCATCAAAATATATCGTTTTGATTATTTTAAGATAATAAAAAGCTGATATTACTGTGGTAAGTAAACCAATTATTGCTAGCGCATACATCTTTTGTTCAAGTACTGCCGTAAATACATAAAATTTTGCAAAAAAACCTCCAAGTGGCGGTATACCAGCTAAAGAAAATAATATTACTAAAAATGAAATAGCTATAATGGGATGCTTTCTTGAAATTCCAGAAAGATCTGAAATTTTTTCTTTATATTCACCATCTTTTTTTAATAGGTATAGACATGAGAAAGCTCCAATATTCATTATTACGTAAATAGCTATATAAACTATTGCACTTTCATATCCTGAAATAACGCCGGTAGCCACACCCGCTAAAGCGTATCCTATGTGACCAATAGAGCTGTAAGCTAAAAGTCTTTTTATATTTGTTTGACCAATTGCGGCTACTGCACCTAAAATCATAGATGCCAAAGATATAAAAATAATAATTGTTTGCCATTCTAATAATATATTTGAAAAAGGAATATGCATAAACTTAATCAAAATTGCGAGACCTGCAACTTTTGGAACTACAGCGAAATAACTTGTAATTGATGTTGGTGCACCTTCATATACGTCTGGTGTCCACATGTGAAAAGGAACTGCAGAAACTTTAAAAGCTAAACCAACTAAAATAAATACCATAGCGAAAACTGCTCCAATATTTTCTTTATTTAATTCGTTTGCTATTAAGTCAAAATTCGTTGACCCAGTAAAACCATATAATAACGAACATCCATAAAGAAGTAAGCCTGAGGATAAAGCACTTAGCACAAAATATTTAATGCCTGACTCTGAAGACCTTAAATTGTCTCTGTCAATTGATGCGAGTATATAAAGCGATAAAGATTGAAGTTCTAAGCCAAGATAAAATAATATAATGTCGTTAGAACTTACCATGAAAAACATTCCTAAAATTGAAAGTAAAATAATAATTGGGTATTCAAATTTTCCTAATTTACTATCAATTATAAAAGCTTTAGATGAATTAAGGACGAATAAACTTGAGATCAGTATTAAAATTTTAAAAAAATTTGAGTAAGCATCTCTTGAAAAACTATCTAAGAATATTTTTTCAGAACTATTATAATTGTTAAATATTATAGCTATAGTCACTAGAATTATTATTGAACTTAAATTAAAGATCAGATTAAAACTATTCTTAATAAAAACTCCAATCATTAAAGCAGAAAAAATTGATATAGTTAAAAATATTTCTGGGAGTAATACATTTAAATTGTTTATCATTAATTTAATCCTTTTGATTTAATTGCTATCTCATAATTATTTATCAAATTATCTACAGAGAAATTTACAGTATCTATTAATGGAACAGGATAAAAACCAAAATAAATTACTAGTAAGCCTAAAGGAACTAACATCAATGTCTCTAGTTTATTAACATCTTTCAAAATTTTAATTTCACTATTATTCGTGTTTCCAAAAATAACTCTTTTGCTAAGCCAGAGCATATAGGCTGCTCCAAGAACAACTCCAAAAGTAGCAATCATTGCAATCAAATAATTTTTTTGAAAAGCTCCAGTCAAAACCAAAAACTCACCTAAAAATCCTGAAGTTCCTGGAAGGCCTAAACCTGCTAAAGCAAAGATTATAAATAAAAAAGAATATTTTGGTAGATAATTTACTAATCCTCCGTATGTACTTATCATTCTCGAGTGCAGTCTGTCATATACAACTCCCACACATAAAAAAAGCGCCGCAGAAATTAATCCATGACTTATCATTTGAAAAATACTTCCCTCAATACCTTGTTTTGTAAAAGTAAAAATACCCAAAGTAACATATCCCATATGAGCAACAGAGGAATAGGCGATTAGTTTTTTCATGTCCTCCTGCATTAAAGCTACTAATGATGTATAAATAATTGCAATTATACTTAAGGTAAAAATTAATGGGGTAAAGTATTCAGATGCTAAAGGAAACATAGGTAGCGAAAATCTTAAAAAACCGTAACCCGCCATTTTAAGAAGTATTGCAGCTAATATCACTGAACCCGCAGTCGGTGCTTCAACATGGGCGTCTGGTAACCAAGTATGAACAGGCCACATTGGCGTCTTAACTGCGAAAGAACTAAAAAAAGCTAGCCATAATATATTTTGATATTCTTTAGGTATTTTTATCTCGTATATTTGTGTGATGTCTGTTGTGCCCGTTAACCAATAAATAAATATTATAGCCGCTAACATTAAAACTGAACCTAAAAGGGTAAAAAGAAAGAATTTAAAAGCTGAATAAACTCTTTTAGGTCCGCCCCAAACTCCTATGATTAAAAACATTGGAATTAATCCTGCTTCAAAAAAAAGATAGAATACTACTAAATCTAAAGAGCAGAAAACACCTAACATAAATGTTTCGAGTATTAAAATTGCAATCAGAAACTCTTTAATTCTTGTTTTAACACTGTTGACACAAGATATAATGCAAATTGGAGTTATAAAAGTTGTAAGCACTATAAAAAGTATCGAAATACCATCAACACCTAATTTAAATTTTATAAAATCATTTATCCAAGATTTTTCCTCTAAAAATTGAAAATCTGAAGATGATAAATCTAGTGAGAACCAAACAAATAAAGATAATATAAACGTAGCTAAACTACTAAAAAGAGAAATATAAATTGCGCTATTATCATTTTTTTGCCCTTTTGATAAAAAAATAAAAATAGAACTAATTAATGGTAAAAATATTAGAGTCGTTAAAATTGGAAAATTCATTTTAATTTAAAATTAAGTAAGTTAATAAAACAGATAAACCTATAAGCATTGCAAAAGCATAATCATAAATAAAACCCGTTTGAAAAAGACCTGCTTTGTTAGAAAGTTTCTTAATCAGTTTTGAGATGCCATCAGGTCCAAATCTATCTATGAAGCCTAGGTCACCTTGTTTCCAGAGAAAAGATCCGATCTTTTTTGCAGGAAATACAAAAAGCTTTTCATATAAATCATCTATATACCATTTATTAAGTAAAAAATTATAGAGGGGTAGGTTTGTTTTTTTGAAGTCATCTAAAATTTTAGTATTATAAATAAAATAATAGTAGGCAATTGGAATAGATATAACTACCAATGTTGGTGTTAAAAATAAAAACCAAATAGGAATCGGGACATGTTTAATCTCATCCAAAAAAAATACTGATGCTTGCCAAAAATCATTACTATGATGCCCTATAAATGTTTCTTTAAATAAATATCCAGAAAATACTGCTCCTATAGCTAAAAGCAATAATGGAGCTAACATAACAAAAGGAGATTCGTGAGTTTCATTAATTGGTATGTTCTTATTATTGTAGGGGCCGTGAAAAGTTTTAAAAAATAGTCTCCAAGAGTATATCGAGGTCAAAAACGCGGTAAATATTCCAATTGAGGCAGCATAATTTCCTAATGATGAGCCTCTTAAATAAGCAAATTCAATTATTGCATCTTTCGAATAAAATCCTGATAAAAAGGGAAAGCCAGTTAATGCTAAAGTTCCTATTAACATTAAAGCATAAGTATATGGAAGTTTTTTTCTAATTCCGCCCATATTTCTAATATCTTGCTCATCTTTGAAAGCATGTATTACTGAACCAGATCCTAAAAATAACAATGCCTTAAAAAAAGCATGAGTGAAAAGATGAAACATTGCTACATGATAAGCACCAACGCCAGCAGCAAAAAACATATATCCTAATTGACTACAGGTAGAATATGCTACTATTTTTTTAATATCATTTTGAACTAAGGCGACGGAAGCTGCAAAAATTGCTGTTATCATTCCAACAATAGTCACTAAATTTAGAGCAGTTTCGGAATATTCAAAAAGCGGTGAACATCTCACCACTAAGAATACTCCTGCAGTTACCATTGTAGCAGCATGAATTAATGCTGAAACAGGGGTCGGTCCCTCCATTGCATCTGGTAACCAAGTATGTAAGAGAAATTGAGCAGATTTACCCATAGCCCCAATAAATAAAAATATACAAATTAAGGTAATTAAAGATGACTCAAAGCCAAAAAATACTAATTTATTTTCTATAAATTGTGGAGCTGTATCAAAAACTTCTTGAAAATTTATAGTTCCAAAATAAAAAAAAATAAGGAAAATTCCTATTGCTAAACCAAAATCACCCACTCTATTGACTATAAAAGCTTTAATTGCTGCATTGTTTGCGCTTTCTTTTTTATACCAAAATCCGATTAATAAATAAGAACATAAACCAACTCCCTCCCAGCCAAAAAATAATTGTAAAAAATTATCTGAGACAACAAGTACAAGCATTGAAAAGGTGAATAGAGACAAGTAAGACATAAATCTTGGTTTATAAGGATCATGGCTCATATAACCAATTGAATAAATATGAACTAATGCTGAAACAAAAGTTACTACCAAAAGCATCACTGAACTCAATGGATCAATATTAATTGACCAGTTCGCTACAAAATTTCCTGAGCTAATCCATTCAAATATTTTGTAGTTACCGTACTCTCCGGTTTGCAAGCCTTTCCAAAATAGTATTATTGAAAAAATAGCAGACAAGCTTACAAATAAACTCGTAGTTATCTCTGCAAAGTATTTTACTAATTTTCTACCTAGGTAACCAAAAATTGAACCTAACAGAGGAAGAAAAATGATAGCGTATTCCATCTATCCTTTCATACCGTGAATATCTTCAACTCGAATTGACCCTTTGTTTCTATAATAAATTACAATTATTGCTAAACCAATGGCTGCTTCAGCTGCTGCAACAGTTAAAATTAACATTGTAAATATTTGACCAACTATATCACCAGAAAAAATTGAAAAAGATATAAGATTTATATTTACAGCAAGCAAAATCAGCTCAATTGACATTAAAATTACAATCACATTTTTTCTATTTAAAAAAATACCTATTACTCCTAAAAAAAATACAATAGCTCCTAAGGATAAATAATGACCAAGTCCAATTTCAATCATCAATTTTTACTCCCTCGTTTGATTTAACTTCTCTGAGTTCAATTGATGACGAAGGATTTCTAGAAATTTGATTAAAATAACTTTGTTTTTTTACTCCTTTTCTTTGTCTAAAAGTTAATAGAATAGCTCCAATCATGGAAAGTAAAAGTATTACCCCAGACAATTGAAAGTATAAAATGTAGTCAGTGTACATGACTAGACCTAATTGGTGGGTGTTAGAGATATCAGATATATATAATGTATTACTGGACATAAGATCGTCTTTATATTTCCAACCACCAACAACTACTAATAATTCTAAAAGAATTAATACACTTACAATCAATCCTATAGGAATATGAGTTGATTTTTTCCCGATAAACCAAGACTGTTTTTGCTCAGCTACATTAAGCATCATTACTACAAATAAAAATAGTACTGCTACTGCTCCAACATAGACGATTAATATTATCATGCCTAAAAATTCAGCTCCAACCATGATAAAAAGACATCCAACAGAAATAAAATCTAAGATTAAAAAGAAAACCGAGTTAACGGTATTTCTTGAAGTAATAACCATTAAGGAAGAAAAAATAGCTATTATTGAAAAAAAATAAAAAAAGATAGAGTGGGCTAACATTTATCTGTAAGGTTTATCTAACTTAATATTCTTAGCTAAAACTGACTCCCATCTATCCCCATTGTCTAACAATTTTTGTTTATTGTAATAAAGTTCTTCTCTTGTTTCAGTTGCAAATTCAAAATTAGGACCTTGAACTATTGCGTCTACGGGACAAGACTCTTGGCACAAACCACAGTAAATACATTTTAGCATGTCGATATCATATCTAGTAGTCTTTCTGCTACCGTCACTTCTTTCAGCTGACTCAATGGTAATGGCTTGAGCTGGACAAACTGCTTCGCAAAGTTTACACGCAATGCATCTTTCTTCTCCATTAGAGTACCTTCTTAAAGCGTGTTCACCTCTCATACGTGGACTAATTGGTCCTTTTTCAAAAGGATAATTTATAGTTTTTGATTTTTTAAACATCTCTTTAATAGCCATTATTAAACCTTTCACAAACTCTACTAATAAAATAGTTTTTAAAATTCTTACCAAAGTCATTAAAAGTTTCCTTTCGGAAGTTTATCAAAATAAAATAAAAAACTTGCAGTTAGCACCAGATATATCAAGGAAAAAGGCAATAAAATTTTCCAACCTAATCTCATTAATTGGTCGTATCTATATCTTGGTACAATTGCTTTAACTAGTGCAAATAAAAAAAATAAAAATAAAATTTTCAATATCATCCAAATTGGTGCTGGAACTAAATTAAATGGGTAGATATCAATAATTGGTAACCAACCGCCTAAAAATAATATAGCCCCCATAGCACACATTAGAAGTATATTTGCATATTCTCCAAGCCAAAACATTGCATACATCATTCCAGAATATTCAGTTTGATAACCGGCAACTAGTTCTGCTTCTGCTTCAGCTAAATCAAAAGGTGGTCTATTTGTTTCTGCTAAAGCGGAAATAAAAAAAATTACAAACATTGGAAATAAAGGAATTACGTACCACAACTCTCTTTGAGCTAAGACAATGTCTTTTAAATTTAGAGAACCAACACACAAAAGCACGTTAATAATAATAATTCCAATTGATACTTCGTATGAAACCATCTGGGCTGCGGATCTTATAGCTCCTAAAAAAGGATATTTAGAATTAGAAGCCCATCCTCCCATAATTATTCCGTAAACCCCAAGCGAAGAAACTGCAAATAAATATAATATACCAACATTTATATCAGATAGAACAAAGTCTTCACTCATTGGGATCACCGCCCAGGCAACTAAAGCAAGAGTCATTGTTACAATTGGAGCTAAAATAAAAACAGCTTTATTAGCACTAGCTGGGATGATTATTTCCTTAAAAATATATTTTAAAGCATCTGCTAATGTTTGAAGCAAACCAAATGGGCCAACGACGTTTGGACCTTTTCTTTTTTGAACTAAACCCCAAACCCTTCTATCTAACCATACAACCATAGCTACAGATACTAATATCGGCACTAGCATAAATAAGATTTTGTAAACTTCCTCACCTAAGACCTGTAAATATTCAAACATTAATTGTTAGTCCCATCTTTTATAGTTTTTTGCCGGATTTGCCTGCATTCACTCATTGTTTTTGACGAACGAGAAATAGAATTTGTGTAGTAATAGTCAAGTTCTCTAATACCAACTTCTTCGCTTATAAAGTCAGCTTCAATCTCATTCTTTTTTATTTCTTGTATTTTTGGTAATTCATTTAAATTAGAAAAATTTGAGACATTATTTAAAACTTCTTTTCTTAATTGATCAAAGTTTGATGTCTCATCTTTATAACCTAGTTTTTTAATAATGTGATTAAAAATTTTCCAATCTTCTAAAGACTCTCCGATTGGATATGAAGCTTTTTTACACTCTTGAAGTCTACCCTCTAAATTTTCATATAAACCATTTTGTTCTGTATAAGTTGCACTAGGTAAGATTATATCTGCTAATTCAGCCCCTCTATCTCCATGACTACCTTGATAAACTACAAATTCATTATCTTTTTTAAAATCAAGATTGTCTGAACCTAATAAATATAAA
Source organism: Pelagibacterales bacterium SAG-MED28 (assembly GCA_014653835.1). Taxonomy (GTDB): domain Bacteria; phylum Pseudomonadota; class Alphaproteobacteria; order Pelagibacterales; family Pelagibacteraceae; genus Pelagilacustribacter. Next base: position 251,206 of record JACWDY010000001.1, read on the forward strand.
AGTTTAAATTTTTTGCTCTTTAAATTAATAAAGAATTGATTATGTGTTTCGGCATTTAAAATTTTTAAATCTAATAGGCCTACTGTGGAAGCATTTTGAGTTAATATATTTAATGAATTCCAATTTTCATTGATTAAATTATTTTTTATTAAAAAAAATTTGAGTTTTTCAAAAATATATTTTCCACTTTTCAGTTCTAACGCGGATTCACCGATTATTATTATTGGTTTTTTTGCTAATAAAAGTTTTTTAGTAAATTCATGTTCGTTGTTTATAATTTTTTTGATTTCATCTGTCCTGTTGCCGATTATTTCATAGTCGTAAGTTAAATCACCAGGATCACCTATTGAAAAGATTGGAACTTTTTTATTGACAAATGTTTTTCTTATTCTTGCATTTAAAATAGCCGCCTCATGTCTAGGATTTGTCCCAATTAGTAATATTAAATCTGACTCCTCTATTCCAGCTATTGAAGAATTAAAAATATAATTTATTTTTTCTTCGGAATTTACGTAAAAATTCTTCTCTCGAAATTCTAAGTTTTCACTTTTAAATACATTGAATAGCTTTTTAAAACCGATAGCGCTTTCCATATTAATCATATCACCAATATGTCCTGCTATTTCATCAGGTTGAAAAGATTGTATTTTCTCAACTAAAAGAGCTATGGCCTCGTCCCAGCTAGATTTCTGTAGTTTATTTTCCTTCTTTATATATGGAACATCTAATCTTTGTTTTAATAGCCCGTCACATGAATATCTAGTTTTGTCAGAAATCCATTCTTCATTAATCTCGTTATTTAATCTTGGTAAAATTCTTTTTACTTCCCAGTTGTAGGTGTCCACTCTTATATTTGAGCCCACAGCATCCATTACATCTATACTTTCAGTCTTTTTTAATTCCCATGGTCTGGCTTCAAATGCGTAAGGTTTAGATGTTAATGCTCCAACAGGGCATAAATCAATTACGTTTGCAGATAACTCAGACTCCATAGATTTTTCTAAATAAGTTGTTATCTCCATATTTTCACCTCTACCTATAGCGCCAATTTCTGGAACTCCAGCTACTTCGGTTGCAAATCGTATGCATCTTGTGCAGTGAATACATCTTGTCATTTGAGTTTTAATTAAAGGACCCATGTACTTTTCTTTTACATCTCTTTTGTTTTCAACAAATCTAGATTTATCTACTCCATAATAAAGCGATTGATCTTGTAAATCACATTCTCCACCTTGATCACATACAGGACAATCTAATGGATGATTGGCTAGTAAAAATTCCATCACACCTTTTCTAGCTTTCTCAACAAAAGGAGTATTAGTTTTAATATTCATTCCTTCGGCTGCTGGCATAGCACAAGAGGCTATCGGCTTTGGAGATTTTTCCATTTCAACTAAGCACATTCTGCAGTTTCCAGCTATTGAGAGTTTTTCGTGATAACAAAATCTTGGTATTTCTACATCTGCAAGCTCACAAGCTTGAAGAACTGTCATGCCTTTTTCAAATTCTATTTCTTTTCCATTTATTAGAATTTTAGGCATTTTTATTCTCCAATAAATGTTGATCCACTAAATAAGGATTATTTAATTTTTTCTTAACTAAAGGCTTGTCTCTGCATCGACTTTCTACTTCTTTTCTAAAATGTCTTAGTAAACCTTGAACTGGCCATGCTGACCCCTCGCCGAAGGCACATATGGTATGGCCTTCAATTTGTTTAGTTACATCTGCTAGCAATTCTACGTCACTATAAGTTGCTTTTCTTTGAACTACTCTGTCAAGAATTCTCCACATCCATCCTGATCCTTCTCTACACGGTGTACATTGACCGCAACTTTCATGCTTATAAAACCGGGCTATTCTAGCCATACATTTTACAATATCTTGATCTTTATTTATAACCACAATTCCTGCGGTACCTAATCCACTTTTATTTTCTATAAGCGAGTCAAAATCCATTGTGATAGTGTCACAAATTTTTTTAGGCAATAAAGGCATTGAAGAACCACCAGGTATTACTGCTTGAAGATTGTCCCAACCACCAATTACTCCTCCAGCATGTTTTTCAATTAAGTCTTTTAATGGAATGCCCATTTCTTCCTCAACGTTACATGGAGAGTTTACATTTCCCGAAATGCAAAATATTTTTGTGCCAGTATTCTTTGGTTTCCCTAATGAAGAAAACCATTTACCGCCTCGTCTTAAAATTGTTGGAACTACTGCTACTGTCTCTACGTTATTTACTATAGTTGGACATCCGTATAAACCTACCAAGGCAGGAAAAGGAGGTTTTAGTCTTGGTTGTCCTTTGTTTCCTTCAATGCTTTCTAAAAGAGCAGTCTCCTCACCACAAATATAAGCACCCGCTCCATAATGAATGTGAATATCAAAATCCCATCCAGAGCCACATGCATTTTTTCCTAAGTATTTTTTTTCATACGCTTGATCGATAGCTTCTTGTAGTCTTTTACCCTCATTAAAGTATTCACCTCTAATATAAATATAACATATATGAGCGTTTACAGCGTAACCTGCTATTAGACATCCCTCTATTAATTTTTGAGGCTCAAACCTTAAAATATCTCTATCCTTACAAGTTCCTGGTTCTGACTCGTCGGCATTAATCACTAAGTAGTGAGGACGTGAACCAACCTCTTTTGGTGCAAAGGACCATTTAAGACCTGTCGAAAAACCTGCCCCACCTCTACCTCTTAACTCGGATGTTTTAACTTCATTAATAATCCATTCTCGACCTTTTGAAATTAAATCTTTGGTATTTTTCCAATCATCTCTTTTTAATGAATTTTCTATATCCCAGCCTAATTCATTATAAAGATTATTAAAAATTTTGTCTTCTTTCTTAAGCATGTTTTCCTCCATTAATATTTTCTATTTTTTCAGGAGAAGTATTTTTTCTACCTCTAAATGAACCTGGTTTTAGAGGTTTGTTATTAATTAAAGACTCAAGTATTTCGGTTGTACTTTTCTCATCTAAGTCCTCATAATAATCATCATTAATTTGTATCATTGGAGCGCTCACACATGCTCCAAGACATTCAACTTCCATCCAAGAGGAGTTATTTTTTTTAGAAACTTCATTTTCATTCGGGGAAATTTTTTCTTTGCAAAGTTTAACTATTTTATCAGCTCCCCTTAATAAACATGGAGTTGTAGTACATACTTGAATAAAATTTTTTCCAACGGGTGCAAGATTATACATGCTATAAAAAGTGGCTACCTCATATACAGAGATGTAGGGCATAGCTAAAAAATTAGCTATATATTTCATTGCAGCTAAAGGTATCCAATTTTCATTCTGCTTTTGAGCTAAATATAGTAAAGGCATTACTGCACTTTTTTTATTTTTATCAGGGTACTTTTTCAGTATTTCTTCTACCCTCTTAGTGTTTTCAGTTGAGAATTTAAATTCTTTCGGTTGATCATCATGTACTTTTTTCACACTCATCGATCTACCTCACCAAAAACTATATCTAGAGAACCTAGAACAGCAGGAACATCAGCTAACATGTGCCCTCGAATTAAATAATCCATGGCTTGAAGATGTGAAAATCCAGGGGCTCTTATCTTACATCTATAGGGTTTACTGCTACCATCTGATATCAAGTAAACTCCAAATTCACCTTTAGGAGCCTCTACAGCCGTATAAACATTTCCTTTTGGAACTCTATATCCCTCTGTAAATAACTTAAAATGGTGAATCAAAGCTTCCATTGACTCTTTAATTTCATCTCTGTTAGGTGGAGAAATTTTATTATCAATAGATTTAACAGGGCCTTTGGGTAATTTGTTGATACATTGTAAAATTATTTTAACACTTTCTCTCATCTCCTCTATCCTACAAAGATATCTATCGTAACAATCACCGTTTTTTCCAATTGGAATTTTAAAGTCTAAATCTTTATAAACTTCATAAGGTTGTGATCTTCTCAGATCCCAAGGCACTCCTGAGCCTCTTAACATCACGCCAGAAAAACTATGATCCAATGCTTCTTGTTTAGAAACAATTCCTATTTCAACATTACGTTGTTTAAAAATACGATTATCTGTTAGCAAACCCTCTAAATCATCAATTATTTTAGGGAAAGATCTACAGAATTTTTCTATATCTTCTATAAGTTTTAACGGAATATCTTTGTGAACCCCCCCTGTTCTAAAATAGTTAGCATGTAATCTAGATCCCGATGCTCTTTCATAAAATGTCATTAAAGTTTCTCTTTCTTCGAATCCCCATAGTGAAGGAGTTAAGGCTCCAACATCTAATGCTTGAGTTGTAACATTTAAAATATGACTTAAAATTCTTCCGATTTCGCAAAAAATTACTCTTATATATTTAGCTCTAATGGGCACTTCAACATTTAGCAATTTTTCTGCGGCTAGAGCGAAAGCATGCTCTTGGTTCATCGGAGCTACATAGTCCAGCCTATCAAAATAAGGTAATGCTTGCGTATAAGTTTTTTGTTCTATTAATTTTTCTGTACCTCTATGAAGTAAACCAATATGTGGATCTGCTTTTTCTACTACTTCCCCGTCTAATTCAAGTATTAGTCTAAGAACACCGTGAGCAGCAGGGTGTTGAGGACCAAAGTTAAGGCTTAATGACTTAGTTTTTTTTGTCATCTTTACCTAAATTTTTTACTTCTTTGATGTAATTTGTACCTTCCCAAGGACTCTCGAAATCAAAGTTTCTATAATTTTGTTCGAGTTTTACCGGCTCATAAATAACTTTCTTTTCTTTTTCACTATATCTAACTTCATTAAAGCCAGTTAATGGAAAATCTTTTCTTAAGGGATGACCTTTAAAACCGTAATCAGTCAAAATTCTTCTGAGATCAGGATGATTTTTAAATTTTACACCATACATATCAAAAACTTCTCTTTCCATCCAGTTCGCTGAGGGAAAAATTTTAGTAATAGAATTTATAATTTGATTGATTTCAAATTTAATCAAAAGTTTAATTCTTGTATTATTTTCGTGTGACAAGAAAAGATAAATTAGTTCAAATCTTTTATCGTTTTCGGGATAATCAACTCCAGCAATATCAATAAGTTGTTTAAATTTACAATTTTCATTTAATTTTAAAAACTGAACCACATCTATTAAGTCTTTTTCATTAATTCCGATTAAAAGCTCTCCATTGTTTATAGAAGAACTTTGAATTTTTGACGAAAGCTCTGAATTAATTAATTTTTCTAGATTTTGTAATTTTGAAATCATTATTATCTTTGCAATGAACCTTCTCTTCTTATTTTTTTTTGTAGTTGCAAAATTCCATACAACAAAGCCTCAGCTGAAGGAGGGCAGCCTGGAATATAAATATCAACCGGGACAATTTTATCACAACCTCTTACAACCGAATAAGAGTAATGGTAGTATCCACCTCCATTTGCACAACTTCCCATCGATACAACATACCTTGGTTCTGGCATTTGATCGTATACCTTTCTTAAAGCTGGGGCCATTTTATTTGTTAAAGTTCCAGCTACAATCATTACATCAGATTGTCTAGGTGAAGCTCTAGGTGCCGCGCCAAATCTTTCAAGATCATATCTTGGCATAGATGTTTGCATCATTTCGACTGCACAACATGCGAGGCCAAAAGTCATCCAGTGTAAAGAACCAGTTCTTGCCCAATTAATTAAATTATCAGTTGACGTTGTTATAAATCCTTTTTCGGCAAAATCTTTTGCTAAGTCTTTAAATTCCTCAGGTATTTGCTTTTCCTTGTTAGAAAAAGGGTCGATCTTTATTCCCATTCTAATGCTCCTTTTTTCCACTCATAAATAAAACCGATTGTTAATACTCCAAGAAAAATCATCATTGACCAGAAACCCAAAGCACCTATCCCGCCTAAAGAAATAGCCCAAGGAAATAAAAAAGCGATCTCTAGGTCAAATATAATAAAGAGTATAGCAACTAGATAAAATCTTACGTCGAATTCCATTCTTGAGTCATCAAAAGCTTCGAATCCACATTCGTAAGCAGATAATTTCTCTGGACCAGGATTTGAAGGTGAAGCTAAATAATTAGCTATAACAAAGCCTATACTTAAAAATATAGCTAAAAATAAAAATATTATTATAGATAAATATTCAGATAGAAAATTATAAATCATTTTTTTTAATCAATATCTACCTTGATGCCCGTGGCTCAAAGATTCTTATATTAATTATTATTACTTATAACATTTCATCTTAAAGTGTACAGGACAGAAAGAAGCATTTTTGTTGATCAATAAATGTTTATTTATTTCGATCTACATGAAAATGATTATCAATTAGTGGCGGGAGTGACCGGGCTCGAACCGGCGACCTCCTGCGTGACAGGCAGGCGCTCTAACCAACTGAGCTACACCCCCACTTAACTTTTTGCAAAACTTGGTGCAAACGTGGTGCAACTCTAAGCGCTGTCACCACTTCAAACTTCTTCTACAAGATGCTTGTTACACTCTTTATATATACTTTATAAGAAAATAAAAGACCTCATTTACACCAGTAAAATGAATCTTTTTTTACACCAAAATAGGATTATATTATTATTAATGAGTAAATTTAATCAGGCGAGAACACAGCAAAGACTTGAGGAAGTGCTTGATAGTCTGTGTCGTTTAACTGGAAGAGATATATTTGTCGTACTGCCTAAGCAAGTAGATGAGAGAATACCTTATTTAAAGGAAGAGATTAAAAAGACTTTAGATCTTATTCAAAGAACTAATTAAAACCTTTTAACATATTTGTATAAGCCTTAGCACTGATTGTGCTTTTCTTTTTAGTTCGAGACTTGCCAGCTTTCTTACGTTTGTTAATGTTGTAGTACAAACCTTTACGTGCAGTCTTACCGCTTTTAGTTTTATGATAACCTTTTTTCACGAAACCTCCTTTGTTTCATTTCTGTTTTATAATTATTAAGTTTTGCCACGATGGCAGCTCTCTCTTCTGAAGTGATTACTTTTTCTTTTTCTTGAGATTGCTTTTCTTTTTGTGGCTGTAAGCCTTTTTCTTTTTCTTCTTGTACATTAGTGTCCTTATGGTTGAGCCAGTCTGTGTGGCAATCCTTAGTAGCTGGATAACCTGGTGTTTGTTCCATACAGAATGTGTGTTGAGTTGCAGTTATAATAAAGCTTTCATTATTCTGACCGCAGTAATCGCATTTAGGTGCGATAATTATTTTACGCTTTTTTCTTTTGTTCATTTATGGTAATTGTTTTCACAATAATGGTGACAGCATTATTCAATCCTTACAGCTGCACTATTATGTGGAGTTGTAGCTCAATTGGTCAGAGCATCCGATTGTCGATCGGAAGGTTGCGAGTTCAAGTCTCGTCAACTCCGCCAAATTAATTTAACGCCAAGCTCGACAGCTCCAATACCTAGCCTTTGTCTTAGGACCAGGAGTTGAACAACGATGTCTCGCTAAAAAAGATTTCTTTCTGCCTGGCTGATTTTTTTTAATACTCATTGTCTTACTTCCAAAAGAAACTTTCTTTACCTTGCTTCCGTCTTTTACATAGACGTAAGATTTTTTAGATCCGCCTCTTACTGGTTTATTAAGAGTAACTTTTTTTCCACGATATGTTGCCATTAGTCTAAATTAGATATGCTTAATATTTTGCCGTCTTTAACTACTGCTTTAACTCGCATACATCTAAATTCAGCATTGTTTGTAGATCTCATTGATATACGTCTGCGCTCTAAGCATTCACCTAAATTTTTCATAAGTAAGTGTTCTTTTAAAATTGGTGGATCACCTAAAAATAATAAGAGACTAATTACTATTTCCATTTAATTTTCTTGTTAGATTTTTTAAGTATTCGATATTTTCTTGAGCCTTCTCTAAAGACTTCTCTATGTTATTAATCATAACCTGTGAGTGAATGTTTTTGTCTAGCAGCTCCTGGTGTTTAGCTATGATCTTTGCGTTATGTTCTATAAGCATATAGATCTCTAAATTCTTAGGTGTCTGTTCAGCTTTCTTTAAAAGATCAGATGACATTAATTGATCTTGCGTCTCAAGACTGGTAATCCTATTCTGAAGATTGCTGAAGCCGAGAACTGCCGAAATAATAAAAGTTACAATAACGAGAAAGTTTGCAATAGGAATATTTAATTTTGTTTTGTCGCTTACAGAAATTTGATCTTTCATCTACCTTGTCCTCTATATTTCTTAGGTCTTTGTTTACCTGGTCCTACTTTTTTTCTTATTCTTCCTGGTCTTTTTCTTGGTTTAGTTTTGACGTAGTTTGAAATTCCAAACAGACCTTTTTTCTTTGCCATTACTTCTTAAAGATATTTGAAATTTTAATACCGAAGCTTGCTGCTACGATTGCACCAAAGATATAGAAGATCTCTGCTGGCATAGCCGATAAGACTTTAGCCCAGTTCATAAACCTTTCAGTCTCACCAATTAAAGGTAAACTTAGAATTACTAAAAACCAAACAAGTATGAGTTCATCTTTAAAACTACCACCGCTCTCTTTAATTTTAGCAATTTGAATTTCTTTTTGGCACTCGATCTCTGTATTACGCTGCACTTCTTTTTTCTTAAGATGATGCTTAAGTGCGCCAATAGAATTTTCTAATAATGTTTTTCCTAGTAAATTAAATATCATTAATATTTCCAAGCATTAGGTCTCATGTCGAAGCCTTCAGCTGCTGTTAGGTTGTCAATATGGATAAATGATTTTGCTACACCTAAGCCTGTAACTTTAGCTGTAAAGTAATCAATGAGTTGTTTTCTGTGTTTACTATCTTTGACTGAAATATCTAAAGCATGACCTGTTGTGTGAGGTCCGTTTGCTCCAGTGCTAGACACACTTGAGTTATGTGAGCTGCACCTGTAAGCGCTTGTAATAGATAAAGATCCTAGTTGATCTCTAGCGTCTTGCAAAAGATCTAAGATCTCTGCATTTACTTTTACAGCGGCACAACCGCATTTACATTTAAACTCATCAAGCTTAAAGTTTTTCCACCTTTCCTTCCACTCGCTTTGTTCTTTTATGTAAGTTGACATAATAATTTTTTACTCCTAATTTTTTTTGAATTTCTGATGAGTATCTTTTGCGGTGACGTTTATCGTCATCACATTTGACATCGTATAGTTCCACCTCACCTGTCTTAATATTTATACGGACTATATCTATTGGTCCTTGACCTTGTATATTTTCAAATAGAAGATGATCGTCATCCAACAGATCTATTGCAGCTGTTAGATGAGCAACAATCCCACGATTGTAATATTTCACTAAAGAATTTTATTTAATAATAAAAATAGTTCACCTAGTACGGCTAAACCTACAGCACCGAGTACATATAAAATTCGATCAATGTCTTTTTTTATATGTGCTAAATGATTGTTTTCTAACGTATCAAGTTTTTCGTTTATGATCGCTACTTCTTTATCTAGCTTTTGGACAAGTTGATCTGTTTCTTGCATGGTTATTTTTCCAATTTAGAAATTAAATCTTTCCAAAACTTTTTTATTTTTGTAATTATTTTTTTCATTATTTAAAAGGTGGTCCTCCAAACCACATAACCAATGACTTACGATTTCCTTTTGTAACAGGTGTAACTCTGTGTCTTACAAAACTTGCAAAGAAGATTGCATGACCTCTTTTCATCTTTGGTCTTTTTGCATCATCTATCATTTCTAAATCGCCACCTTCAAAATCTTTTTCATCAGATAATAAAAGTGTCATTGATATTTTTCTTACAGGCGGCTGTAACCTCATATCTGTGTCATTATCAGTATGCCATTCATAGAAAGCTCCTGTTGGATATTCAGTATATTGTGCTTGTTCTGTTATTTGAATGCCATCAAAACCAAAATGATTACAGTTTATATTTCTAACTAATGTATCAATTTTTTTGTACATAAGTATAGTATCAGGTCTATTAAACGGCAGCCATGAAATAGTAGTTATTCTTTTTTTACTATCATTAACTCCAGTATCTTTTATTTTTGTTGGATCTAAATTTTTTTCAGTTTGTGTAGCTGTTCCAATTTTAGCAGCAGCTTGATCTTCACTTTGACCAATTCTAATAATATGATCGCATTGTTCAGGTGTAAAGATAGCTTCGTTAGTTGCTACAATATATGATTTCCATCTAGGTTCTAAAATCATTATTGCCAAACTTCTTTCATAGCTTCGTCTTTACCTTGACCAAGATATTTTCTTCCGTCTAATGCAAATGATTTATAATTACCATTAGCTCTAATATAATGTAAAAAAACTTGCATACATTTTTCGCCATTGTAAGGATCTCGCCAATGAGAATAGTTACAACCTTCATAAACAATAGCATCACCTGGCTTTGTTAAATATGAAGTTGGTTTAGCATTAGGATTAACTTTTGTTGTTCCTTCTTTTAATTTATGAAACCAAATAGACCAATCTTTATCTGCAAAGATATTTAAACTGATAGATACTTCACATGACGGTCTATCATTATGTTTAACTAGCTCACCACCTTTATGATACATTCTTGAGTATGTGTAAGTTGGTGTAAGTTTCTCGCCTACAAATTTTTCTACTAAAGATTTTTTTGTGCTTAAAAATGTTTCACTTAAAAAATCAGAATATACAGCAACAGAGTTTGGCGATTGAGTACATGGCTTTAAACCAGGCTCTCTGATCTTCCAATAATCCTGTGCTAATTTTAATTCTTCACTATTGAGAAAGTTTTGGATTGCTTTTATCATTGGTTGTACCTTTACCGTTTGTGTTGATTTTAAGCGTTCCTTCTTTTTCTAATCTTTGCGCTGTCATAATTTGAGCAGCTATATTTTTAGCTCCATCAGCATCATTAGCTTTGTCAAAAAATTGAAATGTTTTCATTAATCTTTTTGGTAAGCTTTCTTGCTGATGCGTATTAACATTCTGTTTATCAAAATCAGGATCTTGTTTTACAAGCTCATCTTTAAGCTCTGACCATAATCTTAACTCTCTCATTCTATCTTTAGCTGTAAGTTCCATACCAGCTTTATCAAAAGTTTTTTGTTCTAGGTCTATTTGTAAACTTTCTTTTTCTAGTTCGTCTTTTTCTTCAGCTATTTTTTTGTGTAGTTTTTTAATCTCAACTTCATTTCTTCTGTAGTCAAAAGATAAAAAAACCATTTGTTCAAAAAATACGTTTTGCTCTCTAACAGCTTGCCAGTATTTAGCAGCTGGTGTTGGATGTTTAAGATCATTTAAAACAGATATTCTCATTTCTGTTTCAGTTCTAAACATTTGTTTTTTAACCCATGTGTCTTGCAATTCTGCTTTCATGGCTTTGAAGTCTTTAACCTCATCTTCACTTAAAATATTTAATAAGTGGTTATCCATTGGCATCAATGGATTTATTTGTTTTGGCATTTGATTACTCCTTTGGATTAGTTGGAAATTGTACTGCCTTTACTTCTGCTTCTGTTGTTAGATCGTTTGTGATGTCTCTTAAATCTTTTCTATATTTTTTTATTTCATCAGACATTGTATTATCTGATAAAGCATAGTAGTCAGTTTCTTTTAAAAGATTATTTCTTTTATTTCTTAAATCAAAAATTGCTCTATCAAATGCACCATTAGCCCAAGCCAATTCTTCTGCGTCTCTTGCAGTTTCTTCTGCTGTTGTAAATCTTATTCTTTCGCCATTAACTAATTTATATCTTGCCATAATTATCTCCTAACTATTAACCACACCAAAGAGTGAAAAATTACCTCTATCAATATTTCCTGATCCTGATCTTATTTGAAATCCTGTAATTGCTGCAGTTGATGTATTTGATCCTGAGAAATAACCTGATAGAGTACGTGCGTGTTGGCTTATACCTACAATAGTTCCATGAACTAATTTACGTGTATCAGTAGTTGATGGTTTATAAATATTTATTTCAAGACCCATACTTTCAGCTGCAGCACTACCTTGTCCTGTTTGGTGTATTCTTATATCGCTATCACTAGCACTATTAAAATTATCAGTTCCACTATTACTATCTCTCGTCATACCTGAAAAATCATAATTTGATGTTAGATAAGATGAACCAGCATCAGTAGAATATCTTATATGTAGTTTTTGATTATCTGTTGCAATTCTCATATCAGAAACAATTAATTTATATGCGTTATAAGTACTATCAAAAACAACACCTGAAGAACCATGATTAAAATCAACAGAAGCTACTCCTGAAGTTACGTTTTGTGTTTTAATATGAACTAATCCACCACCACCAGCATCAGCAAAAGATAAAACTCCTGAGCCATTTGTTGTTAAAACTTGGTCTGATGTGCCATCGGCAGTAGGTAATTTTAATAATGTTCCACTTGTATTAATTTGATTAGATAAATGGTTTATATGATTTCCCATGTAAGCATGAGAGCTGCATTGATAGTAAAGAATATTTGGTGTGTATTCATCTACTTGAATTGTTGTAAAAGCTCCAGCATTACCAGGTGTTCCAGTTGCTGTTACATTAGTGGTATATGCTCCTGTTTTATCTGCTTTTAAATAAAACAATAAAGGATGTCCTGAATTAGAGGCATCTGATTGATCAAACTTATAATAATATTTTTTACCTGTATCAGATCCGTTAAATTTTAAAACAGGTGCTTCAACACCATCGATTTCATAACCACTTCCTGATCCTGATCCGTTGTAAGGATGTGCAGCAGTTTTAGTTATAACTTTAACTTCATAAGTTATTGGATTGCTTGATGAACCATAAACGCCTTTTTCAGAATTTTGATCTGCTAATTTTTTATTTGTTACTGAACTTGTTTTTAATTTAACAGCACTAATACTATCATCACTTGGAACTCCAATATCGTTTACATCACCTAATACTAAAATAAAGTCGATAACATCCGAGCTAGTCAAAGAGCTGTCGAAAACAATATTAGATCCTGATATTGTAAACGCATCTGTTGGAGCCTGTATTACCCCATTTAAAGATACAATCATTTGATTAACCGATTGTGGAGTAAATGCTGCTCCACCATTAGCTAAAGCATACGTTGCTGTTGCAGACGTAGTGATACTATCTAATTTTGTAAAGTTTCCTGATACTATTCCTCTTCCAATATATGGCATAATTTTTTATTACTCCTTAAGCAAATGTTGCTGGTGATGTTAATACTGCTAATGCAGCTCCTGTATATTCTGCAACAAGATTTCCTGGATAAGGTGGACTTCCACCTCCAAATACAATTCCTCCTGAGTTTCCTCCACCTGTGTTTCCTCCACCTGAATGTGAACCATTTGAAGAACTATAAGTTGGTGCGTTAGCTAAAGGAATATCTGAACTCCAAGAAGTTCCATTGTACAATTCTGTTGAGTTAGTCAAAGATGGATAATCACCACCTATTGCTAAAACTCCTGTGTTAGTTGGACCATTAGCTGTTCCTAGTCTTGAACATTCAGGTCTTGCAGTACTTAATGATGGTCCAGCTGCATATGCTGTGCCATTAAATGTTGCTGATGTAGCTGCATAAGATCCACTAAAAACTAAGAGATTACTTGTAGGTCCAGCACTTGCAACAAAGTTAGAACCTGTAGGTGCAGTTGCTCCAGCTGACCAAGAAGATCCATCGTATGCTTGTGATGCTGTTGGATTACTAGGATGGTTCCATCCATTAGTAATAAGAGCATCTGATTGTGTTCCATGTCCATGTTGCTGACCCAAACTAGATGCAGCATAATTTAAACTTGCAGATGATCCCCAAGAAGATCCATCAAATTCATAAGAAATAGTTGTTTTAGGATAAGAAGGATGCGATGCATTTGGACCTGATGGATTACCATGTCCTCCTCCACCTAATGCAGCAGATTGAGTTCCAATCGCCATTGTTCCTGAGTTATAATAAGGATAGTTAGGTCCATTAGACCAGCTTGATCCATCAAATTTTATAAAGTCATTACCTCTTGCTCCGTTGTCACCACCAGTTCTAGGATGCGATCCATAACCTGATAAACCCCAAGTGCTGTCTTTTGTAGTTCCATTACTTGACCAACCTGATGCTCCATAAGGAATTGCAGTTCCAGCTGAAAAAGCAGCAGAACCTATTAAATAAGATTTTAATTGTTTTGTATCAGTTCTTAACCACATGTCACCTTCATTAGGTGATGGAGGATTTGATGTTACAGCTGGTACACCAAGATTAACTGCTGGTGAAATATCTGCAGCAGCGATTGTGCCTGGAGCTATCTCAGTTGTTGTAACAGTTCCTGGTGCTATGTCTGCAGCTGCAACTGTATTAGGTGCAATTTCAGTTGTTGTAATTGCATCTGCTGTAATTCCTCTTTGTTTAAGTTTTGTTATAGCCATTTTTATTCCGTTATAGTAATTGCTTCAGGTCTTAAAATGTTGTTTTGTTTTTCAAAGCTGTCGCTTGGTAAAGCATCCCAATCAGATTGTGATTGAGCGACAACAGTATTAACAAGAGTTTGAGCTTCAGCTTTTGTTTTAGAAACTCCATTAACTCTAGTAATCCATGCTTGACCTGTAGTATTATCTTCTACTTGCCAAACATTACCTGGATAACCTTTAACATTTAAAGATGTAACATTTTCTTGATCTGCATTAGTTATAAAACCTTTGCCTAAGTTATTTGCTTTACAATATATTTTTGCCATTTTTTTTTCTTTATTGTTTATGTTGAAATTGCATCTACAGCTGATACCCAAACATCTAATGAAGATGCTGTATCTGATATAACTTTTAAAGCATCACCTGAGTGAACTACAAATTTAGCTCCCCCATCTAATACTTGTAAAGAACCACCAGCTGCAATCGGTGCATCCTTAACAAGATAAATATCATTTGATCCATCATTGATATAAACCGATGCCTCTACAGTTGATGTAGTTATATTTGCTAGAGATATTCCAACAACAGTGTCGAAACTGTCTGCTGTAAATATTGTTGCGGCTCCTGTGCCTACATCATTACTTGTATATCTTCTAAAGTTTTGCGCCATTTTTTTTCCTCCTATAGTGCTATTGCCATTGCAATTCCAAATCCTTTAGTTCCAAACGCTGAAACATCCGTTGCGGCTACTTGCCAGGAAGATCCGTTGTAAACATAAAGTTGATTGTCTGTTGTTAAAAATACTAAATCACCAGCTGTTAAAGCATCACCGTCATTATCAACTGATGGTAAACTTGATTTTGCTCCAAGATAAACATCGTCAAAATTATCTGCTGCTAATTCTGCTGCTGTCTTAGCTGCCTCTGCTGCTGTTGCAGATGTTGCTGCTTCACTTGCTTTAGTCGTTGCTGTTGATGCTGAGCTAGCTGAAGCTGTTGCTGAATTTGCTGCTGCAGTAGCGGATGATGCTGCTGCCGTTGCAGATGTTGCAGCTGCCGTTGCAGATGTTGTAGCAGATGCTGCATCAACGATTAAATCCCATTTAGCGTTATCGGTATTACTTGTTAACGGTTGAGATCCGCTAGAGGTGTGAGCAGTGTTACAGTAAAAAATGTTATTTGTGCTAGTGTCTTTAACTAAATCTCTTACAGCGTAAGTTCTTGATGCTGCCCAGTTGCCTTCAAAAGATCCTAATTCTTGAGCAACAGTTAATTCACCAGCGCTATCAAATGAAACTAATTTATTTGCACGATCTGTTGCAGATTGCGTAAACTCTGTAGAGGTAATTGTATTTGTTCTTGATAATTTTAAAGATCTATCAACTTCTTCTTGAAGCTCTTGAGTAATAGAAGTTAGTTTATCGTAAGCATCTTCTAAAGTATTTGCTGGAAGTGGATCGTTTTCAATTAAATCTACTCCTTGCGTTTTTGGTGTATCTCTTCTTAAAACAACAGTTTCAGTAGCTGTTGGAATGTTTCCGCTAGTGAAAGTAACAGTTCCTCCGTTAGCATTCCCAACACCACCGACAGTATAATGAGTGGTAATCGTTTTAGTTGTTTCTGTTCCATCAGCGCTCCTTATTATTACGTCAATGTCGTCTTGATCTGTAATTTTAAATGTATAGTTAAAGGCTGTTGTAGAGCCGTTTCCACTTGATGAATTTTTTATTGTTGTTGTAGATATAGTCAATTTATTTCCTGTTATTGTTCTTGTTCAAAGTAATCACCTTGTATTGGCTCACCTTGATTTAGTGTTAGTATTTTTTCTGCGAATTTTTCTGTCGCTTCTTCTGTAATTCTTGTATTAACATCTTCTGATTTAGAATAAGGATTATCACCAGCACCTATTAAATCACCGTAAGCTGCTTGTTCTGCTGCAGTAAAAGCTTTTTTTATATAACCTTGTTTAATAAAGTTATCTTGAGCTTCTGAATATTCATCAGAAGAAAATAAAACAGATAGATTTTCTTTTGCATATGCACCTTTACGTTTTTGTAAAAATGCTAATTCATCAGATGTGTATTCTACTGTAGTTCCAAGAAAACCTTTTGTAATAGATTTACCTCTTCTCATGGGTCTAATCTCTACTTGAGTTTTTCTAAGCTCGTCTCTAATAGGATCGTTTTTAGCAATAGTGTATGCACCCCAACCTTGAACTTCGTCACCTAATAAATCGTATTGTTTATTTAAGTTGTTATTAATACCGATAGCTTTTTTTGCGTATTCACTAAACTCAACAGCAAGTTTTTGCTGACTATCATTTGTAATAAAATTATAAGTCTTACCAGTTTGTTTTACGATTGAAGGTATAAAGCTTGTTCCAATATCTTTTCCCCATCGTTGCGCACCTTTAGCTAAACCTAACTGTTTAAAGTTTTGAAAATCATTAATACCTTTTGAAACACCTGACATAAATGTACTGTCAGATAAGTTCTCACCAAAAGACAACATTAAAGCTGTAGCTATCGCAACGTGATCTTGCCATTGATCATGATCTTTAAAACCCATTTGTGCAATAGCGCTAAGATCTGCTGCTTGTTTAAACATCATAGCAACTGGATCAAATAAAGTATCTCTTACTGAAACATTTATAGTTGTATCACCATAAGGAATATTAATAGTACCACTTCCAGTGCCTAAAGTTTTTTGCATAGCAAACTTAGATCCGTCTGCTTTAAATTTACTTCCAAGCTCAGGTGATGTTCCTGTTGCATAACCACCATAGTTCATTCCCATAACTGTAGTATAGAATGCTGAGCCTAAAGCCATTTTCGCTTTAGCTTTATCTCTAATCGCTTTGTTAGGTGAACTTAATTGATTTCTATAATCTTTTAATAATAAATTTAAACCTGGTGATCTCTCTAAGGCAAACTTAGCTACGTTCGTAGGTGTTTGAATAAACGGTAAATAGTAGTTCATCATGAAATTCATGTAACCTAGATCTTTACTATTTTTTATATCTTGTAATTTACCTCCGACAAAAGCTATAGCTCCGTCTTGATCTTTCATTTTAGTTTGAAATGTAGAATACAAAGTTGCTTGTCTTGCTTCTTCCACTATTGATTTAGTTGGATTAGCAACAAGATCAGCTAAATATATTTCTGCATTCTTTCTATCTAAAGATCCATCACCTATTTTTTTTAAAGTATCTCTATAAGCTAAACCATATAGTTCAGCTCTGTATTCTCTGTTTTTAAAATAGTTATCTGAAACTGTTAAAAGCTTAGTAGGTATTCTATCTAATGTTAAAATTCTTCCAGCTATATCCGTAAAGTTAGCTGATAAACTGCCAGCTTCTTGATTGAAATTAGCTGCTGTAAATTTACCTGGTCTAACTTCAGCTTTATTACCGCTGACCATACTTGTAATTTTATCTATGTTTTTTAAGCTACCATTCATAGCAGCCCACATTTCTCTCGTTGCCATCGTTTTACCGAAAGCTCTAGCCATATCTTCGTATTCAGCAATTCCGCCACCTTTAGCATCACCAAATAATCTTGCAGCTAGTTTGTTTTCTGCTTGAATAATTCCTTGAGTAATCCAGTTACCAGCAGTGTTTCTTACGTGTGTTAATGGATTAGATAAAATCGCATTAATAAAAACTTCTGATACTGCTTCAGATATTCTGCTGTTAATAGTTCCAGCTTGTTCAGTAAATTGTAATCTTTGTTTTGTTGTACTTGTCTTAAGATACATCTGAGCCATCATCTTGATGTTATCTTCACC
This sequence comes from Pelagibacterales bacterium SAG-MED28, assembly GCA_014653835.1. Taxonomy (GTDB): domain Bacteria; phylum Pseudomonadota; class Alphaproteobacteria; order Pelagibacterales; family Pelagibacteraceae; genus Pelagilacustribacter. The sequence goes on from JACWDY010000001.1 coordinate 269,287, forward strand.
GCCAATCTCAACTAATAACTCTTGTCTATTTAATTCATCTAATCTTGCATTAGTGAATTTTTTAGTTCTTGTTGGTATTGAAAACTGTTGCAAGGCTCTTGCTGTTTCAGTTTGTACACCTTTTAAAATCTTTGTTAGTTCAGATGTTAAAGCAAAGTGTTGTCTATACTTTAATATATCATCAGAGCTTCCAGCTACTGCTTTAGCAGCAAGTTCATCTAATTTAGTGTAAGAAGCTTCAACTAATTCTCTTGTAGCTAATATGTATTCAGCATTTAATGTGTCACCTTTTTTTAAGTTCAGTAACGTAGCTGATAATTTTGTTTGGTCCTTTTGTAATAGGTCCGCTAAAGCTTGCGTTTGTTTATTAGTTTGTTCGCCTCTTTTTCTTGAACTAAAATCTTTTTTATAAGTTTCTGCAACTTCATCTATGTATTTAATAATATCGTCTTTAGACTGCATATTATTAATATTAAAATCGTTTAGTTTAGCTGGTGTTATTTTACCTCCAGCTTTTACTTTAAATAAAACTTTGTCTGCCTGTTCATCAGGAAAAGGCGTTTTTACTTTTGTCTTAACCGTAGCTGTTAATTCACCATCTACAGTTTCATAGTTTTTACCATCAATAAGAACTTTTTCTTTTTTAGCTTTATCGCCTTTTAAAAGTTTATCTCTTCTTATTTTAGGTCCAGCAATCTTCTCATCGATAATTTTTTGAGCGCCTTCTAATAATTGTTTACCTTCTGCTTCAGTAAATTTCTTACTGATGTTTCTAATGTTCACCATGTTTTAATTTTTCTGTTTTGAAAAAAACAAATATCTGAGGATAGTGTTTTCTTACTCTTTTTCTGTTGTTTGTGAAATAATATTGTTTTGGATATTATCTGATACTTTATTTACAGTTTCAGCTGTAGCTGTAGCTCCACCAACTGCAACAGCATTCTGTTGCCAGTTAGAATTTTTAATACCTTTTAATACTGGACCTAACTTATCGAAAGCAAAACCTAAAGATGAACCTTCTATAGCAAGTAAAGCATTATCAACCATATCATCTGCTGATGTTCCTTCTTCTATATTTGCGTATCTCTTTAAACTTTTTACAGCGTCAGTATCTACAAGTATGCTTGTATCTTTATTAAAAGCTAATGATTGACCAGTACCAAAAGCTAGAGGTAAAGCGTACTGTTTTGGTAATCCAAATGATTTAAGTTTTTTATAAACTGGAACTATGTAAGCAGCATCTTGTCCAACGATTGCAACCATCTTTGAAACTAATGGACTATCTTTATCAAGCTCATCTAAGCTCTTCATTTGCTTATCTATTTTATCTTTAACAAATTCGTATGAGCTATCAGGATTAACACCTATTAAGTTTGTAGCACTATTAACAAATCCAAATCCATTCATTGTTCCTCGAGTTACACTTAACAACATGTCTTTAGGCATAGACTTAACGAAATCAAAAACATCTTCTACTAATATAGTTTTTTCAGCTTCATCTATTTTACCTAACTGAACTTCACCAGCATTAGGATCAGGATCTTCACCGTCTAATAAAGCAGTATCAATTTTATTTTCTTTTAATAGCTTATACTCCTGGCTACTAATTAGCTCTTCATCAGTTTTAAGACCTAAATATAAATCTAGTATATCAGCCATTATTTAGTGCCTTCTTCCATTTTTGATTTATTTTTAGTATCAGCTCCTAGATCTTTTCTGACTTGGTAAACGTCAAATATAAAATCTAATCTTTTAATGTTTTCTCTATAATCATTTACATTTTGAGATCTTTTAAATTCATCAACAACTTTTTGATAAAGATTTGTTTTTGTGCTTATTGGATCGTTTTGTATCTTTATTTCCAAATCGCTAGTATCAATCTTTACGTTTAATGGTAAATCAAGATCCTTAAGTTTTGGAAGTTTTTTAGTGTCAGTAAAATTATTAATAGATTTTAGATAAGCATTCTCAGGTGAAAAACCGTTATTAATATATCTATTAAAATCACCTACAGCTTTCATACTTAATTTTTTTTTATCAGCTGCGCTAGCAGTGTTAGTAAAACTAATCATGACATTATTTACATTGCCAACATTTAATTTTAATAATTCTTGGTATTTTTTATAATCTTGCAAACCAACAATATCTTTACCGTATTTATCTAACAATCCTTTCATGACGATTGTTTCCTCAGGATTTAATCCTTCAATAAGAACTCTGTCAGAATGAATTGATCTTTTAATTTGATCTACATCTTCAGCTGTAGCTGCATACGCTAATTGTGCATTAATTTGCTCAAGCATTTCTTCATTAGAAGTAGCTTTAGGATTTGCATAATATTTAATTAAAGCATTATACATTACAGTATTTATTTGTCCGTCTTGTAATGTGTCGTAAATTTGATCTAAACTATATTCTTTTTTAGTAGCATCGCTTTTAGATAAATTAATACTTTCAAGAATTGCTGTAAAATTATTTAATTGTTGTTCAACTTGAATTATTTCTTGTTTTTTAATTTCGTTATCTAAATTAAGTTCAGCGCTAAGTGTTTTGTTTCTAGCTTTTTCTAAATACTTTTTAGCTCCTACGTCACCAAATACTTTTACAATTTCTTTTCTTGTTTTGTTATTAGTAAGATCTATGTCGTTATTGTTTATTCTATTAATTAATATAGATGATTGTAATAGTTTATCTTTTTCTTTTTTTAGCTTTCTAAAATTATCTATACCGTAAAAATTTTCTTCCTCAGGATTTTGAAAAAAACTATCATATTTCTTTAAAGCTATGAAACTTGTTGTTTTATCTTTGCTTGCAATATCACTAATTAGACTATTAAGATTTTGATCTTTGTTATCTTTAGATTTAGTAACTGAATTTGCAATTAACTGATTTGATAATTTTAAACCTAAATCTAATCTTTTATCTCTGACATATTTATCGACACTTTTTTTAACTTCTTTATTAGAAGCTTCATACTTAAGACCCATAAGATCATTACTAAATAAATTAACATTATCTATATTAGTGCCTTTAGAATATTTAGAATAGCTTTGAGATATTTTAGAATTTAAACCTGTAATAATATCTGTAGCTTCATTTTCGTTTTCTTCTCGTCTTTGATCTTTTCTAATATCGTCAACGACTTTACCGATCTCACCTAAGCCTTTACCTAATTGTGTAGCTAGAGATACAGGAATTAATCCTCCTTGAGCTTGATCACCTGGTTGTCTAACTTTAGATTGTACTTGATAAATTTTTAAAGTTGCCATTAGCCTAATAAACTTCCTGAGCTTTGATAGTTAGCAAACATTTTGCCACCAGCTTTTGCAAACTCTGTATCTCTTGTTAAATCACCTTTAAATCTTTCAGCAGTTCCTCTGCTTTCAGTTAAGATAGATCTATTAAAACTATCTATTAAATTCATTTCTGCGTTATAATCTTGAATAGCAACATCTGTAGCTTGATTAACTTTAAATTCTAAACCAGCTAAATAAGGTGATGTACCAGCTCTAAATTCTGCTCCTGAGTTTAAAGCACTTACTAAAAAAGTAGAGTATTGAGATTTTTGCTGTTTTAAAAATATAGGTCGAGTGACTTTATCATAAGTAGCTTTAGCTATTTCGCCTTGACGTTTTTGATAAGCTGCTTGCGCACTATAAACACTTTGATTGTACTTACCTATCGCTGAAGCTGCTTGTCCAGCTACTATGTTACCTATAAAACTCATAAATATATTTTTGCCATTCTGTAATAATCTGAACCATCAGGTCCATATTTTTTCATCAATCCTTCATCTTGCAATCCTAAGAACTTTGCAAAACGATAACCTTCTTTAAAACCAGCTTTTACTGATGTTTGTAATCGTCTAATATTATTGTTTAGACATAAGAGATCTGTTCTCTTTTTAATTAATCTCGTAGCTTTGAATTTGATTTGAAATATTCTTTTGCCACCAATAACCCAGCCTTCGCATACTCCACTCCATAACGGAATAATGCCACCACAAACAATAGGATGACCATCACCCAATAAAGTAAATGACATACCAGGTCGTGAATGATCGAGGCGTAATTCTTCATAGCTTGCATCAATTTTAAGTAATTCATAATTTAAACCTTCTTTAACAATTTGATCGCCATGTTCCTGACGGTATGGAACAATTAAATAATTATCCGTCACTGGTTACAACTGTTGGATAAATCGCCAGTACCGATAATGGTAAAGGTTGATCTTGTTTTATAAAAATAAATCCATCCGTATTGTAATCGTCTCTAAATTCTATTTCTTTATCACCAGCTATTAATGTTGAAACTGGAGTGTCCATTGGATCTGATGAAGTTCTAAATGGAACTGTTTCTAAATTCGTTAAGCTTGGTCCTACCTTCGCACCAACTGTTTCAAATAATCTTAATGTAACTTTACTAATTCTTTTTGTTTTTCCTTGAGACGTTCCTTCTGCAGCTCCACCTTCTATTCTCATAGTCTGTAGAACACTGTCATAGCTCAAACCTACAACTGCTTTTGATGTAGAGCGATCTAAGGATATTGAACCACTCGACACAACCTTATCTGCATGCGTTGCGCCATCCGCTAGGATAGAAACAGTTTGACCTTCCAAGTGGCTCAATCCTGTCAGCGTTGTTGTCGCTGAACCATCGTAAGTAAGATGACTGTCCACAAATCTAAAATCAGTTGCTGTTGTCTCATCAAAATCAAATTCAGAGAAACACTCAACATATCTTTTAGTTGCACCATTGACAGTTCTTTTTACGATAACCCATAATTCATCTTCAGTTAAATTTCCTGAGATAGAAGCAACACTTTCACAAACAGCATCACCTGATCCAAAAGATCCACCGAAAATATGTCTATGCCAGGCAATAACATTTTCAGATCTCTGATAAGTTAATCCTGATAAAATTCCATCGTCTCTAACACACCAAAGAATACTGTCAGGCTCTTGCTGATAAGCCATTTCATTTATTCCTGTTTTAGTTACGATGTCATTTAATATGGTAAGGTCAGCGGCTACATATCCGTCAACGTCAAAATTGTAAGTTAGTTCTCTAATTTTTCTTTTAGCTTTTTGTAAAAATAGTATTGAGTTACCAGCTGGTTGCGCATCAACATTAGCTGATCCATAAGAGCTTTGTTTTTTAATGGTAACATTTGTTGGTGTAATAGCTGCATCTGTGCCATCAGCTGAAACTGTAAACTCACCGCCAGTTGTTCCAACAATTAAAGTTCTTTGTGCTTTTAAATATCTTATGGCATTAACCTGATTTGATGCGATGGTATAAATCATAGCATCGTCAGCATCGGTACCAGCAGTCATATTTTCGTAATCACCTGACTTTGAAAAATATAAAGTTTGCGGCTCAGCTGTAGTTCCAGCAAAAACCAATCTTTGTTCGAAGAATGATACGCTTGAAGGATGACCTGTTGTATCTGAGAAAGCTCCTAACTTCCAATCTGTCTTAGCATCAGTATTAGCAAAAGCTTTTGTAATTGTACAAACAACTACTGTGGTGCTAGTACGAGCTGTAATTTTTGCTAAGCCACTATTAAAAGATATTATTCTTCCAACATCTGTAGCTAAAAATCCTGATCCACTATTAATTCCTGTGACAGCAGAAGCAGTAATATTAACGCCTGTACCTGTTGAAGCAGATGC
>JACWDY010000010.1 GCA_014653835.1 Pelagibacterales bacterium SAG-MED28
TTCAATTTTGAAATCGGTATTAGTCAAGAAATTTTTCCTAATAGCAGTGGAGAAAGAAGATTTAGTCCTATGGATAGATCCTTAAGAAGAGAACTGAAATCAACATTTGGTAATAATAATTACTGGTTTAATACCTCTAAGTTTAAAAATGCTGTTGAAATTAAAATACGCTCTTATAACGATGTTATTGAATTTTTAGTTCCAAAGGAAATGGTATCAACTTCATCGGTGAGACTTTTCGTTTTATGGACTACGTTACCCTCATTAGTTTTAATTATAGTTGCATTAATATTCTTGAAAAATCAAACGAAGCCACTTGTAAAATTAGCAAAAGCTGCAGAAAAGTTTGGAAAGGGTGATTATGTAAATGACTTTCGGGCATCAGGATCACAAGAAATTAGAAAGGCGGCATTTGAATTCGATCGTATGGCAAAGAGAATTAATCGTCACCTTAATCAAAGAGCGGAAATGCTGTCGGGTATAAGCCATGATTTAAGAACGCCATTAACACGCTTGAAATTACAGCTTGCGATGCTTAAGCAAAAAGAAATTTCAGATAAAATGTCTAAAGACATTGATGAAATGGAAAAAATGCTCAATGATTATTTACAATTTGCGAAAACTCAAACTCAAGAAGATACTGTCTTAATCAATTTAAATAATCTTCTTAACTCAATAAAAAATAGTCTTAATAATAACAATTTATTTTTTAATAATCAAGATACAACTGTAGAGTTGAAGGGCAGGCCCACTGCATTAAAAAGATCTTTTGAAAATATAATCCAAAATGGTTTAAGTTATGGCAAAAATGTCTATCTAGATATTCAAAAAGGGAATAAAAGAGTTACAGTAATAGTAGAGGATGATGGTCCTGGTATACCCACAGATCAATATAAAAATGTGTTTAAGCCTTTTTTTAGATTGGATAAAAGTAGGAGTTTGAATCAATCCGGAGTTGGTTTAGGTCTTGCAATTGTTGAGGATATAATCAACTCACACGGAGGAAACATTCAACTTGGCAAAAGCAAGTATAATGGCCTACAGGTTAAAATTTCTTTACCTTTTTAGTTTTTTTTTCAATAATTTCTTGATCGTGGCATCTTGTTTTTGAACAATTTTTTTTAAAACTTCGAACTCTTCCCTAGAAACTAGCTCAAGCTTGTTAATAATCTTATCTTTTTTAAATTTTAAATCTGTAGTTATTTCTTTTCTAATATCTTTTGAAGTCAAAATACCATTTTCAATTAAGCTAGATATAGATTTTAAAATTTTTTCTGAATTTTTCATGACTTATCTTATTTGATGAACATCTTAATTTCAAATATGATATAAGAAATTATGTATACCCACAATTTAGACCCTGTTTTAATAGATTTTGGGTTCATATTAATTAGATGGTACTCTTTAGCTTACATCTTTGGAATAATTTTAGGTTGGTGGTGGGGAAAAAAAATTATCAATTATATTAGTAAAGATATTAATCTAAAATTTAATGTTAAAGAATTTGATGATTTGATCACTTATTTAATTATCTCTATTATTTTTGGAGGAAGACTAGGCTATGTAATATTTTACAACTTAGATTACTTCATAGATAATCCTTTCGATATTATAAAAATCTGGGAAGGAGGGATGTCTTTTCATGGTGCTCTTATAGGAATAATAATTGGAACTTATTTATTTTCCAAAAAAAAAGGTGTGCCAACTTATTTTTTATTAGATATTATAGCTTGCGTATCCCCTATTGGGATTTTTTTAGGTCGTTTAGCTAATTTTATCAATGGAGAACTTGTAGGAAAAGTAACTACTGTATCTTGGGGGGTAATCTTTCCGGCTATAGACAGTTTACCTCGACATCCTTCTCAATTATATGAAGCTATGCTTGAGGGTGTAGTATTATTTTTAATATTAAATAATTTAATTTTCAAGCGAAGTTATAAAATGGGAACTTGTTCATATTTGTTTTTAATTTATTATGGAATTTTTAGAATCATATCAGAATTTTTTAGACAACCAGATCCTCAATTAGGTTACTTGTTTAATTTTTTTAGCATGGGAACCCTTCTAAGTTTTTTGATGATTATAGCTGGTTTAGTTATTTTAAATTTTTTTCGAAAAAAAAATGAAACCTAATCGAATATTTTTTAAAAAATCAAAAATTTTACCTAGTGACAAATTTTTTAGAAACGTGCTTTATGATAAAAAATTTGGCTACTACACTTCACAAATGCCTTTTGGAAAGGGTGGTGATTTTATCACTGCGCCCAAAATTTCAAGTATTTTTTCTGAAATGATTGCAATTTGGATTGTATCTTCTTGGATGACATTTGGAAAACCAAAAAATTTTAATATTGTAGAACTTGGTCCAGGAGATGGTAGTTTAGCAAACATTCTCTTAAAATCTTTTAAAAAATTTCCTGAATTTAATTCAATAAAAAATATGTTTTTATTGGAAAAAAGTATTTTTTTAAGAAAAGTGCAAAAAAAAAAGATTTTAGATAATGATGTTAAATGGATTAATAACTTAAATAGTATCAAAAAAGGACCAGTTATTTTTTTCGGAAATGAATTTTTTGATGCAATACCTATTAAACAATTTAAAAAAATAAAAAATAATATTTTTGAAAAGCATTATTCACTAGAGAAAAATAAAAATATTAAAGAAATATTTATTAAAGCTTCACCTGCTAGTGTTAAAATTATCAAATCTTATAAATCACTAAAGAATTTAAAATTTATCGAATTTCCTCAATTTGGTCTCCAAGAGCTCAAGAAAATAAATAAAAAAATTTCTAAATTAGGCGGTTGTATCTTAATGATTGATTACGGATATTTAAAATCAAATAATCAAAATACTTTACAATCCGTAATGAAACACAAAAGAAATAGTTTACTCGATAACCTTGGTAAAGCAGACATTACTGCTCATGTTAATTTTGCGCTTCTTAGTGAATTTTTTAAGAAAGACGGTTTAAAAGTGAAAAATGTAATTACTCAAAAACAATTTTTAGAGAGAATGGGTATTCTTGAAAGAGCTCGGATAATGTCAAACAAAATGAAGTTTAGAGAACAATCTGATCTTTATTTAAGGCTCAAAAGGTTATTAGGGTCTAATTATATGGGATATTTATTTAAAGTGATTATGGCTTATAAATTTAATAATAATAATTTTGCTGGATTTAAATAATGTTTTACTCAAAAAAACTTAAAAAAATAAAAAAAATTAATCATTGCTTCTTTTCAAGAAAAAATGGATTTTCAAAAGGTATTTACAAGGGTTTAAATTGCGGAAAAGGATCAAAGGATAAAAAAGGAAATGTAAAAAAAAACTTAGATTATGTTGCAAAAAAAATGAATATTGAGAGAGATAAATTAATATTAATGCATCAAACTCATAGTAACAAAGTAGTAGAAATTAAAAAAAATAATTATAAAAAAAAGGTCATTGCGGATGCTATGATAACAAAAATGAAAGGTTTTGCTCTTGGAGTAGTAACAGCGGATTGCGTACCAATTATACTTTATGACGAAAAAAATCAAATTATTGGCTGTATACATGCTGGTTGGAAAGGTACTTTGTTGGGCGTAATTAAAAATACTGTTTCTAAAATAAAAAAGATAAGTTCTAGTAATAAAATTTACGCATGTGTTGGACCATGCATTGGTAAGAAAAGTTATGAAGTAGATAAAAATTTTTATAAAATGTTTATTGCTAAATCTAGAAACAATAAAATTTACTTCTCAAACAAAAATAAGACGAAAAAGTTATTTAATTTAAGAAAATTCGTCACAAATAAACTTTTAAAAAATAATATTAATGTAGATCAAGTAGATCGAGATACTTTTGCTGAAAAAGGTAATTTTTTTAGTTATAGAAGATCATATAAATTGAAGCAAAAAGATTATGGTAGATGTATATCTTCAATCTGTATGCCTGGACTTAATTAATTTGAAAAGATACAGAAATAAGGTATAAGTAGTAACATTTCATGAAAATATTATCTGGAACTAGTAATCAAAAACTTAGTAAGGATATATCTAAGCAATTAAAGCTTAAACTCGTTAACACAAATATAAAAAGATTTGCTGATGGAGAAATTTATATTGAAATAAACGAGAATATTAGAGGAAATAGTATTTTTGTTATTCAATCAACTTCGAATCCTGCTAACGATAATTTAATGGAGCTTTTGTTAATTATTGATGCTTTAAAAAGATCATCAGCCAAAAATATTACAGCTGTAATTCCATATTATGGCTACGCAAGACAAGATAGAAAAGTTGCTCCAAGAACATCTATTTCAGCAAAAGTAGTTGCGAATTTATTAACTAATGCAGGCGCTAGTAGAGTTGTGACTGTTGATTTACATGCTGGTCAAATTCAAGGTTTTTTTGATATGCCAGTAGACAACTTATTTACAACTCCGCTTTTTGCAAAATATATTAAAAAAAAATTGAAAAGTAAAAAATTGATTTGTGTTTCTCCAGATGTTGGAGGTGTTCAAAGAACAAGAGGTCTTGCCACAAGAATTAAAGCTGATTTAGCGATTATAGATAAAAGAAGGCCAAGAGCTGGCCAGTCTAAGGTAATGAATATTATTGGAAATGTTAAAGGTAAAACTTGTATCATTGTAGATGATATTATTGATAGTGGTGGCACAATTGTAAATGCTGTAGAGGCTTTAAAAAAAGCAGGTGCTGTAGATGTATATATTTTTATCACTCACGCTGTTTTAAGTGGTCAGGCAGTTGAAAAAATTAAAAAATCTAAAATAAAGAAACTTATTATTACAGACACAATTGATAACTCAAAAAAAATAAAAAATAACAATAAAATTGAGGTATTGTCTATATCCTCATTAATGGCCGAGGCTATCAAAAGAATAGCAAATTCAAATTCAGTATCTGATTTATTTAATTAACTCTTGTTTTGGTAATCATCTTGGGTTATATACCCTCTTCAATTAATTTATGAGTAATTTAAAGGCAATTAAAAGAGAGAACACCTCATCGGGATCAAACAATAAGTTAAGATCAGAGGGGCTTATACCTGCCATTTTATATGGTGGCAAAGAAGCTAATAAAAATATTTCAATAGAGAAAAAAGATATTAAGAATTTAATTCATTCAGATACATTTTTATCAAAAGTTTTAGAATTAGACATTGATGGTAAAAAAGAAAGAGTGATTCCAAGAGAAGTAGCATTTAATGTTGTTTCAGAAGAGCCTATTCACATAGACTTCATGAGAATAGTCTTAGGTAAAAAAATTATTTTAGAAATACCTGTAAAATTTATTAATCATCCGGACTCACCGGGATTAAAAAGAGGTGGGGTTTTAAATATTGTTAGAAGAAAAGTTGAATTAAAGTGTCCTGCTGAAAATATACCTGACGAAATAATTATTGATTTAGCTGGAACTGATATCGGAACAAGTATAAAAATTTCATCGGTTAAATTACCAGAAAATGTTATCCCAACAATAACAGATCGTGATTTCGTCATAGCAACAGTTGCTTCTCCAACAGTTATGAAAGAGCCAGAGAAACCAGCTGAGGGTGATGCAGCGGCCGAAGGTGCTGAAGGCGAAACTCCAATAGAGGGAGCCGAAGCAGCAGCTAAAGATGGAGAGGGAGCTAAGAAAGATGATAAAACTAAAGAAGGTGCTGATAAAAAGCCTGACGAAAAAAAACCTGCTGAAAAGAAACCTGCTGAAAAAAAATAATTAATATGCTTTTACTTGTCGGATTGGGCAATCCTGGGTCCAACTATACTAATACTAGACATAATATTGGTTTTAAAATTATTGATGCTATTAACACTCAATTTAAACTTTCTAAACAGAAACCAAAATTCAAAGGTTTGCTTACTACTGGAAATATTGATGAAAAAAAAATCTATGCAATTAAGCCTTTAACTTTTATGAATAACTCAGGAACAGCCATTAAAGAGCTAATTGATTACTTTAAAATTGATGCAAAAGATGTTTTTGTTTTTCATGATGATATGGATATCGATTTTGGGAAGATAAAAGCTAAATTTGGAGGTGGTAGTGCAGGCCATAATGGAATTGAATCAATAGATAAATTTATTGGTAAGGATTATTCACGAGTGCGTATAGGTATAGGTCACCCTAAACAAAAGAAGAAAGTAAACAATCATGTGTTGGAAGATTTTAAAGAAGATGAAGAAGAAAAAATTAACGATATTACAGAAAACATAGTGAAACAATTACCTACCCTAATTGAAAAAAAAATAGATCTCTTCTCAAGTAAAGTAAATCAAGACCTTAATGGGATTTAAATGCGGAATAGTTGGACTTCCAAATGTTGGGAAGTCTACTTTATTTAATGCTTTAACAGCTTCAAAAAATGCAGAAGCAGCAAACTTTCCTTTTTGTACTATAGATCCAAATATTGGAGTCGTCGACGTAGTAGATGAGAGACTTGACCAGTTAACTAAATTATCAAATTCAAAAAAGAAGATTTATACAAATATAACTTTCGTAGATATTGCAGGTTTGGTTAAAGGTGCTTCAAAAGGTGAGGGTTTGGGTAATAAATTTCTTTCTCATATAAGAGAAGTTGATGCAATCATTCACTTAGTAAGATGCTTCGAGTCAGACAAGATTACCCACGTAAATTCAAAAATTAATCCCTTAGATGATCTTGAAACTATAAAAACAGAGATAATACTTTCAGATTTAGATATCGTCCAAAAAAAACTAGAAAAGGGTAAAAAAAAATTACTAGAAGAAAAAGAGGTAAAAATACTTGAAGAGAAATTGAGTCAATTAAATGATGGCAAAGAAGTAGTGCCTAACAATAAAGAAGAGGAAAAATTTCTAACTACCTTAGGTTTATTAAGTATTAAACCAAAAATTATAGTATGCAATGTTGATGAAGAAAGTTTAGCGAAAGGCAATTCCCATACTGAAAGTGTAAAAAAAAATTACTCAGAAGAAAAAGTAGTTACAATTTGTGCTGATATTGAGGATCAAATAATGAGTCTAGATAACGACGAAAGAGAAACTTTTATGAAGGAAATAGGTCTTAACAAAACTGGTCTTAACCAATTAATTAAAGAGGGGTATGAACTTTTAAATCTAGATACTTTTTTTACTTCTGGTCCTGAAGAAAGTAGAGCATGGACAATAGAAAAAAATACGCCGGCACCTAAGGCTGCGAGTGTCATACATACTGATTTTGAAAAAAATTTTATTAGGGCTGAAACAGTTACTTGTGAAGATTTTGTTAAATACGGTAGTGCTGAGAAATGTAAAGAAAACGGAAAACTAAGAATAGAAGGTAAGGACTATATTGTAAAAGATGGCGACGTCTTATACTTCCGTGTCAACCCTTGACCAAATCTTCTTCATACTCAGATAAACAAGAGTGGTTAAAAGTATTAAGTAAATAATTACTTTCACACCTGTTCTGTGTCTTTCCTCCAGTTCTGGTTCGGCTGCCCATGCTAAAAATGTTGTTACGTCTTTTGCCATTTGGTCCACAGTAGAAACTGTTCCATCTGCATATTCTATCAATCCATCCTCAAGATTGTTTGGCATTTTAATTTTATTTCCTATCATATACTTATTATAATATACCCCTTGATCTAAAGTTACTCCTGGTGGCGGGTCTTCGTAACCTACTAAAACAGAGTAAATATAATTTGCTCCTCCTTTTCTTGCTTTGACTAAAACAGACATGTCTGGAGGATATGCGCCTCCATTTGCTGCTGCTGCTGCCTCCTTATTTGGATGAGGACTTACAAACATATCAGATGGTCGACCAGGTCTAGTGAACATTTCACCCTGACTGTCTGGTCCGTCAGTAACCTCGAAGCTTGCTGCTATAGCTTTTACCTCTGCCTCTGTAAATTCCGGACCACCAGACTCTCCAAGATTTCTATAGCTAAGATATTGCATAGAATGACATGATGAACAAACTTCTTTATAAACTTGAAAACCTCTTTGTAGTGATGCTCTATCAAAAGTTCCTGTTAAACCCTTGAAACTCCAATCTACTTTAATTGGATCGGTCATTTCAGCGCTATATAGAGGTTTAATTGATAAGAATAGTAGTATGATTGTTTTGCTTATACTTAAATTAAACTTTTTCATTTAATTTCCGTGCTAAAGACGGTTCTGCTCCCCCAGTCATAACAGGTTCAGATATACTCATTGGAATAGGATCAGTTTTTTCAAGAAGTCCAACAACTGGTAAAACTACAATAAAATGTAAGAAATAATATATCGTACCTACTCTAGCTAAAACTAAATAAACTCCTTCAGCTGGCATAGCACCAACATAACCTAACATTAAAACATCAACGACTAATATCCAAAAGAACTGTCTATAAATTGGTCTGAATACAGCTGATCTAACTTTTGAAGTATCTAGCCAAGGTAATACAAATAAAATAAATATAGCGCTGAACATTAAAATTACTCCACCTAACTTATCAGGCACTGATCTTAAAATTGCGTAAAAAGGCAATAAATACCACTCAGGCACTATATGGGCAGGAGTTACCAGTGGATTAGCTGGAATATAATTATCTGAATGACCTAAAACATTTGGTGTGAAAAATACAAATCCAGCAAATATAATCATAAAAACCAATAGAGCAAAAGCGTCTTTAATAGTTATATATGGATGGAATGGCACAGTATCTTTTGAAGGTTTCTTTATATCTATACCAACTGGATTGTTATTACCTGGAATATGCAAAGCCCAGATATGCAAAACAACTAATCCTAAAATTAAAAAAGGAAACAAATAGTGTAAGCTAAAAAATCTATTCAATGTAGGATTGTCGACTGAATACGCACCCCACAACCATGTAGTAATACTCTCTCCAACTAGCGGTATGGCGCTAAATAAATTAGTTATTACTGTTGCCCCCCAAAAACTCATTTGTCCCCATGGTAAGACATAACCTAGGAAAGCAGCTGCCATCATGAGTAAATAGATCATTAGTCCTAATATCCATATTATTTCTCTTGGTGACTTATATGAACCATAGAATAGAGATCTAAATATATGTATGTAGACTGCAAGGAAAAACATAGATGCTCCGTTACTATGGATATATCTAATTAACCATCCGTAATTAACGTTTCTCATAATATGTTCAACACTACCGAATGCTAAATCTGCATGTGCAACATAATGCATTGCAAGAACTATCCCAGTTACAATCTGTGTTATTAAACAAAAAGTCAGAATACCACCGAAAGTCCACCAATAATTTAAATTTTTTGGAGTTGGGTAATCAGTTAAATGCGCACCTAAAGTTAATAAAGGTAAACGATCATTAAACCATTTTGCAGCTTTTGACTTAGGTATGTATTCGTGATCACTCATAATTATTTCTATTTATCCAATTTTAATAGTGTTGTTATCTAAAAATTCAAACTTAGGTATTTCCATGTTAGTAGGAGCAGGACCTTTTCTAACCCTACCGGATACATCGTAATGAGAACCGTGGCAGGGGCAGAACCATCCGTTGTAATCACCTTTATCTTTTAAAGGGACACATCCTAGATGAGTACAAACACCTAACATTACTAACCATTCATCTTTACCCTCTTTTACTCTCTCTTCATCCTTTTGAGGATCGGGCAAATCGTCCAGGTTTACTGATCTAGCCTCTTGTATTTCCCCAGGTGTTCTTCTCTTTACAAAAATTGGTTTCCCTCTCCATAAAACAGTAATTGATTTTCCAGGTTCCACTTGGCTAATATCAACTTCTGTGGTTGCTAATGCTTGTTGTGCTTTATCTGGATTCATTTGGTCAATCATTGGCCAAATAACTGCTCCTACACCAACGGCTCCGATGGTGTAGCTAGCTGTAAATAAAAAATCTCTTCGATTTACTTTTTTTTCTTCTTTGCTCATTTATGTATGTGCTTATAATGTAATTATCAAATAAGACTAAATAATTCTATTTTCTAGGGTCAGAATGACACATAAATTAAGGAATAATAATGCACATAGCTCTTTATAAGCCCGATATTCCTCAAAATACTGCAGCAATAATTAGGTTGGGAGCTTGCCTAAGTCTAAAAATTCACATTATTGAACCTTGTGGTTTTAACTTACACGATTCAAGATTTAAAAGGGTAGTGATGGACTATATAGGGTTCAGTAAAATATTTAGATACCAAGATTATGATGATTTTTTAAATAAAAACAAAAAAAAAAGAATAATACTTATGACAACTAAAGCTAAAAAAAATTATCATAAGTTTAAATTTAAAAAAGATGATATATTATTATTTGGTAGAGAAAGTGCAGGCGTACCAAACAATTTGCATAAAACTATAAAAGATAAAGTAAAAATACCAATGAATAAAAAAACAAGATCCTTAAATGTTGCTATGAGTGTAGCAATAGTTTCTGCTGAGGCTTTAAGGCAAAATAATTTGTTAAAATAATGATCAATTCAGAATTTAGAAAAAAGATGGCGGATAGTTGGTTTTCGTATTTACAAGCGCAAATATGTAAATCATTTGAAAATTTAGAGGGTAATAAATTAAAATTTTCTAAAAGAGAATGGTACAAAAAAAATATTAAAGAAGGCGGGGGAACGTCTTATCTTTTAACAAAGGGTAAAATTTTTGATAAAGTGGGAGTAAATAAATCGACTGTATCTGGTATCTTTCCTAAACAGTTTAGATCTAAAATTTTAGGAGCTGAAAGAGATGGCAAATACTGGGCATCAGGAATTTCTATAGTTGCTCATATGAAAAGTCCTAAAATACCCGCAGTTCATTTTAATACAAGATTTATCGTGACATCAAAAGAATGGTTCGGTGGGGGCATGGATGCAACTCCTAGTCATTTAGATTTTAAAGAGAGTAAAATTATTCATAACGAATTAAAAAAAATTTGTTTGCAAAATAAAAAAAATTATAAAAAATATAAAAAATGGTGTGACGACTATTTTTACTTGCCTCATAGAAAAGAAGCTAGAGGTATCGGTGGAATTTTTTTTGATTATGAAACGAAAGATTGGATTAAAAACTTTAAATTTGTAAGAGAACTTGGTTTAGCGTTTATTGATATTTCAAATAAAGTAATTAATAGAAAAAAAAATTTAAAATATTCAAAAAAAGATAAAGAAAAACAATTGTTTAAACGTGGAAGATATGTAGAGTTTAATCTTTTGTATGATAGAGGTACTAAGTTTGGTTTAAATTCTGGAGGTAATATCGACTCTATTTTAATGTCTTTACCGCCAGAAGCTAAATGGAAATAATTATGGATAAAGAACCTATAACAGTGAACGGTCTTAAAAAATTAAAGTTAGAGTTAGAGGATTTAAAAAATGTTCAAAGACCAAAAGTTGTTGAGGCAATTGCTGAAGCAAGATCTCACGGAGATCTTAAAGAAAATGCTGAATATCATGCAGCAAAAGAACAGCAAGGTTTAATTGAAGGACGCGTTCTTGCTATTAACGATTTAATAGCACGTGCAAATATAATTGATGTAACCAAAATTGAAAATAACGGAAAAGTAATCTTTGGTTCAACAACAAAGCTAAAAGATTTAGAAACAGATAAAGAAATTAGTTATAAATTAGTTGGTCAAGATGAAGCTGACATAAAAAAAAATTTAATTTTTTTTAAAAGTCCAATTGGAAAAGCTTTAATCGGTAAAAACAAAAGTGAAATGGTGACCGTAAATACTCCATCTGGTGAAAAAAACTTTGAAATATTGGACGTAGAATACATCTAATTAGAGTGTAATCGAATTATTTCTTTCATCTGATCCTCTGAAATTTTAAAATTATTTTTAATCCATTCTTCCTCTATTTTCTTTAATACTTTACCCATTTGGCTGCCTTGCTTCATTCCATTATCCATCAAATATTTTCCATCAACTGGAAAATTTTTTTTCTTTGATTGAAGTATTTTTTTTAAGGTATCTGAAAAATCTTTTAACTTTATTTTTTTATTTATAACAAAATTTAAAATGTTTAAATTAATTAAATGATTTTTGTCATTAAGATAAATATTTTTTTCTAGGTCTTTTTCAAAAAAATCTTTATTTTCTTTAATTAGTATTAAATTTTTTGCAAACATATGTAAATTCTCTTTAATATAATTTGAGACATTATATTTATGTATAAAATATTCATGATTATTTTTTTCATCTATAAGAAGCACTGCTAATAAAAGCTCCTTATTTACTTGAGTGTAATCACAAATTTTTACAAATTGTTCTAAGCGTTTAAGATTTTCAAATTCTGGAAATATCAAAGAAAAAATTTCCTTTAGATGTGTGCTTTCATTTAAATTTATGAAATTTTTTAAATCTAATATCTTATATAATTCAATTAAAATTCTCTCTTTTGAGATTTTTTTTATTCCGTCTAAATTTTGTTTGATTGCATTAATTGTAGATAGTTCGACTTTGCTATCATACATTATTTTAAATCTTAAAAATCGTATGATACGTAAATAATCTTCCTCTATTCTTTTTTGAGGATCACCAATAAACTTTACATTATTGTTTTTTAAGTCAACTGTTCCCATTTGAGGGTCGAATATCTTTCCATTAATATCAAGATAAATTGCATTAATAGTAAAATCTCTTCTTTCTGAATCTAAATGCCAATCATCAATATACTCGACCTCGGCATGTCTACCGTCAGTTTCAACATCTTTTCTGAGTGTTGTTATTTCTAGATTAAATTTATCAGTAACAAGAGTAACCGTTCCATGTTTTATTCCAGTTTCAACTATGTTAAATTTTGTATTTAAAAATTTTTCTTTTATCTCTTCTGCGCCCAATGTTGTTGCGATATCAATATCGTCAATTTTATCATTAGATAAATATTTCCTAACACAACCACCTACAAATCGAGCGGTTACGGTATCAGCTGAAGAACCCTCTTGAATTTTGTTAAAAACAAATTTTAACTCTTTATCTTTATAGAATGGGAATAAGTTTCGTTTAATTTTATTTATGAAGTTGAAACTTATATTAAGCATAAATCTGTGGCTGGGGCACTAGGATTCGAACCTAGGATGGCGGTATCAAAAACCGCTGCCTTACCGCTTGGCTATGCCCCAATGTTAAGAAATCTGATATATCATAAATCACAAAAATTAAACAGTTTTCGCAAATGAAAACCAAAAACTTGGAAACTTGGTTTTTAATTTATTTAAGGCTTTTTTTGCTGTTATTTGATCCTTGAATAAGCCGTAACAAACTGACCCAGATCCAGTCATTCTTGAAAAACAACACCCCTTTTCATCTCTAATAGCTATTAATAATTTTTTTATAATGGGATATTTTTTTTCAACAATTGATTGTAAATCATTATTTTCTTGAGAAATAACATTAATGAATTTATTTTTAGTGTTAATTTTATTTTGAAATAATAGTTGCTTTTTAGAATACTTTCGTACCTTTGAATAAATCTCTTTTGTCGAGCATCTTATATTTGGTTTAACCAGTATGAAAAATAATTTTTTTTTTCGGAAATAAGTAATATTTTTTAGATTGCTCAAAAAACCTTGTTTGAAAAAAAAAAGTCTTAAATCTGTTCCAATTATACTTTCTGCCTTATTTAATAAGCTTTTCGATATTTTACCTTTTAAGAGAACTTTTAAGATAGATGCTGCATTTCCAGTTCCCCCTCCTAAACCTCCAAAAACAGGAATGTTTTTATTAATACTAACAGAATAATAATTTGAAATTATTTTAAGTTTTCTAAGAAACTTAAAAAGATTAATTATTGAATTGTTGTTTTTATTTACAAATTTTGAAAAAGGACCTTTAAAAAAAATTTTATCTTTTTTTTCTTTAATTTTTTTTAAATTAATTTTATCTGATAAATTTATTAAGCAGAAATAAGATTGAATTTCATGAAGGCCGCCTTTACGCTTAGAGTTAATTCTTAAAGATAAATTAATTTTAGCGTAAGAACTTAAAACCATACTTTATAGACCTTTGATTAATTTTTGTTCAATAGTTTGCTTAAGTTCATCTTCTGCTTTTTCAAGATTCAAAACATAATTCCAATAATATCTTGCCTGAATTTGATTACCATTCTTCCAAAGCACATCTCCATAGTGATCATTAACTATGGGATCTCCAGGCATCAATCTGACTGCTTGCTGAAGAAAATTTTTAGACTCTTTATATTTTTCAAGTTTAAACAAAGCCCAACCTAAGGAGTCTATTATATAAGGATCATTAGATCTTAATTTATTTGCTTTTTCTAACATCTTTAAAGATTTTTCAATTTTCACACCTTGTTCTATCCATGAGTAAGCTAAATAGTTTATTACGTAAGCTTGATTAGGATTGGCTTCCAATGAAGCTAGTAAATCTTTTTCCGCTTTATCCCACTCTCCTATTCGCTCATAAGATATTCCTCGCCCGTCTGTTGCCTCTGCGTATAAAGGATTGTCTATTTCGACTTCATCAATAATTTTACTATAAAATATAATTGATTCTTTAAACTTTTCATTATTTTTTAAAAACTCTGCGTAATCGAAAGTTTCGTAAATATCTTTTATATCTAAACTATTATAGGTATCACTGACAAGTTTTAGTGCTCTATCTTTTTTTTCCTCTTCTAAAAAAATTTTAGCAAGTTGTTTTGCAGAATACCATGAAAATGCTTTGCCTCGTTTACTTAAATTATTATAAATTTTTTTTGCTTTTGTATAATTATCAATTTTGTAAAAATTTTCTGCAAGCAAAGTGTCGTAAGAGTGAAAGTCATCGTTTAAAAATTTTGCTAAATTAAGATAAAAATTCGATAAAGGGTAAATTGACTGAGAAGATAAAGCGTTGGCAGTGATGTATAGAATCTCTGAAACAACATGTGCCTCTTTTTTACAATCGAATGCGGAAATACTTTTATTTTTATCTAGGTCAAGCTTATACTGATTGAGCAATAAGTTTCTGGGATAAAGTTTTATTGCGGATTTTACAATTTTTTTCGCTTCAGATATTTTTTCAGAATTGGCAACGTAAGAGGCATAAAAATACTTGTATCTAGAAAAATCAATTTTTTCATCTGATGTTAATTTTATAAATAAATCTTCTGTGTTTGGACTATTAAAAAAACAATTTAAAAAAACATTTTGTATGCTTTTTAATTTTTGAAATCTTTCATCTATTTTATCTAATTCTGATGTTGCTTGATTTAAATTTAAATTATTTAAATTTGACCAATTATGAAGAGATTTTGATACATAATTATTTAAAATAAATCTTGATCTCTTATTTTTAGCTTTAAGAAAATACTTTTGAGCTAAATCAGTATTTGAGTTTTTTAGGTGAAAAATTCCTGTTATTAAATGACTTTCGAAAGTATCTAATTTTTTTTTCTCTAGCTTTCTAGAATAATTGAAGGCTTCTCTAATATTTCCGGAATTTACCAACGAATACAAATATTTTACTGAATAATTTATATGACTATTTTCAAGCCCATTTAATTTTTTAAAAAAATTAAAAGATTGTTCATATTGATTATCATTCAATAATAAAATGCCTGAAAAATAGTCAGATACACGTTCAGCCTTATTAAACTTATCCAAAGATTTAGCTGGAGTTGTGGACAAAAAAATAATGACAAACAAAATCTGTCCTATAGTCTTTAAATTAAACTTAAATATTTTCATAATAACCGATGATAAAAAAAACCAATTCTTCCTCTATAAAATTAATTAAATATTACAAACTTATTAATCACAATTTAATTTACAATAACAAGGCAATCAATAGGTATAAAAAGGATAATTTTGAAATTTCTGCTGATAAAGTAGAAAATTTAGAAAGACTTAAAAAATCAATCGGTGCTATCAAAAATTGTACTCTAAAAAATAGCGCGACAAATATAGTATTCAGTGATGGCAATCCTAAATCAAAGATTATGCTTATAGGGGAAGCCCCGGGTGCAAATGAAGACCAAGAAGGTCTACCTTTTGTTGGTCGTGCAGGAGCTTTACTTGATAAAATGTTAGCCTCAATTAATTTGAATAGAAAGAATGTTTATATATCAAATATTATAAATTACCGGCCTCCAGAAAATAGAAGACCTACTGACGAGGAAGTAAATCGATATTTGCCATTTATCAAAAAACACATTGAAATAATTAATCCCAAAATTTTAGTTTTGTTGGGGAGTACAGCAATGAATGCTTTAATAGGTAATGATGTTGTCATATCCAAAGCTAGAGGTAAATGGATTGATAAAGAATTTGGAAGCTGTAAAACTTCTATAATTATAACCTTTCACCCTGCTTTTTTGATGAGGCAACCAGCTCAAAAAAAAATGGCCTGGATAGATCTAAAAATGATAAGAGATAAAAAAGCTAAAATTAAAATATAAATAAATTAATGATTACCGCAGGTGTTGATGAAGTTGGCAGAGGATGTTTAGCAGGACCCGTAGTTTCAGCGGCTGTAATTTTAAAAGACTCGATAGATCTTAGTCTTTTAAAGGACTCAAAAAAAATTACTTTTAAGAAAAGAATTGAAATTGCAAAACATATTAAGCTTAATTCGACTTATGCTGTGGGAATATCTTCAGTTGAAGAAATATTAAACTTAAATATCTTGCAAGCGGCCTTACTCTCAATGAAAAGGGCAATAAATAAATTAATAATTAAACCAGAATTAATCCTAATTGATGGAAATTTTGCACCAAAGGGCTTGAAAAATTTTAAAACTATAATTAACGGAGATGAAAAAATTAAATCAATAAGCGCCGCTTCAATTATAGCTAAAGTTTTTAGAGATCAATTAATGATAAAATTATCGGAGGAGTTTAATAATTATGCTTGGGAGAGAAATTTTGGCTACGGTACCAAGGCTCATATTAACGCTTTAAAAAAATTTGGAATAACTTCACACCACAGAAAAGGTTTTAAACCTATACACCAGATGTTGTCGAGTTAGGACTCTCTAGCACTAAAAGACTCTTTTTTTTTCTAAAATGGTTTGACCATGGATTCAATTTAAGGTTGAATCTAAAAATGTCAAAAATTTTTAACAGTATTGTTAATGGCGATTGCCTTTCTGAAATAAAAAAAGTTCCCGATAAAACTTTTGACTTAGTTTTTGCCGACCCTCCCTACAACATGCAAATTGGTGAGTCTTTAACAAGACCTGATGCTAGCAAAGTAAATGGAGTTGATGACAAGTGGGATCAATTTAATAGTTTTAAACATTATGACGATTTTTGTAAGTCCTGGTTAAAAGAATGTAAAAGAATATTAAAAGATAATGGAAGTATCTGGGTTATAGGTTCTTACCATAATATTTTTAGACTAGGGTATCATTTGCAAAATTTAAATTACTGGATTCTCAATGATGTTATATGGAGAAAGAATAATCCTATGCCGAATTTTAGAGGTACAAGATTTACTAACGCTCATGAAACTTTAATTTGGGCCTCAAAAAATAAAAAATCAAAATACACTTTCAATTATCAATCATTAAAATGTTTAAATGATGATTTGCAAATGAGATCTGATTGGATGCTTCCAATTTGTAACGGTAAAGAGCGATTGAAGAAAAATGGTAAAAAAGTTCATTCGACACAAAAGCCAGAGGCTCTTATGCATCGAATTATTTTAGCTTCCTCAAATAAAGGTGATGCCATCTTTGATCCTTTTTTAGGCACTGGAACTACAGCAGTTGTTGCTAAAAAGTTGGGTAGAAAATATTTTGGAATTGAAAGAGACAAAAAATATTTTAAGGCCGCTAATGCTCGAATAAAGAAAGCTAAAGTTATCGAGGAAAACTATTTAGATACTATCCAAAACAATAAATCAAAACCTAGAATTCCTTTTGGCTCATTAGTCGAATTAGGGATACTAAAACCTGGAACCGTTTTATTTGATCCTAAAAAAAAATTTAATGCCAAAATTATGGTAGATGGGAGTATCAAACATAAAGAGTCTGAAGGTTCTATTCATAAAGTAGCAGCAAAAATAATGGGAACTGAAAGTTATAATGGATGGACTTACTGGCATTGTAACATAGGCGGCTCATTAGTGTTAATTGATAATTTAAGACAGAGGTTTCTCAATAAAGCAGGTTAAAAAATGTCTAAAAGTTTTGACATAAAAAAACTATGTGATGAAAGTTTAGATGAATTATTCTCCAAAGAATATTTTGAAAGTAGAATTAAAAGAAAAGAACTTAAAAATAACGCAGAGCCACTTTATTCCGACTTAGACAGAAGAATTGCATTTATAGTACATGCAGTAACTATTAGGAGCGGAATAATCCTTGAAAAAATTTATTATAATCAAATTAAAAATTGCTGCCTGCATTTAGATGTTTGGTCTGAAGAGAAATTTAAAATTTCTAAACATGCTATGCAATTAGCATCTGATCAAGACAATAAAGATGTTATAAATACGGATTTACCATACGGTGAAACTTATAAGATTGGAAAGAAAAGAAAGAAAACAAGACAAATAGATCTATTAACTTATGATAAAAGCAAAAAAACTCTTAACTCATACGAAATCAAACGTGGTGGTGGCCATCATGACAGTGAAAAACAAGAAAAAATTATAGAGAATCTCATAGCAGTAAAAATGTTATTAAAAGACTACGGTAAAAATGAAAAAAATCTCGAAGTAAAAAAATATAAAAGCTTCATTATTTCTCATATGAATCAGGAATTGTTTTCTCCAAATTATAGATTTTTACAAGTAAATGGCGATGAGGTTGATAAGCATTTTAATTCAAAAATCAAAGTTCATATAGATAAAGATTATGATTATTTTGTTTCAGAATTTAAAAAAAGATTTACAAAATTAAAGCTTGAAGCTGTTTAATTAGCTAATTAATTTTAGTTGCTCCTTAGTTTCAAGCCATTTGGACGGCCTTTTTCTAGTTTTAACTTCTTTTTTATTATCAAATAAACCAACTTGGTCCCCCCAAGAGTCCCAATTTAATTTTGTTTTGCGTGCAAATAATTCTAGGTAAGGACCTTGCACTAATTTTTCAATTCTTTCATAAGTTTGTTCCGGCTTTCGACTGTGCTCTCTTCTTTTATCTATTATTAATCTTTTCACGTCTTTTCCAACTCTTTTTGGATTTCCAATTGTACCCATTATACATTGTTCGACATTAGCTCTAGTCCAATAACCAAGGCCAGTAAAAAAATCTTTCTCTGCTGAAAGTTTATTTAAATCAACTTTTGTATTTGTCTTTGCCCAATAAAAAGCTACAGTTTTGAATTCAAAGCCCCAACATTTCATTAAATCTAATCCTTGATCAAGCATTGGATCTGTTACCCACATAAATAAAGCGCAATCTTTATCTGCATACCTTTTAATATTTAATTTTTTTAGGTCAGCTAACGTCAAGCAGTCGTAATGAGAAATTGCGTTTCTTCCCTCACCTTTTTCACTAAAATTTTTAAATCTCCAGGGTGGATCAGCGTAAATTGCTTTGTATTTTTTCATATCGAATCACTGAACACTTTATCATATGAACAAAATAGGAACAAAAAAAATAAGATTTTTTAATTTTTATACACCGGATTTAAATAAGCTTTAATAAATGATTTGCGCCTTGTCAAAAACTTTAAAAAAAAATTTCTTATTTTTTGCATCAATGAATTTGAAAAATGAAATGCAAAGAAATTAAAGTTTGATCTTTTTCTGACAATTTTTGCTCTTTTAGATCTTAATTCAAAATAAGTGTCCGAGACTAATTTATTTTCCTTTAATAAATTAAATATTTCATAGGCACTCTCTATCGACTGCCCAGCACCTTGCGCTAAAGTTGGTAAAAATCCGTTAAAAGCATCACCAATATAGAAAACTTTTTTATTAGATGAGGGAAGGATTTTTGGAGTGAAATAAAGTGGCCAAGATTTAATCTCATTATCAAAAATAATTTTTAATTTAGGGTTTTGTTTTAAAACCAAATTTGTAATTAATTGTTTAGTGTTGTCAGGATCAAATTTTTTACATCTCATAATACAAACCAAGTTTAGCTCTTTTTTTTTATTGATAGGGTAAAGTACGAGGTGACTTTTACTTCCTAGCATTAAACTTATATTTTCATCACTAATATTAAGCTCAGATTTTGATTTTAAAATAACTCTTGCCGCTATTGCCTTCTTAAATATAGGCTCATTTTTTTTCTTTTCAAAAAATGATCTTGTATTAGAAAATATCCCATCTGCTGCAAAAACAAAATCTACAAGGTCATTAGTATTGTCATCAAACTTTATTAAAATTTTATCTTTTAATTCTGAAACTTCTTTTATTTTTTTTCCAAATCTTAAATGTTGAGTATAAATATCTTCTTTAAGAAACTCTATTAAAGTTGATCTTTGTAAAGTAGTATATTTTGTTTCCTCGTTATTAAATTTAGATAAATCTAAATCACATATTTTCTCATTTTGAATATTATAAAAATCTAGTGTTTTTGGATTAAATAATTTCTCATTATTAATTTTTTTAAAGTCTATCTCATTTAAAATTTTAATACTGTTTGTAGCCAATTGAATTCCATAACCTTCTTCGAGAGATAAACTTTCTTCTCTTTCATAAATCATAAATTCGTGATCAGTAAATTTTTTTAAGAAATTTGCTAGAGTAAGTCCTGCGATCCCAGCTCCGATTATTGCTAATTTTTTTTTCATTAAAATAATACTGAAACTTGCTGAAAGATTTTTTTAGTAAAAGTTGGAATAAATTCTTTATTGTTATTTAATGAATACCATTTATAAGATAATGGAATTTTGCTCGAAAACTTATAGTATAAGTTAATATTTAATTTCTGATTAGATATAGAATTTTTGTAATTTTTTAAAAATTTCCAGTTTTTGTTACTTTTAATGTTTTTCATTTTTTTAATAGATGGAAGATTAAAATTTTTTAGAAAACTAATTTTATTTTCTTTAGTTAAAGCAATTCGTTTACTTTTGTTCAAATAGCAAAAAATATCATAATGCATTATTTTAATTTGTTTTCTTTTATTATTTTTAATTTTATTAGTAGATTTTAAATACCTACAGCTTTTATTCAAACAACAATCACCACATTTTGGGTCTTTTGGTTTACACACTAAGGCCCCAAATTCCATTAAAGCCTCAACAAAGTCTGAATTTCTATTTGTGCTAAATAACTTTTTTTTATTAATAGAAATGAGTTTTTCAAAGTTAATGCCTATCTCTTGTTTATTTAGATATCTTGCAAATATTCTTTTGACGTTTCCATCTAATGCAATAGTTGGTTTGTCATGAACTAATCCTAATAATGCATTTGCTGTATATTCGCCAACACCTGGCAGTTTTTTCAATTCTTTTAAATCATCAGGTAACTTTGAATTATATTTTTTTACTAATAATTTTGCAGAAGCTAATAAATTTCTTGCTCGCCTATAGTAACCTAGTCCTTCCCATAATTTTAGAATTTGATTTTCATTTGCTTTAGAGAGTGTCTTGAGAGACTTGTAGTTTTTGGTGAA
The DNA here is from genome assembly GCA_014653835.1 of Pelagibacterales bacterium SAG-MED28. Lineage (GTDB taxonomy): Bacteria > Pseudomonadota > Alphaproteobacteria > Pelagibacterales > Pelagibacteraceae > Pelagilacustribacter. The sequence goes on from JACWDY010000010.1 coordinate 21,476, forward strand.
TTTTTTAAAATAAGGAATAACTGTTTTTACCTGAGTTTGTTGCAACATAAACTCACTTAAAAGTCTGTAATAAAGCTTTTTTGGTGATTTTTTGCTAACACGCCAGGGTAAAACACGCTTGCTATTATCATACCAAGCAAGAATTTTTTTTGATAAAGTTGTGTTTAAATGCATAGTAAAAATAATAATAAAACCCAAACGTTCATACAAGGGCTAAGGCCTTTTTCAAGTTCAATTCCAAAAACATTAAAAAAACATCTAAGGAAAGGTGGTTATAATTATTCCAACATTGTAGACAATTGGACAAATATGGTAAGTAAAAAAATTTCCGATGCTTGTTATCCTACGACGGTAAAAATGGGAAAAGAAATGAGAGATGGTACGTTGGTTTTAAATGTTATCCACGGAAAGGAAATGGAAGTTGAATATGAAAAAAAAGAGATAATTGATAAAATTAATAGTTTTTTTGGCTATAATTGTATTGGTAATATTAAATTAAAAATTACGCAGGATAAAATAAAGCTTAATGAAAAGATATTTCCGAAAATAAAAAATTTATCCAAAATCGAGGAAAAAATGAGTAAAGTAAATGATAGTAGTTTAAAAAGTTCTCTTAACAATTTTTTGAAAGCATTTAATGGGCGAAATAAGAAAAATTTTTAAAACAGTTTTTATATTAATATTTATTTTTTCTGCTAAAGCAGAAAGTAAAATATTGAGTATCGGAAATCCTGATGCTAAAGTTACAGTAAAAGTTTTTTCATCTCTAACTTGTCCTCATTGCGCAACTTTTCATACCTCAATTTTTAATAAGTTAAAAAAGGAGTATATTGATGAAGGTTTGGTAAGATTTGAACATCATGCTTTTCCATTAGACTTGGCTGCGCTTAATGCAGAAGTAGTTGTGCGGTGCCAAACTGATAATGAAAAAAAATTTAAATTATTAGAGGAAATTTATAATAAACAAACCTTCTGGGCCGTGGGTTCTGATATAAACAAAATTAATGATTTAATAAAGAAAGTCGGTTTAGATTTCGATTTAACTGAGGAAAAAATGAATGCATGTCTAGAAAATAGTAATGTTCAAGATGAAATACTTAATGAAAGGATTGAAGCGCAAAAAAAATATAAAATTGAGTCTACTCCTACTATATTTGTAAACGAAAAAAAATACTCTGGCAAAGTAGATTATAAAAAATTTAAAAAGATTATTGAAAAAAATTTGTAAATGAAATTTAAACAACTAGATATAACCGGCTTTAAATCATTTTCTGAAAAAACTACGATTTTAATTGAGGAAGGGTTGACTGGAATTGTTGGTCCAAATGGTTGTGGTAAATCAAATATTGTTGAGTCTTTACGTTGGTGTATGGGAGAAAATTCAGCGAAAAGTATGAGAGGTTCAGGTATGGAGGATGTCATTTTTGCTGGAACTTCAAATAGACCTTCAAAAAATATTTCAGAAGTTACATTATTACTTGATAATCAGAATAAAGAAGGTCCTTCACACTATAAAGAGTTTGATGAAATTTCCGTAAGAAGGAAAATCGAGAAAGACAAAGGATCTAAGTATTATGTTAATGACAAAGAAGTGAGAGCGAGAGATGTCCAAACTTTATTTGCAGATTTATCGACTGGAGCACATTCTCCTTCGCTAATAAGCCAAGGAAAAATTGGGCAACTAGTTACGGCAAAACCAATTGAGAGAAAATCTATACTTGAAGAGGCTGCTGGTATTTCTGGAATACATGCAAGAAGACAAGAAGCCGAGACAAGATTAAATGCGGCTGAAAACAATTTAAAGAGAGCCGATGAACTTAAAAGACAACAAGAAAAACAACTAGATAGTTTAAAGAAACAAGCAGAAGAGGCTACAAGATATAAAGAAATTTCACGAGAGATAAAAAAAATTGAAGCAGGATTATATTATTTAAAGATAAGAGAAATAGAAGAAGAAAAGAAACAAATTTTAGAGAAATTGAGTGAGCAAGAAGATGAAATAAGTGCAATAAACATAGATTTTAATCATAACAATACACTTTTAGAAGAAGAGAATAAAAAACTTGCTCCTCTTAGAGATAAAAAAATGGAAAGCGCTGCAAGATTACAAAAGCTTAATTTAGATATGTCTAATCTTGTTGAGGAAGAAGAAAGAGTTAAATCGATGCAGGGAAAACTTGAAAAATCAATCAAGACTATTGAGTCAGATCTTGAAAGGGAAAAAAGTATTTCTTTAGATGCAGATTTGAATGAAAAAAGAATATCAAAAGAAAAAGAGGAGCTTTTAAAAACAGAAAATGAACTTCTTGAGGTAGAAACAAGCTCATCTAAGGAATTAAAAGAGTCTAAAAATCAGTTAGATGATTTGCAGTCTAAATTGGATGCTATGTTAGATCAGATTGAAAAAGATATTGATGATGATAAAAAACTCTCAAAAGAAATATTTAATGATTTAAGACAACTAGTTAAAAATATTACATCATCTCAAGAAGTATATGCTGAAAAATTTGGAAAAGATAAATCTATACAAAGTGATTCCATCAAAAGGAAAGAAAGGATAAAAAATATTGATGTAGAATTAGAAAATTGGATAAACCTAAGATCTAATTCTGAAAAAATGACTGCTGAATTATCAGATCGAAAAAATAAATTGCTTTTAGAGTTAAATGAAAACCAAAAAAATCCTGAACGTATAGCAACTTCTAAGGGGCAGAATTTACAGAACTTAGATAATACTAAAAAAAGAAATGAAGAAATAGAAAACGAATTAATCGACTCCGAGAAAAAATATAATTTAATCAATCAAAATTTAAAAGAAATTCAATTAAAACTATCAGACTTAAAAGAAAATAAGGCAAGAAATGAAGCAACTGTAGAAGGAATTGAAAATAGAAAAAAAGATTTATTATATTCAGTAAAAAGTGAATTAAATATCGAAAGTGAGGAGTCTATCTTATCCCAATCAGATTTAAATGAAATTGTACCTGAAAAATTACCCTCATTAGAGGATCAATCTCAAAAAGCGGAAAAAATTAAAAAACAAAGAGAGTCGCTTGGATCTGTTAATTTAAGGGCTGACGAAGAAACAAAAAAATACGAGACTGAAATTAAAAAAATGGAGGATGATAGAGCCGATCTATATTCTGCAATAGTCAAATTAAAAACAAGTATTGATGAACTTAATCAAAAAGGAAGAGAAAGATTACTTGAAGCATTTACCAAAGTTAATAGAAAATTTAATGAAGTTTATACCAAATTATTTAATGGTGGAACCGCAAAAATAGAACTTGTTGACTCTGAGGACCCGCTTGAAGCTGGGTTAGAAATGTTTGTGTCTCCTCCAGGTAAAAGATTGCAATCAATTACATTGTTATCTGGAGGTGAACAAGCTTTAACAGCTTTGTCATTAGTCTTTGCAGTTTTTTTAGTAAATCCATCGCCTATTTGTGTTTTAGATGAAGTTGACGCCCCATTAGACGACGCCAATGTTACTAGGTTCTGCGGTTTGTTAGATGAACTTACAAAAATTACAAAAACCAAGTTTATTATTATCACTCACCACGCTTTAACGATGTCAAGAATGCATAGACTATATGGTGTTACGATGGCAGAGCAAGGTGTGAGCCAACTAGTTTCTGTAGACTTACAAAAAGCTGAAGAGTTAGTTGCTTAAAAAAATGACAATTCCTGAAGACTTTAAAACTCGCCTTAAAATTGCAAAATCAAAAATAGAAAAACAAGTGCAATCTGACAAAGAAAAAAGGGGTACATTTATGGGCAGTGCTTTCAAATTAGGTACAGAACTAGTAGCAGCAGTTGCTGTTGGGACAATATTTGGGTTTATTTTAGATAGTTGGTTTGGTACTAAACCTTGGTTAATAATAATTTTCTTTTTTTTGGGTGCGGCTGCAGGCATGTTAAACGTAATTCGAACTGCCAACCGAATGCAAAAAGAGGATTAATTCAAAGGAATTTATGGCAAGCAATCCAATGCAGCAATTTAGCGTTCATAAAATTGGACCTGAAATTAAAATTGCTGGAATAGATTTATCATTTACGAACGCAAGCTTATTTATGGTTATAAGCGCTTCTTTTATTTTGTTATTTCTATTTTTGGGCACGAGAGAAAAAAAAATTATTCCAGACAAAGTTCAACTAATAGCAGAGATGTTTTATACATTTGTTGCAAAGATGATAAGTGATACAGCGGGTTCAAAAGCTAAACCATACTTCCCATTTATCTTTAGTTTATTTATGTTTGTTCTTTTCTGCAATATGGTTGGAATGCTTCCCTACTCTTTCACAGTTACAAGTCACATTATAGTAACTTTGATAATGGCTTTATTTATTTTTATTGCGGTCACTATTATAGGATTTGCAAAACATGGCTTTAAATATTTAAGTATATTTGTTCCAAGTGGTGTTCCTGCAATTCTATTACCTTTGATTACAGTAATTGAGATTATTTCATATTTAAGTAGACCAGTAAGTTTATCGGTCAGATTATTTGCAAACATGATGGCAGGTCATACTATGTTAAAAGTTTTTGGTGGATTTGTCATAAGTTTGGGATTACTAGGTGGGTGGTTACCACTTAGTTTTTCAGTAGCCTTAACAGGTTTGGAGATTCTTGTAGCTTTTCTTCAAGCTTATGTTTTTGCAATATTAACCTGCATCTATTTGAATGATGCATTAAATTTACATCATTAATTAATAAAGGAGGAAAAATGGAGTTAGAAGCGGCAAAAATGATTGGAGCAGGTCTTGCTGCAATCGCATTAGCTGGAGCTGGTGTAGGTATTGGAATTATTTTCGGTAACTACCTCTCTGGAGCAATGAGAAATCCGTCTGCTGCCCAAAAACAATTCCCTAATTTACTTTTGGGATTTGCTTTAGCAGAGGCAACTGGATTATTCGGCTTAGTAGTAGCTTTAATTATTTTATTTGCATTTTAATCAAATAAATATGAGGAGTTACTTTAGTTTAGTAATAGCTACTTTAGCTATAAACACTGATTTGTTTGCAGCTGAGGCTGGTATGCCTCAGCTGGATCCAAAGTATTGGGCGTCTCAAGCCTTTTGGTTAATTTTAATTTTTACGATTTTATATATTTCTATAGCAAAATTTTACCTACCAAAAATAAAAAGTAATTTAGATGATCGTGAAAAAAAAATTAAAGATGATGTTGATGATGCAAATAAATTTAAAGAGTTGTCTGAAACTAAATTTAGAGAATATGAAAAAATGTTAGCAGATGCTAAAAAAGAAGTTATTAAAATTCAAATTGACTCTAAAAAAATATTGGATAAAGATATTCAGTCGAAAAAAGAGGTTATGGAAAAAGAGATTGAAAACGAAATATCGAAAGCACAAAAGGAAATTGATGAATTAAAAAGAAATTCTCTAAATGATATACAAAATATTTCAGAAAACATCGCTTCTAGCATAATTGAAAATATTTCAGGAGATACACTCAACGAAAGTAGTGTTAAGGCTGCAGTTGAAGATGTATCAAAAAAAAATATAGGTAAATATTTATGACTATAGATGCGACTTTCTGGGTCATGATATCCTTCTTTATTTTTTTAGGATTGCTCATTTACTTTAAAATACCTCAAAAAATTAAGACAACATTAGATGAAAATATCAGTAGTATAAAAAGTGAAATCGATGAGGCAGATAAGCTAAAAGAAGATGCTAAGAATATTTTAACAGAGCATGAAAAAAAAATTAGTAATTCTAAAGCTGAGATAAAATTAATGGTTGATAAAGCTAATGAGGATGCTGAAAAGAATGTGATAAAAACTAACCAGGACTTTTACAATTTAATGGAGAATAGAAAGAAAAACGCTGAGGAAAAAATAAAACAACTTAAAAACCAAGCATTGAAGGATATTAAAAATACTTCTGTCAAAATTGCAATAGAGTCTGTGGAAAAACTGCTTAAAAATTCGTTAGATAAAAGCAAATTAGATAAAATTTACACATCTAGTATTGAGGAAACAAAATTAGCACTTAAGAAAAAATCTAGTTAGAATAGGCCATAAATATCAATGGCAAAAAAAATTATTGTAATAGGATCTGGTTTTGGTGGTTTAGCTGCTTCCCTAAGATTAAAAGCAAAAGGATATAAAGTTACATTACTAGAAAAACATCCTGATCTTGGTGGTCGAGCTAGAGTTTTCAAAAAAGGTGATTTTATATATGACGGTGGGCCAACAGTCATAACTGCTCCTTATCTTTTTGAGGAGCTATTTTCAATGTTTAATAAAAAAATTTCAGATTATGTAAAAATTGTACCTTTAAATTTATGGTACCGTTTTGTGTTCAGCGACGGAGATACTTTTGATTATAATGGGAACGATAAATCAATGGAAGAACAAGTTAAAAGATTTAATTCTGATGATTATAATGGATACAAAAAACTAGTAAATTTTACTGAGAAAATTTTTGATAAAGGATTTACAGATTTATCTGACAGACCATTTAATAATTTGGTTTTTATGATGAAACAAATACCTTCTCTTTTAAAGTTAAAAAGTTATAAATCTGTGTATAGTTTAGTTTCAAATTATATCACGGATGAAAAATTAAGAAGGGTGTTTAGCATGCATCCTCTTTTAGTAGGTGGTAATCCCTTCAGTACTACTTCTATTTACACTTTAATTCTTTTTTTGGAAAAAAAGTGGGGTATCCATTACTCAATGGGGGGGACCGGAAGCGTTGTCAGTGCATTAGAAAAATTGATGATAGAGGAAAATATTAAAATTATCAAAAATGCTGAAGTAACAGAAATACTCGTAGAGAGAGAAAAAGTAAAGGGTGTAAAAGTAAATAATTCCAAAATAATAAATTGTGATTATATTATTTGTAATTCAGATCCCCCGAATGTTTATAATAAATTAATTAAGTCTAAAGAGGATTATAGTTTTTTATTTAAACAAAAAATGAAAAGAATGGATTATTCAATGGGATTGTTTGTTTACTACTTTGGATCTAAGAAAAAGTATAACAATGTTGCGCATCATACGATTTATTTTGGAAAATCTTACGAGAAACATTTAAACAAAATATTTGAAAAAAAAACTCTTTCGGAGGACATAAGTTATTATTTACACAGACCATCTGCTACTGATCCAAACATGGCACCAAAAGATCAAGATGCTTTTTATGTTTTAGTGCCAGTGCCTAATAATCAATCAAATATAAATTGGATTGAAGAGGGAGATAAATTTAAAAATTTAGTTTTAGATAAAATGGATAAAACTGTTTTGCCAGGAATAAAAGAAAATGTAGTTAGTGATTTTTATCTAACTCCTGATTACTTTGAGATAGACTTAGCTACTCTACATGGATCTGGTTTTTCTATTCAGCCAAAATTTTCACAATCGGCGTATTTTAGATTTCATAACCAGTCAGAAATTTATAAAAATTTATATTTTGTAGGTGCAGGTACACATCCTGGTGCTGGTATGCCAGGAGTTCTTTCTTCTGCTAAAGTATTAGATAGATTATTTAAATGAGTAATAATTTATTAGAAAAACATGCAAAATCTTTTTACTGGGCTAGTTTTTTTCTATCCAAAGAAACATTTAAGAAATGTTCGTCGCTTTATAATTTTTGTAGAACTTTAGATGACATAGTTGATGATAACAAAGAACTAAAGGATAAAAGAGAAAATTTCTTTAAGTTCAAAAAAGAATTTATTAACAAAGATTTTAGGAGTTCAATCATAAAAGAAATGTGGTCAACAATTGATACTGAAAATATTTCTACAAAAATTGTATTTGATTTATTTGACGGTGTAGAAACAGATTTAAAAGAGAGAGTCGAGATAAATAAAAAAAAGGATTTATTTATATATTCTTACAGAGTTGCAGGTACAGTTGGTTTAATGATGTCAAAAATACTTAAAGTTAAAAACAAAGAGGCTTTAAAAGGTGCAATTGATCTTGGTATTGCAATGCAACTTACAAATATTGCTAGGGATGTTTGTGAAGACAAAGAACGTAATAGACAATATATCAACCCTGATTTTTCTTCTATTCAAGATTTGATAAGTGAGTCTCAAATATTTTATGAAAAATCCTTTAAATCTTTAAGTAGTATTCCTCTGAGATCAAGATTTTCAGTTGTCGTAGCAAGGCGTGTTTATAGAAAAATTGGTGATTATATTCTTAAGCAAAAAAACATTAATAATTATAACAAGGCAGGAAAAATTTATGTTCCAGTATTGGGAAAAATATTTCAAACCTTTTTATCTATATTTGATTTTACAAAGTTATTATTTATGAAAGAGTTAAATTACGATAATCATATTAATCACGATATTCTAAAAAAAGAAATAAATTTTAATGAAAGAATTTGATTATGTAATTATAGGTGGAGGTTGTGCGGGATTATCTTTAGCTTATGAACTTGAGATTAGTAATAAATTAAAAGATAAAACTTTAGCTATAATTGAACTGCGTGAAGAGTATAAACGAGATAAAACATGGTCTTTCTGGAAGGTTTTTGATCATAGCTTTGAAGATTGTGTAATTAAAAGTTGGAATAATTTTACAATAAATACCTCAGAGGGTTCTCAAGAATTAAAGAATGATAAATACCCTTACCAAAGTATTAATAGCGGAAAATTTTATGAGAAAATTAATTTAAAACTTTCTAGTAACCCTAACGTCAATTTTTTTAAAAATTTGGATGAAATTAAATCTGAAAATTCTTTAATTTTTAATAGTGTGATAAAAGACGAGCTAGATAAATCTGAGCTATGGCAACATTTTCAGGGCTTAGAAATTGAAACACCAAAAGATGTTTTTGATGATGAAATTTTAAATCTTATGGATTTCAATTGTGATCAAAGAAATGATGTACATTTTTTTTACACACTTCCATTTAGTAAAAATAGAGCTTTAGTTGAAACAACTTGGTTATCAAATTTAGAGGATCAAAATCTTATGGATTATGATTTACAATTAGAGAACTATATTAAAAATAATTTGGGAATTAAAAATTATAAAATAAATTTTTTAGAAAAAGGTACCATTCCTCTATTTTACCCTTTTTTAAAAAATGAAAATCAAATTAATATTGGTTCCGCTGGTGGTATGACTAGGTTGAGTACCGGGTATACTTTTTTAAATATACAAGAGCATAGTAGATATATTGTAAAAAATTTAGATAAAATTGAAAAAGTAAAAACATTTAACTTAGGAAAAAAATACCAATTCTTAGATAAAGTATTTCTAAGAGTTTTAGAAAAGCATCCAGAGAAAATGCCAAAGATTTTCTTTGAAATGTTTAAAGCACCCTCGGATACTGTCATAAAATTTTTATCTAATAAAAGTAATATTTTTGAAGATATTAATATTATAAGTAAAATGCCTAAATTTATTTTTATAAAAGCGCTATTTAATTAATGGAAAGAATAAGCTTCAAACACTCAGTTATATTTTTCAATTTTTGTATTTTGATTAGTCCATTTTATTTCATAGTAAATTTTGAACCAATAATTTTTTGTTTATTCTTAATATTAATTCTTGGAATTTCTCATGGGGCTTTAGATAATATTAAAGGGAAAAAACTTTTTAAAATATTTGGTTATAAATCTAGCGTTTATTTTTATCTTGCATATGTATTTATCTCTGTTTTAATTGTAGCTAGCTGGTTGTGTTTTCCTAATACTGTCTTGTTTATATTTCTAGTTGTTGCATCTTATCATTTTGGAAAAGAAGATACGGTGTTTTCTTTTAAAAGAAAGTTTTTGATATCTGAATTTTTATTTTTTTTAAAAGGTTCATCAATTATCTTAATGCCTCTATTATTAAAAAAAGCTGAAACGATTGAAATATTTAGAATTTTAAATTTTAATGTATTCGAATCATCAATTTTCACAGATCAATTTTTGATAATAATGTTATTTTTAAGCTTTTTATCGTCTTTATATATTTCACAAAAAAAGAATGCTAACCTTATTGGAATTATGGTTATGGATTTTTTTTCGTTATTTATATTAAATTTTTTCTTAACGCCTGTATTAGCTTTCACACTTTATTTTTGCTTTCTACATTCTATAAGACATTCTATTAAATTGATTTTTGAATTAGATAAATCTATTAAAAGTGGACTTAAAAAATTTATTAGTAGGGCAATTCCTTTAACGCTGGTCACTGGTGTAATGTTTTTATTAGCAATATTTTTTTTAAATAATTTTTATGAGCTCGATGAGGCTATTTATAAGGTAATTTTTATTGGTTTGGCGTCTCTTACTTTTCCGCATATATTGCTTGAATACTTGTTAGAAAAGAATGAAAAAAGAACTTAAAATTTATTTAGCGTCTCCCAGAGGATTCTGTGCCGGAGTTAAAAGAGCAATTGAGATTGTAGAGAAAGCTATAGATAAATTTGGAACTCCCGTTTATGTAAGACATGAAATTGTGCACAACAAACAAGTTGTTGATGAATTAAAAGAAAAAGGTGCAATATTCGTGGATGAGCTCTCGGACATTAAGGATTCAAGTAGACCGGTTATTTTTTCCGCACATGGTGTTCCTAAATCAGTTCCTGAGGAAGCAAAATTTAAAAATTTATCTTATGTGGATGCTACTTGTCCGCTAGTTTCTAAAGTACATAGAGAGTCTGAACAACTAAATAAAAATGGTTATGACATATTATTAATTGGTCACAAAGATCACCCGGAGGTTATTGGTACCATGGGACAGCTTCCAAAAGGTTCAATTACGTTAATTGAAACTAAAAATGATACCGATAATCTCAATGCAGATAATTTCAATAAACCCTTAGCATATATAACTCAAACCACTTTATCTGTTGATGATACCGCTGAAATAATTGATGCCCTTAAAAAGAAGTTTCCAAAAATTAAAGGTCCTATTAAAGAGGATATTTGTTATGCAACAACTAATCGACAATCTGCTGTAAAAGAAATAGCCTCTAAATGTGATATATTTTTTGTTGTAGGTAGTCGGAATTCATCTAATTCAGTAAGACTTGTAGAGGTGGCAAAAAAGGCGGGATGTAATAATTCTCATTTAATGCACTCAGAAAAGGAGATTCCTTATAACGATATAGAAGACTCTAACACCATTGGAATATCCTCGGGTGCTTCGGCTCCAGAAAAATTGGTTCAAGGATTACTTAATAATTTAAAAAAAGATCGTAAAGTTTCTATAGAAGAGGTAGTAGTTGCAGAAGAAAAAGTTGTATTCAAATTACCAAAAGAACTTAACTAATGGCAGTCTACACAAAATTAAATCAAAATAAAATTGAGGAAATTTTATTAAGTTACGACTTAGGAAAGTTAGACTTTTTCGAAGGTATTGAAGAAGGAATAGAAAACACAAATTATTTTTTATCAATTAACAAAAAAAAATTTATACTAACTATTTATGAAAAAAGAGTTAGATCTGCTGATCTTCCTTTTTTTTCAGATTTAATGTCATCATTAAATAAAGCTAGCTTTAAATGCCCCGCCCCTATTTCAAATAATAATAATGAAACTATTACAAATTTTGAGGGAAAAAAACTAATGATTGTAACGTTTCTTGAAGGAAGAGCAAAACAAAATCTTTCACCTGCCAACTGTAAAACAATTGGGTCTGAGGTAGCTAAAATGCATGAGCTCACAAAGAGTCTTAAACTAAATCGACAAAATGATCTCTCAGTCAATTCATGGAGAAAGTTGTTTAATTCAGTTAAAGATAAGTGTGAAAATATACATAAAGATTTGCCAAGATTAATTGAGGAAAATCTTAATGATGTTGAAAAAAATTGGCCAAAAAATCTGCCAAGAGGAATAATCCATGCAGATTTATTTCACGACAATATTTTTTTTATTCAAGATAAATTTAGCGGTGTAATTGACTTTTATTTCTCATGTGAAGATTTTTTTGCTTTTGAAATAGCTATTTGCTTTAACGCTTTGTGTTTTGACGGTCTAAAAAGCAATTTAAGTTTTAACGTTACTAAAGCAAAAAATTTTATAGATGGATATACATCTGTAAGAAAATTATCTGACGAAGAATTGAATAATATTAAGGTTTTATCTCAAGGCGCTGCTTTAAGATTTTTGCTAACTCGAGTATTCGATGCGTTAAATAAGGTAGAGGGAGCAATAGTTAAAATAAAAGATCCGATGGAGTATTTAAAAAGATTAGAATTTCACAAGAATGCAAAAAATCATGAGGATTATTTTTTTTAATGAAATTAAAAATTTATACAGATGGTGCTTGCTCAGGTAACCCTGGGAAAGGAGGTTGGGCAGCGATCATATTAGATGATACTAACCAATCAAGTATTTCTGGAGGCGAAAAAAATACGACTAATAATAGGATGGAATTAATGGCTCCAATTATGGCATTAAAAAAAATAAAAAAGAAATCAGAAATTACAATTTTTACTGACTCAAAGTACGTGAAAGACGGAATTACTGATTGGATTAAAAAATGGAAACAAAATAATTGGAAAAGTGCAAATAAGAAACCAGTTAAAAATAAAGATTTATGGGTGAAATTGGAAAATGCTTGTCTAAAACATAAAATTACTTGGAAATGGGTTAAAGCTCACGCTGGCAACAAATATAATAATCTTGTTGATGAGTTAGCAGTTTCAGAGACTAAATAGATTTTAAAAAATTCTCAGCAGCAGATAGTTCGCAAGTAGCTGTTTCTTTTTCTTCCTCCACTTTTTTAACTTCACCATTCTCCACAAGCATAGTGTATCTATTTGATCTAATTCCTAATCCTTTTTCTGACTTATCTACTTCTGCTCCTATCGCTTTGGTAAATTTAAGAAATGGATCTCCAGCCATGAAAATTTTACCTCCAGCATTTTGATTTTCTCCCCAAGCCTTCATAACATTTGGATCATTTACAGCGATACATATAATTTTTGAAATTCCTTTTTTAGTAGCCAACTCGTAATTTTTTACGTACCCAGGAAGATGACGAGCTGAACAAGTTTTAGTAAAAGCTCCAGGCATACCTAAAATAATAATCTTGCCTGTACAAAGATCTAAGAGATCAATTTTTTTTACATCATTATTTTGGTCAAGATAAAATAATTCCGAGTTAGGTAGTTTGTCTCCTATTTTTATTCTCATTGTATTTTACCCAAAATATAATTTTTTACTTCTGAATTTGAATTCCCAATAATATCAAATGTTTCCTTTTTATCTATATTCAATTTTAGATGTTCAGGTAAGTCTAAATTTTTACCTATAGCTTTTTTTATTGTATCGTTAAACTTGTAAGGATGAGCTGTACCAAGAACAACTATATCTCCCAAATTTTTAAAACTTTTTGCTGCACCTACGCCAGTAGCAGTATGGGGATCAATTATAAATTTATGCTCTTTATATATCTCATCGATTATAGATACTGTCTCTTCATCTGTAACTTTTACTGCTTCAAAATCTTTTTTTATTCTATCGATTTCTTTTTTTTCTAAATTGAATAAACTTTTAGATGACAGATCATTCATTAATGACCCTACCTTACTATCGCTTTCATCTAATATATAATAAAGTAGCCTCTCAAAATTGCTGGCAACTTGGATATCCATGCTTGGTGTGATGGTTGCTTTCACTGTATCAGGTTTATATTCACCCGTATTAATAACTCTTTGTAAAATATCATTTTTATTTGTAGCAACTATAAGTTTATTAATTGGTAAACCCATTTTTTTTGCCACATATCCAGCATAGATATCTCCAAAATTACCAGTTGGTACAGAAAAGCTAATATTGTTTTTTTTTAATTTAAAAAAAGAATAAAAATAATAAACAATTTGACAAACAATTCTTGCCCAATTGATAGAATTTACGCCAGACATGTTTATTTTTGATCTAAAACTATCTTCATTAAAGAGCTGTTTTACAATTTTTTGACAATCATCAAATGAACCCTCAATAGCAATATTATAAATATTAGCACCGCCAATTGTTGTCATTATTTTTCTTTGAATATTAGAAATTTTATTATGAGGATGCAGAACAAAAAGATTTATATTTTTTCTATTACTTAATGCTGCAATAGCCGC
>JACWDY010000011.1 GCA_014653835.1 Pelagibacterales bacterium SAG-MED28
TCTACGAAACTTTCTGCGCTTCTTTTTGAATAGACAAGAATTATGTCAGGAGGATGATTTAATATTATTTTGTTGTTTTCTTTATTCAGATCGATGATTTTTTCTGAAGTGTAATTAATTATTTTATCAACTCTGAAACCCTCTTTTTTTAATTCTAAATCTAAGTCTGAAGATATATGATCACCACAAAAATAAGCTAGCATTTTATTTTTGTCTATATCGCTTGAGTTTGAAATTATATTTTTTAATGCATTAACAGTTCCGCCGGCTGAAATGGTTTGGGAGTAACCATTTTGTCTTACAATTTTTTCAGTTATAGAGCCTACGCAAAAACAAAATTTTGATTTGTCTTGATTTATTAATTTTAGATTTCTAATTGCATTAGCGCTTGTAAAAATAAATGCATCATATTTTTTAGGGTCAACTGGATCAATTTTCGCTGGAGAAATTTTTAAAGTAGGAATATGAATTATCTTGTGACCCTCTGAAAATAATCTTCCCATTAAATCTTCAGAATCAATTAAAGGTCTAGTAATTAAAATATTCATTTTTTTTTAAATTTCGTTCCTGCAAGACTCAGTAATTTTTCTCCAACAGACTTACCAATATACGCAGCATCAACATCTCGGCCGACGAGTTCATATTCAAAACTTTCATCTCCAGAGTCGGAAAATAACTGCGACTTTAATTTAAGATTGTTATCTTTAATTTCAGCAAATCCTCCTATGGCTGTATCGCAATCTCCTCCAATTGTTTGTAACATTTTTCTCTCAGCAATTGCGCAAAGACTTGTATTTGTATGATTGATTTTTTTTATAATATTTTTGATTGCTTTGTTATTTTCTTTACATTGAACTGCTATTATACCTTGACCCGCAGCTGGTAAGATTTCCTTAGTTTCAAAAAACAAACCAACTTTGTTTTCTAAGTTTAAACTTTTAATTCCGGCCGCTGCTAAGATAATTCCATCTAAATCTTGTTTTTCTAATTTTTCAACCCTAGTATCAATATTTCCTCTGACATGCTCAACTAGGATGTTTTTATTTATTCTTTTAAGTTGTAGTTCTCTGCGTCTTGAACTTGAACCAATTTTAATTTTTTTTTCTAGATCTTTAATATTCTTTATATTATCACTTATCAGCGCATCCCTTGGATCATTTCTTTCTATGTAAGCCCCGATTATTAAATCTGGGTTTTCTAATGACTCCATGTCTTTCAATGAATGTACGGCTATATCGATATTATCTTTTAATAAATTTTCTTCAATTTCCTTACAAAACAAATTTTTTCCTCCAACTTCAGAAATTCTTACGTCTTGTTTGATGTCTCCAGTAGTTGTGATTGTTTTTACCTTTATATCAGTCTCATTAAGCTCTTCATTATTCTTTATTAAAAGATCTTTAACCCTAGATACATATGCCAATGAAAGATTGCTACTTCTGGCTCCAATTGTAATTTTAGTCATTAATTGATTATATATTTGATAGATCTAATTTATACTATTTAAAACAATTATAGAGATGACAAAAAATATTACTTTTTTAGGAATTGAAACCAGTTGTGATGAAACAGCCGCAGCAGTAATAAGAGAAAATGATGAGGGAACTGCTGATATTTTATCTAATGTTGTTTCAAGTCAAATAGAAGAACATAAAAAATTTGGGGGCGTAGTTCCTGAGTTGGCTGCAAGAGCACATTTAGAAAATATTGAGTATATTATCGATACTGCTTTGAAACAAAGCGGAACTGCTATTAATGAAATAGATGGTGTGGCTACAACAGCTGGACCAGGTTTAATTGTATGTTTAACTGTAGGTTTAAACATTGGAAAATCAATTGCTGCTTTTTCAAATAAACCTTTAATAGGAGTTAATCACTTAGAGGGACACGCACTAAGTCCTGGCTTAAATGAAAAGATTAAATTTCCTTATTTACTTCTATTGATATCTGGAGGTCATTCTCAGTATTTAATAGTCAAAGATGTAAATGAGTATGAACAATTAGGTACAACTATAGATGACGCTTTAGGTGAAGCGTTTGATAAAACAGCAAAAATGTTAGACTTAGGTTATCCTGGTGGACCGAATGTAGAAAAATTTTCAAAAGAGGGAGATGAAAATTTTTACAAATTGCCAGAACCTATAATAAATAAAGCTGGATGCAACTTATCCTTTGCAGGATTAAAAACTGCAGTGTTAAGAGAATCAAAAAAAATAAATGGAGATGTTAAACTCAAATACAATTTAGCGGCTTCATTTCAAAAGACAATAAATAAAATTCTTTATAAGAAAACTAAAATTGCTGTAGAAATGTTTAAAAAGAAAACTAAAAAAGAGAATTTTCAATTAATTGTAGCAGGTGGTGTAGCTGCTAATAAAACTATTAGAGAAAATTTAACTCAATTATCAAATGAGATGAATTTTGAAATAATTTATCCTGATTTGAAATTTTGCGGAGATAATGCCTCTATGATTGCATGGGCTGGAATACAAAGATTTAAAAAGGATTTAATTGATGATTTAAATATAACAGCTAAATCTAGATGGCCTCTCGATAAAAAAGCTCCATATATGAAAGGCCCAGGATTGAAATTATAAAGACGAGTCTTGTGTAAATATCATGGTTTACTAAGGAAAAATAATATACTTTTTTTTAATGAGAATTTTTTTTTTATTACTAATTACTATTATATTTATACCTAAACTTCATTCTATAGAAGTTTCCTCCTTAGAGGCAGAAAGAAGACTAAAATTTAACGAATTATTTCCAAAAAAAATTTGTGACAAAATCTACAAAGATATTAATTTTGGTTCGAATAATAAATTAGAGGAAGAAGTTATGGTGATGGCTTACCATAATCTTAAAAGAATCAAAATTAATGAAACCGACTCAAGCCTTTCTTTATTTTTTGATAACAGAACATATAGCTATAATAGTAAAAAATTAGATTTAATTATTTTTAATAACTTATCAGATGATTTTTCTGATCAAATAACTTCAATTACCAAAAAAATTAGTAAGGCTAAAACAAAAAAGATAGTTGTTTGTGAGTACGATTTACAGAAGTCAATCGAAAATGGAAAGTTTTTTGATTTAAGAATTAACTTTGATAATTCTCTGAGAAATATATCGAATGAAAAGCCAAAAATTTTAATATATTACGATGGTACTATTGAATATAACTATTACGATGAACAGATAGACTATTCCATTCCACAATTTGATTATAAGACCTATCCATTCGATAATCATGATTTTAAATTCCTAGTTTCATCAAGAGTTTTTGAAAATTTATTTTTTGAAAAATCTGATAAGTTTGAGATTTTGTTAAATGATATAAAAAAGTTTAACTTTAATAACATTTCATTTCCAGGCTGGACTATTAAACAATACATTTCTTATCCATCAATAGAGCCTTTAAAGGATGCTTATTCAGAATATTCTAAACACTCAATATCTTCAGAAATATCTATAGAAAGAAACTGGTTAACGTATTTGTATAAATTTGTATTACCTTTATTAATAATAACTATTCTTTGTTATGCATGTATGTTTTTGACTATAAATCATGGAAGAGCTACTTTGTTAGGAACCTTATTAGTTTCTTTTGTGGCGTTTAATTTTGTACTCGTAGATAAAGTTCCAGAGTTACCGTACATAACTTTTCTTGATTGGATAATTTTTATGGGCTACATGATATCTGTACTAGTTATATTAGCAATGTGCATAGAATCTTTTTATCTTTCACATTTTTATAAGAGTGGTGAAAAAAAGTTCAGTAAAGTAACGATAGCATTTAAAATAATTATACCTTTAATGTATCTTTTATTAGGAGCTACTGGCTACTATCTAATTATTTAAAAAATATGCAATACTGGTTAATGAAATCCGAACCTGATGTTTGGTCGATAAATCAACAAAAAAAAGCAGGACAAAAAGGTGTGGCTTGGGACGGAGTAAGAAATTATCAAGCAGCAAATAATTTAAAAAAAATGGAAGTTGGTGATTTATGTTTTTTTTACCATTCTAATATTGGCAAAGAAATTGTGGGTATAGTAAAAGTGATTAAAAAAGCTTTTGTTGATAAAACAGATAAGAAAAAAAGATTTGTCGCTGTTCAAGTTAGGTTCAAAGAATATTTAAAATACCCAGTTACCCTTGAAAAAATTAAAAAAAATAAGAGCATTTCTCATTTACCCTTGATTAAACAAAGTAGGTTGTCAGTAATGCCAATAGATTATAAAAGCTGGAAAATACTTTGTAAGATGGGTAGTATAAGTTCTTAAAGGGAGAAATTGTGGCTAAAAAGAAAAAGAGGAAAAAGACTAAAAAAGTTAAAAGAGGAAAGTCTAAAAAGGCTGTTAGATCTAAGAAAAAAACTAGAAAAGTAAAAAAAAGAAGTAAGCCGAGAAAGAAAAAATTCAAAGCCCCAAAACTTCTAGAAGATGGTGATGGTAAGTCACTAATAAAAGTTTCAGATAGTTGGGCTAACCAAGCATACGTTAATAAATCTAAGTACCAAAAAAAATATAAACTCTCTATAAAAGAAAATGATAAGTTTTGGGCCAAAGAAGGAAAAAGAATTTCTTGGATAAAAAAATATTCAAAAATTAAAGATATAAAATATAGTAAAGATGATGTTAAAATTAAGTGGTATTACGATGGAACGCTTAATGCATCGGCTAATTGTATCGATAGACACTTAAAAAAGAACGCAAGTAAGACAGCTATAATTTGGGTCGGAGACGATCCAGCAGATTCAAAGAAGATTTCTTATAAAGAATTACATAAAAATGTATGTAAAGCAGCTAATGGATTAAAAAGTTTAGGAGTCCAAAAGGGTGATAGAGTTACAATTTACCTAACCATGATCCCTGAACTTGCGTACGTGATGTTAGCTTGTGCAAGAATTGGGGCGGTACACTCAATAATTTTTGGAGGTTTTTCCCCAGACTCGATAGCTACAAGAATTAATGACTGTGAGTCAGATTATTTAATTACCGCAGATGAAGGGGTTAGAGGTGGTAAAATAATTCCTCTTAAAAAAATTGCTGACGAAGCATTACAACAATGTCCTGATGTTAAAAAATGTGTTGTGGTAGAGAGAACAGGAAATCAAGTTAATTGGAATAACGAAAGAGATGTTTCTTACAAAAAACTTATTTCGTCAGCTTCTACGAAATGTGATCCTGAAGAAATGGGTGCTGAAGATCCTTTATTTATTCTTTATACCTCTGGTTCTACAGGAAAACCAAAAGGAGTCTTGCATACTACAGGTGGTTATATGGTTTATGCTTCTATGACCCACCAATACATCTTTGATTATAAACCGACAGATATTTATTGGTGCACTGCTGACATTGGTTGGGTGACCGGCCACAGTTATATTATTTATGGGCCATTAGCCAATGGAGCTACTACAATAATGTTTGAGGGTATTCCTACCTATCCAGATAATTCTAGATGGTGGCAAATTGTAGATAAATATAAAGTTAACACTTTTTATACAGCGCCTACTGCAATTAGAGCTTTAATGAGAGAAGGTGATGGACCGGTAAAAAAAACAAGTAGAAAATCTCTTAAATTACTAGGTACAGTTGGGGAACCAATAAATCCTGAAGCTTGGATGTGGTATTACAAGACAGTTGGTGATTCCAAATGTCCAATTGTAGATACTTGGTGGCAAACAGAAACGGGCGGAATATTAATTGCTCCACAGCCAGGCGCTATAGATTTAAAACCAGGTTCAGCAACAAAGCCGTTCTACGGAATTAAGCCTGTCTTAGTTGATAAAGATGGAAAATTAATTAAAGGTGAGGGACAAGGAAGATTATGTATGACTAGTTCTTGGCCTGGACAAATGAGAACTGTTTATGGCGATCATCAAAGATTTATAGACACTTATTTCTCTCAATTTGATGGAAAATATTTTACAGGAGACGGATGTCGAAGAGATAAAGATGGCTACTATTGGATTACAGGGAGAGTAGATGATGTAATTATTGTTTCAGGTCATAATCTAGGAACTGCTGAAATTGAAAGTGCATTTGTTGCTCATCCTAAAGTCGCTGAGGCAGCTGTAGTTGGTTTTCCCCATAGTATTAAAGGGAATGGATTATATTGTTACGTTACTTTAAATGCTAATGAAAATCCTACAGGAGATTTAGAAAGAGATTTAAAACAATGGGTAAGAAAACAAATCGGACCAATTTGTTACCCGGATGTTATTCAATTTGCTCCTGGTTTGCCTAAAACAAGATCAGGCAAAATAATGAGAAGAATTTTAAGAAAAATAGCTGCTAACGAACCTGATAATTTAGGGGATACTACAACTTTAGCTGACCCAAGTGTTGTTACGTCTTTGGTAGAAAATAGACAAAACAGAGATTAATTGAATTTTAAATTTTTAGTTAGTTTAGCAAATTCTTCTACGATTAAATTCCATTTCAATTTTATAGAATTTAAAACTATTTTCTTATCAAGTTCTTTGAGTTCGTCAGCTATAGGAGACCAGTGATAGAGAGCTAAACCACTTTCCTTGAATGGTTCTTCCAAATAATATTTTTTATAGTCGATTTTTTCCAACCTATTTAAAAAATCTGTTTTGGCTTTAATAAAGATTTCCTCACTTAGGCCATTTTTTTTTTCATTTTCAATAATATTTAGAAATACTTCTCTACAATTATTTTGTTTTAAATTTTTTTCACTTATTAAGATTGAAAAAACATAAAAAGAGCAATCAGCTAGAGCAACCATATAAATATTCCACTTTGCAAGATTAATTGATTTAGAGAATTCCTCATCATCTACCATTAAAGTGAACTTGTGGCCCATTCTTGTTTTTAAATATCCATATAATGTAGTTTGGGTAACGTGAGCTGATCTTTGTTGTATGAATTTTTGTAAATCTTCTTTGGACTTTATACTTTTGAAATAACTTGTAACCTTCTCAACTGGAAATAAGTATTCCAGGACAGTTTTTAGAGTGATTCTAAAATTATTGAAATTCAATTTCACGTTGTATAAAAAAAACCCTTATTTTATCAAGTTTATAGCATTTCAAATTGGTTTTGACTGCCTTTTTTAGCTTTAAATTAAACTCATAATCAGTATGCTTCGCAACACTAAAGTACTTTTTACGTAAAAAGTTAAAGTTAAAGTTAAAAATAAACAGGGGGAAATATGTCAAATAAAGACGCATATTGGAATAAGACCAAAAACCATATGATAGTAACATTGGTTCTTTGGGCTTTCTTCTCATTAGTTATCTTCATGTTTGGTTCTGAACTAAACACGATGTCTTTTCTTGGGTATCCACTAGCATATTATATGACAGCACAAGGATCACTTCTTGCGTTTGTGATAATATTGTTTTGGACTGCTAACAAACAAGAAAAAATCGACGAAGAACATGGCTTCTCAGAAAGAGAGGACGACTAATGTTTAAAGGAGATTTTATACAAAACCTTCCTAAGATATACGGGACCTACACTGGTGGTTTCGTAGTATTCATCATATTGATGGCTATTGCGGAGCAAGCAGGTGTGTCAGCTAAAAACATCGGAGTGATGTTCGTAGCTTTCACGGTTTTGATTTATGCCTTAATCGGTTATTTATCAAGAACCATACAAGTAGATGCCTACTATGTTGCAGGAAGACAAGTGCCAACCGTATTTAACGGGATGGCGACAGCAGCTGACTGGATGTCAGGTGCATCATTCGTAGCCTTAGCGGGTGGAGTTTACTATGGTGGTTATACTTACATGGCCTTCTTAGTAGGTTGGACAGGTGGATATGTACTTGTAGCAACATTAATGGCTCCGTACCTAAGAAAATTTGGATGTTACACAGTTCCTGATTTCATTGGAACACGATATGGTGGTAATCTCGTAAGAGCTTGCTCTGTATTTGTGCTTTTCATTGCATCATTTACTTACGTAACAGCACAAATTAACGCTACGGGAACAATTGCTTCTAGAGCTCTTGGAATTCCGTTCGAAGCAGGTGTATGGGTAGGATTAATAAGTATCCTTATCTGTTCAATGCTTGGAGGAATGAGAGCCGTAACTTGGACTCAGGTTGCTCAGTACATTGTATTAATCGTTGCTTATCTAATTCCAGTTTTCTGGATTAGTAGTAAAGTTGGTGGGGGTGTATTCCCGCACTTAATGTTAGGTGACGAGGTTGCAAGACTTGGTGAACTTGAACAGCAATTTGGACTAGTTAAAAACAGCGCCGCAGATATGAAAGCAGCTGGAGTACCAGGAGGATTGAAATATATCTCTGGAACTCACTCTGGAGTACCTGAAGGTGGAATGGCTGTCTGGAAATACTTATCGCTTGCGATTTGTATGATGGTAGGAACTGCATCGTTACCTCATATCTTAATGAGATACTTTACAACTCCTTCAGTAAGAGCAGCAAGAAAATCAGTAGCTTGGTCGCTATTCTTTATTTTCTTACTTTACTCTTCAGCGCCTATGTTAGCGACATTGTCTAAATTGGCATTGATGGATCCAAATCTACCAACTGGAATTATCGGAAAATCTATTTCTGAAGTTCAGTCGATAGAATGGGTGCAAAGATGGTCTGAAGTTAAACAAGTATTTATCGCAGACTTTAATGGTGACGGTATACTTCAGTTGAACGAATGGTTCATGAGAGGTGACGTTGTAGTATTAGCTACTCCTGAAGTAGCGGGACTACCGTTCGTAATCTCAGGACTTGTGTTTGCTGGTGGTATGGCTGCTGCCATGTCAACTGCTGATGGTCTTGTACTTGCGATTTCAAACGCTTTATCACATGATATTTACTTCAAAATCATTGATCCAAAAGCGGATACTCGTAAGAGACTTTTAGTTGCTCGTGTACTTCTAGTAATAATCGGAGCTGCCGGTGCTTATATAGCCTCATTTAGGTTAACAAGTATCTTAGGTTCGGTTGCTTGGGCATTCGATTTTGCAATGTCAGGCTTATTCTTCCCACTTGTACTTGGTGTATGGTGGAAGAGAGCTACTAGAGAAGGTGCAATCGCTGGAATAGTAACTGGAATACTTTCAGGATTATTTTACCTATTATGGGTATATCCTAAGTTTTCAGTTCCAATTTTCGGTGGTGTAAACGAACCATTCTTAGGTATCGATCACTTAAGATTTGGTTTAATCGGAGCACCAATCTGTTTAGTTGTAATGGTTGTAGTTAGTTTAATGACTAAAGAACCAAGTCCAACTACTCAGAAAATGGTAGACGATCTTAGAATACCAACGGGTAAACCAATCCTTGGTAAACAGTAATAATTAATAATTTAAAATTAAAAGGGGCGATTTATTCGCCCCTTTTTTTTTGACTAAATAGTGATATTCTTTATTTCATGATACCAACTTGGGCAATTGTTTTAGACTATGTGTTAGGAATGATAATGTGGACTTTAATAGGTCGTGCATTCATGAATATCTTCCAAAAAGAAGACTCTACGTTTTTCTTCATGCGAGTATTTGTTAAATATACGAACCCTATAATTAATTTGTTCAAATTTATCACACCAAGTTTTCTTTTTGGTCCATTTATAGCTCTTTACGTGGCTTGGTTTTTCTACCTATTTAGATTTTATGCTATGCCTTATATTTTAGGTTACGATGTGTGGGGAATGTTGGCATTTCCACTTGAAAGTGATTTCTCAAGGCAGCTTTACCAGTTATTCAACTAAATTCTTAATTTTTTTGACAAAATTTTAGTTTAAAATATAAACAAGTTATGAGTGGTTTAATTAAAATTTCTCCTTCAATTTTATCTGCTGATTTTAGTAAATTAGGAAACGAAGTAATTTCTCTGGAAAAAGCAGGTGCTGACTATATCCATATAGATGTTATGGATGGTCACTTTGTTCCAAACTTAACTATTGGACCTGAGGTAATAAAAAAGCTCAGACCTTTGACTAAAAAGATATTTGACGTCCATTTAATGATTTCTCCTGTAGATAATTTCATAAAAGATTTTGCCGATGCAGGTGCAGATATTATTACATTTCACCCTGAAGCAACTATTGATGTTTCTAAAACCATAAAACTAATTAGAGATCAGAATAAAAAAGTAGGTATTTCTCTTAAACCAAAATCTAAAATTGATTTAATACAAAATTACTTAAAAGAAATAGATTTAGTTTTAATAATGAGTGTTGAGCCTGGTTTTGGAGGCCAGAAGTTTATGCCCGAGGTATTAGAAAAAACGAAAGCTGTTAGAGATCTGATAAATAAACAAAACTTAAATGTTGACGTTGAAATAGATGGTGGAATTAATTTTGAAAATTGTTCAAAAGCAAAGAGCGCTGGTGCTAACGTTCTTGTTTCAGGTTCTACAGTTTTTAAAGAAAATAAGGGTGACCTTAAAAAGAATATAGAAATCCTTAGAAACAATTAATAAATGTTTGGCCTGAAAAGTGTCTACTTTTATCTTTTAGCGGTTCAGATAACTCTAATAAAAACTCTTAAAAAATTTTATTTTTCTTCGAAAAACTATAATAAATCACTGGAATCAATTACTCCTCAACAAGTCTACTATAATCCAAATCCTTTCCTATTATCCATTATTAGTTCATATAAGAGCCAATTGTTCAAAATTAATGAAGTAGATCCAAATATTTTCTGGTTAGAAGGTAAAAAAAAAAATTCTGAACAAGCACATAAATTTTTGTGGCTTAATTTAATAGATCGAAAAGGAGATCAAAAAAATTTAAAAAAAATTATTTATATTTGGATGCTAAAAAATTCAAAATACCAAAAAGAAATATGGGAAACATCAACTTTAAGTGTCAGGATCGTAAGCTGGATTTTGAATATTGATATTATTCTAAATAACAGCACATTTGACTTTAGAAAAAACTTTCTTAATTCAATTGTTACTCAATCCAATCATTTAAAAAAAAATATTAGGTTTGAAAAAAATTTTTTAAAAAAAATTGAGATTTTAACAGCGATAATGTTATCAGGACTTGTTTTTAAGGAGTATGAGACAAATTTTCAAATGGGTATTAAAGAATTGGAAACACTTGTAAAAAATGTTTTTGATAATGATGGCTTTCCTTTATCAAGAAATCCAAGTGATTTATTATTTTATTCTAAATATTTAATTTTTTGCAGGGAAGTAATTAAAGACAGTCAGAAATATGTTCCAGAATTTTTAGAGGATATAGTTGAAAAAAATATTATTTGTCTCAATTATATTAAAACACCAACTGATCAGTTACCCCTATTTAATGGCGCAACTATATCAGAATTAAGTCAAATTAATCAATTTTTAGAAAAAGACAAAACTAAAAATATTACTAAAAAGAATTTTGGGGGGTTGTTTAAGGCAAAGTATAAAAACCATTTAATATTTTTTGATATTGAAAAACCGCCTAAAAAAAAATTTTCAAATTCTTATCAATCTGGTCCTCTATCATTTGAATATTTCATGGATGATATAAAAATTATTTCTAATTCTGGATTTGGTAGTAGTATTTCAAAAAAAGCTGAAACACTTAGTAGATTAACAGCTTGCCAAACAACTTTAACCTTAAATGATACCTCCGTTACTAAGTTTGAACAAAATGAATTAGTTAAAAAGGTTTTTGGAAATTCTATTAAAGATGATTTTAAATCTTTTGATTTAACCACGAAAGATGAAAATGGACTTTTGGGCTGTTCAGCTACAAATAATGGATATGAAAAAAATTTTGGGTGCACTCATAAAAGGGAGATTTACATCGATAAAGAAAATAATTATTTGAAAGGTACAGATCATATATTTAAAAAAAAAGACGGTTATCCTGTTCGTTATTCTTTTAGATTTCATGTAAACCCAGAACTCACTGTTGTTAAAACAATGAGTGGAAATGGTGCTTTAATTCAAATTTCAAAAAATAAGTCTTTGTTATTCACCATTAACGATGAAAATCTAGAAGTAGAAAAAAGTATATTTTTTGCTGAAAAAAAAATATTAGATAGTACTTGTATAACAATCACTGGTAATTTAGTTAATAAAAATAAGTCTTTTAATTGGGAAATTAAAAAAAAAATTTGATAATGAATTTAAAAGTTAAAAATGCTTTGATCTCTGTAGCTAATAAGGAAAACTTAACTTCTCTTCTTAAAACTTTAAAAAAATTCAATATCAACATTATTAGCTCAGGTGGAACCTATGCTTCTATAAAAAAATTAGGGTATAAATGTACTGAATTATCTAAGTACACAGGTTTTAAAGAAATGTTAGATGGTAGAGTTAAAACACTTCATCCTAAAATTCATGCAGGTATTCTTCATGACAGGCAGAATAAAAAGCATAAGAGTGAGATGTCTAAACAGAATTTTCCTGCAATTGATTTAATAGTAGTAAATTTTTATCCATTTCAAAAAGTTGTAACTAATACAAAAAACTCAAAACAAATCATCGAAAATATAGATATAGGTGGCCCAACGATGGTTAGAGCTGCTGCAAAAAATTTTAAAAATGTAAGTATTGTAACTAACAGAAGTGACTACAAATCTTTGATTAAAGAATTGGAAACTTTTAAAGGAAAAACCTCTTTAAAGTTTCGAGAACTTATGTCATCGAAAGCATTTGGATTAACTGCTTACTATGACTCTATGATTGCGAGTTGGTTTAATAAAAAACTTAAAATTGAATTTCCAGAAAGAAAAATGATTTTTGGAAGAAAATTGCAGAAACTAAGATACGGCGAAAATCCTCATCAACAAAGCTCTATTTATGTGAGCGACTATGATGATAAACGATTAGGATTTAATCAAATTCATGGAAAAGAACTAAGTTATAATAATTATAATGATATGTTTGCATCTTTAGAAATTCTTAACTCACTGAAAAAAAATTCTGGAACCGTAATTATTAAACATGCAAACCCATGTGGGGTATCTGAAAATAAGATGCCGTTGACTTCTTTTAAAAATGCTTATGCCTCTGATCCAGTAAGTGCTTTTGGTGGCGTTATAGCTTGTAATTATAAAATCAATAAAAAGATTGCTTTAGAAATTAATAAAAACTTTTTAGAGGTCATTTTGGCAAAAGGTTTTGATAAAGAATCTTTTGAAATTTTAAAAAGTAAAAAAAATTTAAGAATGATTGATATTTCTAATTTTAAACTTAAAGGTCTTACTTCTATTAAATCTTTTGATGGGTCTTTTCTAGTACAAAGCAAGGATGATATTGTTATAGATAAAAAAAAATTGAAGTGCGTAACAAAATTAAAGTCTAGCAAAAAGGAGTTAGCTGAAATTCAGTTCGCTTTTAATGTTTGTAAACATGTTAAATCAAACGCTATTGTATTATGTAATAATTTTTCAACTATTGGTATTGGTGCAGGCCAATCAAGTAGATTAGACAGTTGTAAAATTGCAGTACAAAAAGCTAAACAATTTCAATCCTCAAAAATAAGAAATTCTATAGCTGCATCAGATGCTTTTTTTCCTTTTGCAGACGGTATAAATATTCTTATTAAAGCTGGTGTTAAAACTATAATTCAACCAGGCGGTTCAATTAGAGATCAGGAAATTATAAATGCTGCTAATAAGGCTAAAATTAAAATGTTTTTTACTGGTATCAGGCATTTTAACCACTAATGTATTTTATCTATTTTTGCAGCTAAAATAAAATCACTTTCCGCAAGTCCTTTAATGGCATGAGTATAAATTTTTACTTTGCAATAACCCCATCCAAAAGAAATATCTGGGTGGTGATTTTCCGCTTCGGCTACGTTGCCAACTTTGTTTACGAAATTTTGACTTTCTTCAAAATTTTTAAATTTAAACTCTTTTGTTAAATAGTGGCTTTTATCGTTGTTACTTTTCACATCCCAGCCATCTACCTTTTTAAGATATTTATGTATCTCGCTTGTATCAAAAGGTGGAATATTCCCGTCACAAGCAATGCATTTTTTTTTTGATAAATCATCCATAATTTGGAGCGGGCAAAGGGGTTCGAACCCTCGACCTTCTCGTTGGCAACGAGACGCTCTACCACTGAGCTATGCCCGCAATTTATTAAGTATAGTACAATGTATTATCAGTGGTCAACCAATATAAAATGTCGCTATCGGTAAGATCATTTTTTTAATATAATAATCTTATGAAAAAGTTTCCTAACATTATTCCAGTCTTTCCTCTGAGTGGAGTAATTTATTTTCCTAAAACAAATCTACCTTTAAATATTTTTGAGCAGAGATATTTGAACTTGATAAATGATGCTTACAATAACGATAAATTAATGGGAATGGTTCAGTCTAAAAAAGAGAATGATAGTGTTTATAAAATTGGTTGCTTAGGAAAGATAAGCGACTACCAAAAAAGTAAAGATGGTAGAATATTAATAAATTTAACAGGTATTTCTAGATTTAAAATTTTAAAAGAAGTTCCAAATGATAAGTTATATCGTGAATTTCAAGTTGATTATGAAAGTTTTGTAGGAGATGTTGAAAATGCTCATAATGAAGTTGACGCAAATGAATTAATGGAAAAAGCGAAAACTTTTTTTAAAAGGAACGGCCTCCTTCTTAATTGGAGAGAGTTCGAAAAATTGGACCATGTGCAGAAGATAAATACTCTGTCAATGATTGCTCCAATTACAAATGAGGAAAAACAAAAAATCCTTGAGGCTATTTCTTTAGAAAATAAGATTAAAACACTAGAAAGTATAATTAGTTTTTACTTATATGAAACAAGTGAAAGCAATCAGACAATACAATAAAATTAATTTGCAGATTTATTCATTGAATCGAAAAAATCAGCATTGTTTTTTGTATTTTTCAGTTTAGCAATTAAAAACTCGATTCCATCCATCGTCCCCATCGGACTTATAATTCTTCGAAGAACATTCATTTTTGAGAGATCGTCTTTTTCAAATAAAAGTTCCTCTCTTCTTGTTCCTGATCTTGTTATGTCTAATGCAGGATAAATTCTTTTGTCAGCAACTTTTCTGTCTAAGATTAACTCTGAGTTACCGGTACCTTTAAACTCTTCAAAGATTACTTCATCCATTCTGCTTCCTGTATCGATAAGTGCCGTTGAAATTATAGTTAATGAACCGCCTTCCTCTACATTACGTGCTGCACCAAAAAATCTTTTAG
>JACWDY010000012.1 GCA_014653835.1 Pelagibacterales bacterium SAG-MED28
GAAGTGTAGAGAAAAAGGTAAGTTTCTTACTGCAATAAAAATACAAAAAAAATTACAAGCTTTAAAATGATTTATACCGAATGCCAGCCTCCTCTCTTTCTAAAAAATCCACACAGCATAGTTGGAGTGCCTGGCTCTCATGTTATCGTTGCTATGTTGAAGTGGTAATGTAAAGGCGGAAGATTGGTCCGCCTCTACAGTTTCTAGAAATTACGAAATTAATTTAACAGATCCGATTGCTCTAGCTTTTGCCAAAGTTTTAGATCTTACTATTTTGCCGTTGTGATTACCGTACCTATCTTGAGTAGTTGTAAATCTTGTATGACCAACAACTGACTTTACATAGTTAGCAGTTAAACCAGCTTCAGAGTTCATGGCATCAATCAAAGCAGTAGCTAGTCTATGTCTAAATGTTTTTGTAGGTGAACCTTTAAACGGTGAAGAGATAACAACGCAGTGATCCTTCTTCCATTCAAGCTTAGCTAAACCCATTCGTTCATAGATACGCCACATCATGTTTGATAAAGCTTTATCACTAATTGGATTGCCTCCTCTTGTAGATGGAAACAACCAGGTATGATGAGGTAAGTTAGTTTCTAACCATTTAAGATACCAGGTAAAAAACTTAATACCATTATCGTCAATATCAATTTGTCTAAAGCTACCTCTGTTCTTAGTTCTTCTTAAGTAACCACCTTCTTTAGCAATATAGATACCTTTAATATTAAGTACCCCATTTTCTAAATCAACGTGTGATGGCTTAAGACCTTTAAGTTCAGATCTTCTTAAACCAAATAAAAATAAAACTACAATCATAGCAAAACTTAATGCAGATCTATAATTAGTATCTTTATCTTGATTTAATTCGACAAGAATTTTTTGTACTTCTTTCTCATCGATAACCTCAGTTTGTTTTTCAAATCTTTCCTCATAGTCAGATGGAATAATTTCATACAAAGTGTTGATGTCAAACTTCAACATATCTAAGCATGGATTTTTACCTTCTGCTTTCATAACATTAAGAAAAGCTTTGATGTGCTTTACGCATCTTTGCAGCCTTTTAAATTTATGTCCTTCTTCTGAACACTTAATTAAAAACTGCTTCATTACCTGGTGTTTAAATTCAGATAACAAAACATTCTGCATGTATGGTTTTATTCGATTATTCAAATCAGAAACATGACCTGATAAACCGCTCTTAGTTAATGCAGTATTTGGATTGCTAGCTATTTCTTGTCTTTGCAAAACAAATGCTTCATAAGCATCAACGAAGTGAT
Organism: Pelagibacterales bacterium SAG-MED28; assembly: GCA_014653835.1. GTDB lineage: Bacteria > Pseudomonadota > Alphaproteobacteria > Pelagibacterales > Pelagibacteraceae > Pelagilacustribacter. Next base: position 1,278 of record JACWDY010000012.1, read on the forward strand.
CTTTACAAGGATTGAGTATTGCCTGGTCTTGAGCTTTAGTAGCTGCATACTCTCTTGCTTGCGTCTTGTTTTTAAACAATCCTTTATGGATCTGTTTACGGTCTGACTTTCTTAGAACAACAAAGCCACCTCTTTTTTTATTTATATAGTACATACTAATTTAATATTGAAAGTACCTTATTATGCAAGCACTCGATCGATGCAAAGCAACCGCTCTTATATTTTACAACCATGAAATGAGACTGTCTAAAACAGGTCAAATCTTGGTGTAAGAATGGTGCAAAGATTTTTCTACCTTGAGTATCAGGTAGGATTTTATGCGAAAATAAGTTGTTCAATATTTCCTTCATCATTGTTTATCCAAGTAAAACTTGAAGTAGAAGATGAAGTAAGGCGTGACAGGCAGGCGCTCTAACCAAACTGAGCTACACCCCCACAATTGCTTAATTTAGTGGTGGGCGGTAAAGGACTCGAACCTATGACCCTCTCGGTGTAAACGAGATGCTCTACCAACTGAGCTAACCGCCCTTGTAATCTTTTCAAGCTTTTACAATACGTAAATGACAAAGTAAATTTATTTCTCCCAATCTTTTATTTTTTTTAGATTTATCAGCTAAACCTCTATTTTTCTTTTTTATTTAACCAAAAAAATTCTAGCTTAAATAAAGCATAATACGGTTTATTTTCTACTTTATCCTTTGAAGTAACCCTTTTTCTATCATTAAAAATCTGTATTTAAACTATGATTGGTAAAAGTAACTAAGTCATCTGACTCTTTATCTACAATTTTTCCGTCTCTCTCCTTATAAACAATATTTAGAAAATGATCACTACGATTTTCGTTTTGTAAAAATATTTTTTCAAAAAATTCTTTAAAATAAAAGTAAGTATGAAAAACATTTTCTTTATTTACATCTAATTTACCATTCGGGGTTTCAAAATAATAAAAAGTATTATCGTGAGATATTTTTTTAAACATTTGTAGAACAGATGGCATATCCGTTAAATGTTCCAATGTATGACTAGCATAAATTAAATCAAATTTTTTATCTTGAACATTTAAAAAATCCGAGAAGCGAGTAATATTACGATTAAAACACTTGCTGTCATAATCTGTGGTATCAATTTCAGTTACACGAGCTCCTAAAAATGACGTTAAAATAGAGAAGCCTCCATGTCCAGCCCCAAAGTTTAAAATTTCCTTATCTTTAAAATTGAAGTTTTTTTTTGAATTTAAAATATGATCAAGTTGATTTATTTCTCTTACTGAAACATTTTGTGGTTTATCCCTTATTTTATAATACGAATACCCTTCTTTATAATGTTTCTCCAAAAAAGATTGACTTGGCATCGGCGACCGATGGTAAAACAAGTTTTTATAATTTATTTTTTTTGATTTTTTATAATTTTTTTGCATAGATACATGCATTAATAAATTTTTAATTGATGCTTTTGCAACTAATATCATTTTGCTTCGAGGAGAAATAAGAGAGGCTACGCTTAATATGAGAAGTTTTATATTTAATCGGGAGATATTGTATAAATTTTTCATGTATTCTTACTAATAAATGAGCTATCTGCTTTATTAAATAAAATTGAGATATACAACAAAAACTTTATAAAGTAAAAAAGTATTTAAATACTGATGCAATTTCCATAAATACTAGTATTATTATCATTCTATGATTTTAACTTGTAGTTCATGCGGTAAAAAATTTGTTGTACCAGATAATGCAATAACAACTTCTGGAAGAACAGTTCAATGTGGCTCATGTGGAAATAAATGGAAACAGTTTCCACCTCAAAATTTAAAGAATGAAACTATAGTTGATAAAAAAATTAGTCCTTCCGTTAAAAAACCGATTACAAAAATTTATAAGCCCAAGCCAAAAAAAGCTAAAAAGACTAGAGAGATAAGCTTATATTCTCCAGAGTACTTACAAAAAAAACATGGAATTAATTTAAATAATGTAGAAACAAATAAAAAACAAATTAGTGATAAAAAAGTTTCTTTTGGTTTTTATAATTCACTTTTACTTTTTATTGTTTTAATCATTATTATCTCAAGAGGCTTATACTTTTTCCAAGATTTTATAATTCAAAATTTGCCATTTGCAGAGTTTTATCTAGATTATTTCTTTGAAAGTATGAGAAATATGTTTGAAATCTTTAAAAATCTTATTTCCAGTTATTAGTCTCTAGTTCTTTAATATTAACAAATTTGTTAGATAAGTTTGCATTATTTCGTTTAATATCCTTGTAAAAATTCCAAGCCAAAACCAAAAGAGCATTTTTTTTATTTTTAATTTTTGATTTATTCTTAATAGGAATCTTAACACCTGGAATAAATTTATTATGTTTTAGCTTATTATCCTCAACAATAAAATCTATTTCTTTTGTAATACCAAAAAAATTTAAAGCAGTTGTTGCTTTTGCCGGAGCGCCATAACCTATTATAGTTTTATTATTTTCTTTAAGTTTTTTTATGTTGGTTAAAACATTTTTTCTTATTTTATAAACTTTTTCTCCAAATTCTTTATAAGTTTTAAAATCTTTAATCCCATAATTTTCTTCCTCTTTAAGCATTTTTTTTACACTTGTTTCAATTTTAATTTTTTTATCTTTTTTTATGTAAATCCTAATAGACCCTCCATGTGTATCAACTGTTTCAGATCTAAATATTTTTAATTTAAATTGATTGAAAAAATTTATTAAGGAAGTTAATGACCAATAATTGTAATGTTCGTGGTAAATATTATCAAATGTTAAATCTTTAAGAGTATTCATTAAGTACTGAACCTCTATAATTATAGTCCCTTTTTTACTTAATAAGCTAATCATGCATTCAGTCATTTCTTTTAATTTATCTGAGTGGGCAAATACATTTGAAGCTAAAATTAAGTCAGCATTTTTTTTAATTTTTTTAATATTTTTCTTCTCTAAGAAACCATTAAAAGTTTTTACCTTATTTTTATTTGCAAGTTTTGCTAAGTTTTTTGCTGGCTCTATTCCAAGAACTTTTTTAAACCCTAAATCTAAAAATGGTTTTAATGCTACTCCGTCATTACTGCCAATATCTATTATATAAGATTTTTTTTTATTTAATTTTAGTTCTTTATAATATTTTTTTGCGGCCTCTACAAAGTGACTTCTAAAAACTTTTGAGGTTGATGACGTGTAAAGATAATTTGTGAACATTTTTTTTGGATCCACAGCGACTGATAATTGGCAGTTATGACATTTGCTGCAATAATTAACCTCTAATGGATAAAGATCACATTTCTCCTCTTTTTTATTAATTAGATTATTCGCTAAAGGTTGATACCCCAATGAAACAACTCTTTTAAGGTCTGTGTTACCACAAGATCTACAATCAAACTTATAGCACTCTAATAATAATTTTTTTTCTTTTTCATCTACAAATAAATGTCTTATTGTATGAGTAATACCATAATTTTCATGATCTCTCTCACCCCTAACAAGATTTAGAAAAGTCGTATCTTTTGTAAAAACCATAGTGTGAGCTACGTTAGGTTTAATAATTGATAATTGTCCAGCATTCACTACTTGGGTTATCTTAGGCGCATTAGGATTAATTATGTCTTGAAATATTTCTATTATTTGACCTTTCGTAAATAAACATTTTTGTTCTTGTTGGGGATGATAATGGTTGGCTCGTATAGTGCCTTTTTTAGACTCGATCATTCCAATTAAATTAATTGGCTCAGTCAATTCATGGTTACTTATGACTCCTCTTTTATCAATGAATAAATTTTCTCCTTTTTTTACGTGTTCTAAATCTTTGATTAAATCTTGTTTAGACCATTTTTGTATCATCTCTTTAATGTTCCGATCTAAATTATAAAGAAACTCAAAACCCGTACTAAGTAATTTTTTATTTGATAATGAAAAACCTAAATTAGGAACTTCGTCATTAGTTTCTTTCAATTCAACTTTGGAGTTATATTTTTTACAAATTTCAGCTACTTCTTTGACGGTTAGAGTATCTTTTGTTAGATTAAATATCTCTGATTTAATATGATTTTTTTCTTCCATAAATTTAAAACATCTTGCTACATCTATGAGCGGAACAAGACTTTTTATTTGTCTGCCACCTGCAAATAATTTTAAAGTTCCATTTTGAGAGGTAATTTTTGAAAATAGATTAGGCATTATGTCAATTCGCATTGAGTCTGTTGAATAACCATAAACAGAACCTAATCTTAAAATTATATAATTTTTACCTGATTTCTTTAATTGATCTTCGTTAACAGCTTTTGAAGAGGAGTAAGATAAAACTGGTTTAGTAATTTCGTTTTCTTTTATATCTTTTTTCACATCTCCAATACCTTCATAAACAACGTGTGTCGAAGGAAAAATAATTTTACAGTCATTTTTAATAATATCTAAAATATTTTGAGTACCATTTTCTCCAACTTCTTTTATTTTATCGTCTTGAAATTTAGAAGACTCACTTTTTGTTCGTGGCACATCCGTTATACCTGCTAAATGATGAACAACATCAGCGTCTTTAAAATACTTATTTACTAAATTTTTGTCTAAAATATCACCTTGAATAAATTCCATATTCCAATTGCGGATTTGATTAACTCTTTCAGATATAAATCTATTATCAATTACAATAATTTTGTGATGCCAGCTTACACCCGAATACAATTTGCACAACTCTGTACCTATATAGCCTAATCCACCTGTAATAATGATTTTTTTTTTAAAAGACATTTTAATAAATATTTACTTATATTATTTTTTATTATAACTCAATTAACATGAACATATATGATTGCTTCATGTATTTTGATGAGGATTTACTTCTAGATTTAAGATTGCATTCACTAGATAAATTTGTAAAAAAATTTGTAATTACCGAAGCTACATACACTCATAATGGAACAGCAAAAAAGTTAAATTTTGATATTAATAAATTTAAAAAATTTAAAGATAAAATAATTTATCTAGTAGTTGAAAAACAGCCAGAAAATATTTTAGATTTATTAGACGGTGAAACAAAAGAACAAAGAGGTGAAAAACTAATTCTAAATGGAATGGCTAGAGACTATTTTCAAAGACAGAACATTTCTAGAGGTATTAAACAAGCCTCCAGTGATGATTTAATTTTAATTAGTGATTTAGATGAAATTCCTGACTTAAATAAAATAGATTTAGCTAAAGTTAACAATAAAATCTTTATCTTTGAACAAAAAATGTTTTATTACAAGCTTAACTTATTTTACAAAGATTATACTTGGTTGGGGACCAAAGCAGTTAAAAAGAAAAAATTTATTTCTCCTCAATGGTTAAGAAATATTAAAGGCAAAAACTACCCAAAGTGGAGAATAGATATTTTATTCTCGAAAAAAAATACTCTAATTTATGTTTTATTAAAAATGGTGGCTGGCATTTTACTTGTTTAAGAACTGCAGAAGAATTAGAAAAAAAATTATTAAATTTTGCTCATCATTACGAATATGAAGAAAGTGGATTAAATATTGATAATTTAAAAAAATTAATTAAAGAAAAAAGAGTAATGTACGATCATAATATTGACTCAAAAGGCTATAAGTGGTCAGGAAAATCTATTTTAAAAAAATGTAATACAAATCTTTTACCAGAGCACGTGGCATCAAATATAAATAAATACTCTGACTGGTTGGATTAATGAGTGCTTAATTCTTCTTTTAACTTTTCTTTATTTGATATTTGATCTACTTCTACCCATTCAACTCTCTTCAAAGGTTTGGTTAAAGCTACTTTCAAAACTTCATCAACGTTTTTTACTGTGAGCACCTCAACAGAATCTAAAACAGTTTTGGGAACTTCAACTAGATCTTTTTTATTTTCTATTGGAATTAAAACTTTCTTAATTCCAGCTCTATGAGCGGCTAGTAATTTTTCCTTTAACCCACCAATAGGAAGAACTAAACCTCTTAAAGTTATTTCACCTGTCATAGCAACATCTTTATTTACTGGTATCTCTGTTATAGCGGAAACAATTGATGTAACCATACCCACTCCTGCTGAGGGACCATCTTTAGGTGTTGCTCCTTCTGGTACATGGATATGAAAATCTTTTTTATCAAAAATTGGTGGGATAATTCCATAATCTAAACTTTTTGATCGTATATATGATTTTGCAGCTTTAACCGACTCTTGCATTACATCACCTAATTTTCCAGTGATTTGCATTTTTCCTTTTCCTGGCATCACAGCAGTCTCAATCTTTAAAATTTCACCACCAACTTCAGTCCAAGCTAATCCAGTGACTACACCAACTCTATTCTCTTCCTCTATCTCACCATAATTGAATTTTTGTACACCTAAAAGGTCTTTTAAATCTTTTTCATTTATTGGATTATTTACTTTTTCGTCACTATCAATTTTTTTAACTAATTTTCTAGCAACTTTAGATATTTCTCTTTCTAAGTTTCTGACACCAGACTCTCTAGTGTAATGCCTAATAATTTTTCTATTTATATTTTCATCAATTTTCCATTCATCTTTTTTTAACCCGTTATTTTTACTTTGGTTGGGTATTAAATACTTTTGAGAGATATTTACTTTCTCATCTTCTGTGTATCCTGAAAGTCTTATTACTTCCATCCTATCAAGTAATGGTGGTAAAATATTTAAAGTGTTTGCTGTCGTTACGAACATTACATCTGAAAGATCATAATCAACTTCTAGATAATGATCATTAAATTCTTTGTTTTGCTCGGGATCTAATGCTTCAAGCAATGCTGAAGACGGGTCTCCTCTATAATCATTTCCAACCTTATCTATTTCATCTAATAAAAAAAGAGGATTTTTTGTTCCAGCTTTTTTCATCATTTGGATTATTTTACCTGGCAATGAACCTATATAAGTTCTCCTGTGACCTCTAATTTCTGCCTCATCTCTAATGCCGCCTAATGACATTCTTATAAATTTTCTATTAGTTGCTTTTGCAATAGATTTTCCAAGAGAAGTTTTGCCTACTCCTGGAGGACCAACTAAACATAAAATAGGCCCTCTCATTTTTTGCATTCTTTTTTGAACGGCTAAAAACTCAATTATTCTCTCTTTAACCTTTTCAAGGCCATAATGATCCTCATCAAGAGTTTTCTGGGCATTTTTTAAATCTGTATTAATTTTAGATTTATTTGACCAAGGAAGCTCTGTCATCCAATCTAGGTAATTTCTTACAACTGTTGCCTCGGCAGACATTGGACTCATGGACTTAAGTTTTTTTAATTCAGATAAACATTTTTCTTTAGCGAGTTTTGGCATTTTTGCATCTGCTATAGCTTTAGATAAAGATGTAAGTTCGTCTTTACCTTCATCAATTTCACCAAGTTCTTTTTGAATAGCTTTTAATTGTTCGTTTAAATAGTATTCTCTTTGAGTTTTCTCCATTTGATTTTTTACTCTGCCACGAATTTTTTTCTCAACAGATAAAACACTAGTCTCTTTTTCTATAAATTGATGTATCTTTTCTAGTCTCTTTTTAAGATCCATAATTTCAAGAAGCTCTTGTTTCTCAAATATTTGTATATTTAAATTTGAAGAAATGTTATTTGAAATTTGAGATGGATTTTTTAAATTTTTTAGATTATTAGAACCGTCATTAAGATCTTTCTTGCTTAAAACCTGTAGCTTATCAAATTTTTTAACTAACCCTAAAGCCAGTGGCTCAAGATCTTTAGATATATTTTGATCATCAGCAATTTCTACTTCACAAGTTAAATAACTGATATTGTCTTCATTAAAATTTAAAATTTTAACCCTTTTTTCTCCCTCTACTAAAACTTTTACAGTGCCATCTGGTAATTTTAGAAGCTGTAACACCTTACTTAAACATCCATATTGGTAAAGGTCTTTGCTAGTAGGATCATCAGTTTCAGAGTTTTTTGTGTCACCAAAACTATAGATTTATCGGTTTTCATTACCTCTTGAAGGGCTTTTATAGATTTTTCTCTCCCTACAAAAAGCGGGACTACCATTGAAGGGAAAATTACGATGTCCCTAAGCGGCAATAGTGGTTTTAAATAAGAAGCTTTCATTAAATGTTAATATGGCGATAAATTTAACAATTTCAAGAAACAAATTAGTATTAGGCTACTGATGTTGATGATTTTTTACCGTATGTGACAATGGGTTCTGAAGAACCTTTAACGGCTGCTTTATCTACAGTAACTTTAATCACATTTTCCATATCTGGAAGTTCGAACATTGTTTTAAGTAAAATATTTTCCAGAATAGACCTTAACCCTCTCGCTCCAGTTTTTTTTTGGATGGCTTTTTTTGAAATTTCTAAAATAGCATCATCCTGAAATTCTAACTCTACTTCCTCAAATTCAAATAATCTTTGATATTGTTTAATTAAAGAGTTCTTAGGTTCTTTTAAAATTTTAACTAAAGATTTTTCGTCTAAATCATTTAAGGTTGCTATGATTGGCATTCTTCCAATAAACTCAGGTATCAATCCATATTTAATTAAGTCTTCCGGTTCTAACATTTTCATAATTTCGGAGAGTGGTTGTTCCTTATAATTTTTTACTTTGGCTCCAAAGCCGATGGAGCTTCCTTTTCCTCTGCTATCAATGAGTTTGTCTAATCCTGCAAAAGCACCTCCACAAATAAATAAAATATTTGTTGTATCTACTTGTAAAAACTCTTGT
>JACWDY010000013.1 GCA_014653835.1 Pelagibacterales bacterium SAG-MED28
ATTAAACAATCATCAGCAATTTCGCAGCCATGAAGCATAACCATGTGCCCTACTGTTACTCCTTTACCGAGTATTGTGGGACAACCAGGATCAGTATGAATAACACTACCGTCCTGAACGTTTGAATTTTCTCCAATGATAATTGGCTCAAGATCTCCTCTTAAAGTTGTATTAAACCAAATATTAGAATTTGTTTTAAGCTCAACTCTTCCGATGATCACAGCATTAGGAGCTACCCAACTTCCTGGATCTATTTTAGGTGTATGTCCTTCAAAATCATAAATCATAATATTGCTGTAATGTATTATTAATTAAATTATAATACATTATGGCTCTAACTAAAACCCCGGTTTGCGATTTTGGAAAAAAAGCTGAGGAATTCAAACTAAAATCAATCAATAATAAACTAATTTCTTTGGATGATATTAAAGGAGAAAAAGCTACTTTGATCATGTTTATCTGTAATCATTGTCCGTATGTAAAAGCAATTATTAAAGATCTTGCAAAAGATTGTAGTGAATTGAAAAAAGAGGGAATTAACTCCGTTGCTATCATGTCTAATGATACAAAAAATTACCCCGAGGACTCGTTTGACAACATGATTAAGTTTGCAAAAACAAATGGGTTTGGAGAAACAAATTATTTAATTGATGAAACACAAGAAGTAGCTAAAAAGTACGGGGCAGTGTGTACACCTGATTTCTTTGGTTATAATAAAGATTTAGAGCTACAGTACCGTGGCAGATACAGAGAGTTAAAAGATTTAAAACCAATTAACAATGAAGATAGTGATTTAAAGGTATCCATGAAAATGATTGGGCAAACGCAAAAGGGCCCTAGGGAACAAATTCCAAGTATGGGCTGTAACATAAAGTGGTTTAATTAATGTTTTTGGTAGCAACAAGAAATTTTCCACCAGAATTAGGTGGCATGCAAAATCTCATGGAAGGTTTATCAAATGCTTTGCTTAATCATGGACCTGTAAAAGTGTTTGCTGATAACTCAGAATACGCTGATAGATATGATGGAAATTCTAATTTATCTATTCAGAGAGTTTCGGGTTTTAAAATATTTAGAAAGTACAGAAAAGCTAATTTGATAAAAGAATACCTTGAAACCAATGATCTTAGAGCTTCTTTTTTTGATCATTGGAAAAGCATTGAAAATATTGATGACAAGATATTAGAAAGAACAAAATCATTTTGTTTAATACATTCAAAAGAGATTAACCAACCTATTGGTTCATCATTAAATAAAAGAGTAATTAAGGCTTTAGCGAAAGCAGATCATGTAATAGCTAATTCAAGATTCACTAAAGAGCTTGCTATAAAATTAGGTGTACCAGTTAAAGATATTAAAGTTATTAATCCTGGATGTAATTACCCTATCCGAATTGAGGAAGATGCTAGAAAATTTGCAGAAAAAAAGTTTAATGGAGCTTCTCCCAAATTAATTACTGTTTCAAGATTAGATGGAAGAAAAAGTCATCAAAATATTTTGATGACTATAAAAAACTTATTACCAAAATTTCCAAATTTAAAATACGTTTCTATTGGAGATGGTGATCAGAGACAGAATTTAGAAAAACTTAAAGCTGAATTAGGTTTGAATAAAGAAGTTGAATTAATTTTTAAGTCTACAGAACAAGAAAAAGTTGCGCTTTTAGAAAAATCAGATGTATTTGTAATGCCGTCTGTAATTTATAAAAAATCAGTTGAAGGATTTGGAATTTCTTATATTGAGGCTGCTTCTTATGGGACTCCATCCATTGGTGGTATTTATGGAGGAGAAGGTGATGCTATTAAAACTGGTCAAACAGGTTATTTATGTAACGGAAATGATTTAAATACATTGTACGAAACATTGTTAAAAATTTTAGAAAATAATCATTATAAAGAACTTGGCATTAATGCTTTGGAATTTTCAAAAAATTTTAGTTGGAATAAAATTATAAAAAAATATATCGAATTAATTTAATTTAGATTTAATTTCATTTAAAACTGTCTCTACAGTCAAATCTTCTAAATTTTGGACACTTATCGCTTTAAAATTAAAATTTTCAATACTAACTTTATTTGCAGTTGTATGACTGCCAAATAATGCCAATCCTTTTCTATCTAAGTGAGATGCTATATGAGCTGGACCTGTGTCATTGGCTATAATAAATTTAGCTTTATTTATTAAAGATACTAAAGTTTTTATATTTACTGATTTTTTATCATCTAAAACAACTTTACCATTAAGTTTATTTGCCTCCTCAATTTCTTTAGGGCCCGGTGCTAAAAGTATTGGGTATTTATTTTTAAAATCTTTTTTTAATTCTGATATTAGTTCTTTAAAATAAGGCCATTTCTTATTCTGATGCTTAATAGAGCAAAATGGAAATAATAAAATATATTCATTATTGGTATATTGTTTTAGTAACCTAGAAATATCTATTATTGCCCAATCTAAATCCACATTTTTAGTATACTCAGTTTTAACACCACTTTTTTTTAATTGGATCTCCATCCTGTCTAAAACAGGATATCGATCAAAGTCACTTTTTTTTTGATCTGGTTCCAAACTTGTCTCTGCAGAGGACCATTCAGTATTTTTAATTATAAATCCTCTATAAAATTTTGTTCGACTTGAATTTTGCAAGTCGAAAACTTTAGAAATATCATACCTTAGTAATTTCTTCTTAAGATTGTTTAAATAAAACAAATTCCACCTAGGCAATCTTTTATCAATAATTACTCCGTCTAGGTAAGGGCACTCAGACATAAATATTGAATAAGGCTCAGTTGTAAGTAAAAAAACTTTACGATTTTTGTAAAAATTTTTTATATCTTTAAACGCGCCATTAGCTTGTATTAAGTCTCCTAAGGAACCATGTTTGATAATCAATATATTTGACATTATTAATTCTGAGTTTAATTAAAGAGTGTTATATTAAATAATTATTATGAGCAATAAATTAGACAAAATATTGGCAGAAATTTCAGCTGGTGAGCTTATTGATAAAATCACAATCTTGGAAATCAAAAAAGCTAAAATAACTAATAAAGAAAAATTAGCTGAAGTTGAAAAAGAATTATCTTCATTAAATCTAACCAAGGAAAATTTTATTCCTGATGAAAGTTCAATTAAAAAATATAGAAGTGATTTAAAAGAAATTAATTTAAAGCTCTGGGATATTGAAGAGGAAAAGAGACTAGCAGAAAAAAATAATGATTTTGGAAAAAAATTTATTGAACTTGCAAGAAACGTCTATAAATTTAATGACAAAAGAGCTAAAATAAAATTTTCTATCAACAGAGAACTTGGATCCAGTATAAAAGAAATAAAATCTTACTAATAATTAATCAAATTTAAGACTAGGAATAATTGTTCTTAATTTTTTTGATAAATTAGGATCTATGGAGGTAGTAATAACTCCCTCAGATTTTTTTAATTCTTTTAAAATGTTTCCATCAGGAGAAACAATCATTGAATGGCCAAAAGTTTTTCTACCATTGTAATGTGTTCCGCCCTGAGCAGGAGCAAAAATATAACAAAAATTTTCTATTGCCCTAGCTTTTATTAAAGAATGCCAATGTCTTTTACCGGTAGTTTCGGTGAATGCAGAGGGTACCGATAAAAATAAGCAGCCTGCTTTTGATAATTTACGGTATAAATTTGGAAATCTTAGATCATAACAAATTGTAAACCCAAGCTTTCCCCACGGAAGTTTAAATGATTTTAATTTATTTCCTGCAGAAAAAGTTTTTGACTCTAAATATTTTTCCCTTTTACTTAGTGCAACATCATACATATGAATTTTATCGTAATAAGTTCTGATTTTACCTTTTTTGTCAATTAAAACTGATCTATTTACTAATTTATTTTTTGAAACTTTAACAATTAATGACCCAATTAAAATCCATTTTTTATATTTTTTTGCTAAAATTTTTATACCATTTAAATAAATATCATCTTTCATTGACGTACAAATTTTGAGTAATCTTTTTTTATCTAATGAAAATAAAGATGAAACCTCTGGTGTGATAATAAAATCTGTCTTCTGTTTTACAGCTTGAAAAATTAGTTTTTTTGTACTTTGTAAATTCTTATTTATATTATTGTTAGATCTCAATTGAATGCATGAAACATTAAACATTTGTTTGGATATATTATCTTATTAAGTTAAATTATTCTATAAATATTACTTAGATTATTAAAAATTATGAATAAGGAATTAACAATTGTTTTTAGCTCATATCAAAGTCAACATTTACTCATTAAATTATTGAAGCAGTTACATAAAAAATATAAAATTTTAATAATTGAGAACTCTTTAGACGTCAAAATTAAAAATAAATTGGAAAAAAAATTTCATGGCGTAGAGGTCATTCTACCGAAGAAAAATCTTGGATTAGCAAAAAGTTATAATTTAGGAATAAAAAATCAAAGACTAAATTTATTTTTTTAAACAACCCTGATATTAAAATTGACAATCAATCTATCAAAAATCTATTATTGTGTGCTAAAAGATTAAAAAAATTCGGAATTATTTCTCCAATTTACAAAAATGAAAATATTTATAAAAACTATGAAAGTTATAATTTAATAAAAAGAAAAACTAGCTCAAAAGTTAATAGAGAATTTGATTTAGATGAAGTTGATTTAATTGATAATAATTTTTTGATAAATAAAGAAATTATTAAAAAAAATTTATTTGATGAAAATTATTTTTTATATTTTGAGACAATAGATTTTGCTTATAGACTTAAGAAAATAGGTAAAAAATTGTATATCGCAAAAAATATCAAGTTTCATCACTACGGTTCTAGTTCATTAAGTTCTAAATATTCAAATTTAGTAAAAAAAACACGTTCATTTCATTTCAATTGGTCTAAGTTTTATTTTTATAAAAAAAATTTTAATTATTTTTATGCATTAAAAAAAATTTACCCAAATTTTGTAAAGGCCATTAAAAAATTATTAATTTCAATTTTTAAACTAGATGTAAATAATTTAAAGTTGTGTCTTTTAGAAATACTTGGAATTTTTACTTCAATTATTGGATTAAAATCTTTTTACAGACCAAGAAATTAAATTATCTCATTATTGCAGAGGCAAAATTCCAATTACAATCAAAACTTGGTACATAAGCACCTGACAACTTCACATTTCCGAAACTTTTATCTAAAACTTTACACCAATTTTCTACTTGTTTAGGTTTTTTATCTTTACTACCTACTTGAGCAGTTATAACTCCACCTTTTTTAAGAATTCTTTTTAGACCTTTCATATTTTTTCTGGCTAAATCAATACAGTATTGATCATCATTTAAATCTACAAAAATTTTATCATATTTAGAGTCTTCAATTTCTTTTATACTTTTAAATGCATCCCCCCAAAATGTTTTAACTTTATTGCTCTTTTTAACCTTGGAACATACTTTAGGTAAATGACGGTAACATGCATCAACTATTTCGGGATCAAGTTCAAACCAATCAATATAATTAGAGTTATTTTCTAAACAAGCTCTTGCAACTCCCCCATCACCTCCTCCTATAATAGCAACGTTATTATTTTTTTTGCTTAAATTATAACTAGACTTAAAAAAAGTTGAGCTATAAATTTTTTCATCTTTTTCTGCGACTTGTATTTCATGATCAATAAATAAGGCATTGCCAAATTCTTCGATATCCATTACTTCAACAAATTGACCAACTTTAGAGGTAAATTTTTCTAGAACATTTTTTACAACATAATATTTTTTTTGACCGGGTGTACTGTAAATATCGTCATATAGACTAATGCTACTTCTATCAAAAGCATTAGTTACAACTCTTTCATGTTGAATTTCATTTCTTAAAATTTTCAAGGCAACTTTTGGATTTACTTTACCACAAGTAAAGAAATCAAAACTAATTACTCCCCTTTCTGGAAATGTGTGAAAGCTAAAATGACTTTCAGATAGTAAAGCAACTAAAGTAAAACCTTGTGGTTCAAATTTATGAGAGGCAACATTAAGAATTTCTACTTTTGCTGCTTTTGCAATTTTGTAAATAACTTTTTCGTAAAATTCTGGGGTATAGTCTTTTTTAACACCAAGGAAATCTAAAGTAATGTGTTCACCTACTTTAATCATTTAAAATTATCCTTTTTTATAATTTTTAAACTTTCCTAAAACTATTTTCATTTCTTTTTTTGAAAGTATCTTAGGTATTCCAATTCTTAGGGCATTTATATATTGATGGCAAATATTTTCGATTTCTTGGGCTAGCTCAAAAGCTTTTTCTAAATTATCTCCAAACACAACTTGTCCGTGATTTGCGATCAGACAAGCTGATCTATTTTTAAGAGCTTTAATAATATTTTTTGATAATTTTTTTGTTCCAAAAGTTGCGTATTTAGTACATTTTAAATCCTCACCGCCAGCAACTGCAACCATGTAGTGAAAAGCAGGAATGTTTTTTTGATGAGATGACACAGCTGTAGCGCATGTTGAGTGTGCGTGAACAACGGCTTTAGCCTCTTTCTTATTCACATATATATCTTGATGAAATCTCCATTCTGAGGATGGTTTTTTCTTTTTTTTATCATAGACTCCTTTTAGAGAAACAAAAACAATATCTTTAGTTTTCAATGAAGAGTATTTCATTCCCGATGGTGTAATGTAAAAACCTTCTACACCCTTCTCTCTAGCTCTAACTGAAATATTTCCTGATCTTAAAGCTGATAAATTTGTAATGTTGAGTTTTTTTGAATATTTTATAACTTCAGCTTTTAATTTACTCACTTAAATAAACCTTTCAGCCCTTTTTCTGATGCTTCACAAATTCCTTTTTCTGTGATTAGTCCTGTGACTAGTTTAGCAGGTGTTACATCAAAGGCTAAGTTTAATGATTTACTTTTTTGTGGGTAAATTCTTATCTTTTTAATTTCGTTATTTTCATCTATACCCTCAACATGTGATAGCTCCTCTGGATTTCTTTCTTCGATAGGGATTTGTTTATGATCTTTAATACTCCAGTCTATAGTTGAACTTGGCAAGGCTACATAAAAAGGAATATTATTATCTTTTGCGGATAAAGCTTTAAGATAAGTTCCGATTTTATTACAAACATCACCATTAGATAAAGTCCTGTCGGTTCCAACAATGCACATATCTACTTGTCCTCTTTGCATTAATATACCACCTGCGTTGTCAGTTATTACAGTATTTGAAATTCCTTCCTCATTTAATTCATAAGATGTTAAGTTCGCACCTTGATTTCTAGGTCTAGTTTCATCAACCCAAACATGAACTTTAATTCCTTTTTGATGTGCGTGATAAATCGGTGAAGTAGCAGTCCCCCAATCTATTGTTGCTAACCATCCTGCATTACAGTGAGTTAGTATATTAACTGTATCTTTTTTTTTGTTTGAAATTTTCTCAATAATTTTAAGACCATTCAAACCAATATTTTTACAAAATTCTTCGTCCTCTTCTTTTATGGCCTTTGCTTCATCTAAAGCTATTTTCAAAATATCTTTCTCATTAATACCATTTAATTTTTTCATCATTCTATCGACTGCCCACTTAAGATTAATAGCAGTAGGTCTAGAAGCAATTAATTCTTCACTAGATTTTTTTAAAAAAGATAAATCACTATTCTCAACTATTGATAAAACCAAACCATAGGCAGCTGTTGCACCAATTAACGGGGCGCCTCTTACCTCCATTGTTTTAATCGCATTAATTGAGTCTTTTACTGTTTTTAAACTCTTAATTACAAATTGATGAGGAAGTTTTGTTTGATCTATGATCTTTACTGAGTTATTTTCAAACCAAATTGTTTTATAAGACTTCCCCTCTATTTTCATTTTTTTTTTTCCATTTTTCTCAACCTTTTTCTCAAGTTTGGATTTAAAGAGCTAAACCATTTTTTTTCTTGCCCTGATTTAGGTAACACTTCTCCATACTCAATCATTTGATTTGGTAATAAATCCTCTAAATACACCCAGACAAAGTCTTTTTTTAAATTAGTATTTTTAATCAAAATTTTTCTCAGACCTAAAATTAATTTTTTTTTTACTTTTGAAGTACGTCCAGCTCTTATTTGACCGTTTAAAAAAATTTCTTTTGTCTTCACTAATTTACCTCCCATGAAATGAGAATTTTTTATATTTTTTTGAAATATTACTTGAGCAAAAAAAGTATTTGCCCCTGTAAATTTACTATGAGTATTAGAAATATCGTTAGCTAATGAATTTTTTTGTTTTTGAGAAAGGTTAAGATTTGAACATTTTACAATATATGTTGGCATTGAATTATTTTTTTTTGTTTAAAACTCTTCCAGCAATATGTGATAATTTTTTTTTTGTTTTTTTAGATCTTAACTTAGGATCGGTTATAATCGCAACATCCAAACAATTATTTGCTGGGTCCTTATCTACAGAAAAATCTTTAAATGTTTTAATAACTTCTTTAATCATATTTTGAGCATTAGCCGCATTTTTCATTAATGTTTGTATGACCATACTAACATCGACTTCTTCATGATCTGGATGCCAACAATCATAATCAGTAACCATTGCAACAGTACAATATCTCATTTCTGCCTCCCTAGCTAATTTGGCTTCTGGCATATTTGTCATGCCAATTACATCTGCTCCCCAAGATCTGTATAAATTTGACTCAGCTAATGTAGAAAATTGAGGACCTTCCATTACAACATAGGTTCCACCTCTTTGATTTTTAATGTTTAATTTTTTCAAAGCAGTCTCACAGCAATCACATAAACCTGGGCTAGTAGGTTTTGCCATAGATACATGGGCAACTATTTCCTCGTCAAAAAAAGTTTTAATTCTTGAAAAAGTTCTATCTATAAATTGATCTATAATTACAAATTTACCAGGTTCTAAGTTATCTTTTAAAGATCCAACTGCAGAAACTGAAATTATATCTGTAACTCCTAATTGTTTAAAGGCGTCAATATTTGCTCTAAAATTTATATTAGTAGGATTAATTTTATGATCTCTAGAATGCCTTGGAATAAAACAAATTTCTTCTTTACCTAGTTTAGCAATTAAAATTTCATCAGAGGGTTTACCCCAAGCGGTTTTGACTTTTTTCCATTTAGTTTTTTCAAAGCCCTCCATTTTATAAAGACCACTACCACCAATTATCCCGAGTTTTCTTTTTTTCATCGTTTAATTATTAATGCTTTTTTGTTAAAACTTGAAGTTAATAATGGACATCAAAAAACACATACGTTCAATTCCAGATTATCCAAAAAAAGGAATTTTATTTAGAGATATTACAACTTTGATAAAAAATTCTGAAGCTTTCAAATATACTAATGATAAAATTGTAGAAATAGCCAAAAAAATTGATTTTGATAAAGTAGCGGCTATAGAGTCTAGGGGTTTTGTCTTTGCATCAACTGTTTCATATCTTCTCAATAAACCTTTTATTCTTCTTAGAAAAAAAAATAAATTACCAGCAGATGTTCACTCAGTCGATTTTGAACTCGAATATGGAAAAGCAACAATTGAGGTACATAAAGACTCTATTAAAAAAAATGAAAAAATTCTTGTAATTGACGATTTAATAGCAACCGGTGGAACTGCTGAGGCTTCTGCTAAGCTTATTGAAATTTCTGGTGGAGAGG
>JACWDY010000014.1 GCA_014653835.1 Pelagibacterales bacterium SAG-MED28
TAATCCTAATTGGTAAGCAACTTCTCTTTTAGTTCTACCAGTAGCGAAATCGGTTTGCTCAAGATCGTGTGGTCCATAATGATTTAAATAGACATAATCTTTTTCCTTGAGTAGTTGAGCATAGTAAGGAAACGCTTTATTATGGTCCTCAGCAAAGTCAATAATGTTAAGACTATGTCCAATAACTTGGAAAAAAATAATAGCGGTACTATCATTAAAACCAACATCCCAAGCGGTATTAACAGGATGAGACGGATCATAAGGCACTCTAGTAATTCTTCGTTCATTCTCTAATTTATTTAGTAAATCCCCATAAATAGATCCTGTGATATTTCCTATAAAGCTGCATTCAAATTCTTGATTGTACTTAGCTTGACCCATTACTTGAAGCGCTGCATCTAGCTCTTCCTGGTCTATTAGCTTTGTGTCTGATGATTTGGCTACATATAAAAACCAGTCATCGTTTTGCTGAGCCTTAAGATAATAATCATAAAAAAGATTATTCATTCCTTTTGGCGTTCCGCACATCGATAACCATCCTTTACGGTCAGAGAGTGCTGGTCTAATTACTTCATCAACGACAGCTGCGTTTACTTGAGCAGTCTCATCAATTACGCAACCATCTAAATAAATTCCTCTTAAGCTATCAGGATTTTCTGCTGACAACAGCATGATCCTGGCGCCATTCATAAAATCACAACGTAACTCTGTTTCGTTATACTTCGTACCAGGTATTTTGCTGGTGTAATGTTTTAAGTAATCGAAAGCGATTTTTTTTGCTTGCGAATAAGTCGGAGCAAGATAAGCAAATCGTGGATTATGATTTTTGTTTGTCATCGCACATTTAATTAAATGATTGATTAACATTACCGTTTTGCCAAACCTCCTGTGGCAGCACAAAACTGAAAATCTATGTTTATCTAGCTTGCCATGTATATAAGCTTGTTGCTCTCTTGGCGAATACGGTATGGTTATTTTCATTAGTGTACTGTAGGAATTTTATCTTTATCCCAGTATTTCATATTTATTTTTTGAAATACGAAATCAGCAAACTCAGGTAAATCGTCTTGGTCCTCAAATCCATTAAAGACCATCATCAGTTCATTATTAAATGTTGTAACTGTAAAGCCTGATACGTTCTTAAACTTGTTAGGTATTTCTAATTGTTTCTTTTTGCGTGTGTTGCTCATCGGTATATAATCGTAATAGAGGTGGCGCCATAAATTTGGGGTATGGTACCTGGCGTAAAAACATTTTTTTTTCCTGTACCTTTTTGACTATTGCATGCCAGGCAGTCACTCTAGCTAAGTAAATCAATATAAATAAAACAAACTGGTGCATGCTTGGTGCAAAACTTTGTAGATCTCTCTACTTTAGAATTATTCCAAACTCCATGACGTGTGCGAGACGTTCTTTGTCCGCAACTACCAACGGTGTTTAATCACTCTCTGCTTCAATCACTTTCTCTTGAGGTTGTTGCCAGGTAATCTCTACTTTAGTGTCTTGTACAATCTGTTGCTTATCACCGTAGATTGGCAATAGTTTAGAGGCTAACCAACGGTAATGATGTAGCTTCTCACGCACGACCATAATATTTTTATTGTCTGCATTCTCAAGCTCTGTAATCATTTCATCAAGATAAGTCTGACATCCTATCTTTCTTGCTTGAACTATCTTGTTGGCAAACTCTTGGTGTTGGCTAATCCATTTGTAAACTACGCTTATGCTTGGCAATTCCTTCTCTCTGCATATCTGAGTTAAAGGTTTTCCTTGCATTAGTTTTTGACAAATATTTTCTGACACTTGGTCTGTCAGTTGTAATTTCTGAGACATCTTTAAACTGTTTTAAATTTTTGAGAACTTTTAATTTACCTTGCTTAGTTCGTGGACCTGTACTTAATCCACCGTGATTTTTACATCTGAATTTTTTAGAACTTCTGCAATAAAATCCTTTGGCTTTGCAACGGACAGTGTAGTTGCTTGATCTTGTATTGCTTTCGCAACGATCAGGTTTTAATTTCATTCGTTGGCTTAATCTGTTGGAATAAAAAAAAAGAGTAAAAAAAAATTAATCTTCAACAAACTGTTTTCATAACTACAGTTTAATTATACTGCCGATTTCTTATCCGTCTATTATTATTTTTTCCTATACGATGTGAAAAGATTTATTTGTAAGGATATATTTATTTAGTAAAGATTTTGTCGAAGTTGTCAAAGCTTTTTTTTAACTTATTAGATAATTTGTCTAAGACACTCTCATATCTTTTTTTAACTGTTGTACGGTGTAAACCAAAAAACTTTCCAAGCTTGGTCCACTTAAAACGATTAGCACGCATCCACAATAGTTTACGATCTACTCTAGGATCATCTGATATATCTAAATCTATTTCACAAATAATATCTATTGCTAAGTCATACCTGGTCATTTGTCTTGGTGTTGCACGTAAAGATAGCTTTGGTCTTAAATGATAACCCCAGTCGTTCTTATCGTAATGTGTTTCAAGCAATTGATACATACTCGGACATCTATTGTTATTAGGTTTAGCAAGAAATCTCTCAGCAAATGCAGCATCATCCAAGATGTCAACAATATGTTTCTCAATTTTTAATTGTTCGTTAACTATAGTTTCTATGTTTCTTGACATTTTTTAATACCCATCTGTACATAAGTTTATCTTCAGAAATACTAAGCAGCTGCTCTTTCGGCAAACTACAAAGCTTATCGAATAGCTCGTATTGATCGAGATCCTTATAAAGATAATCTGTTTTTATTTCTTGAGCTGTATGCTCTTTTAATAACTTCCAGGCTCTACTTGAATTAAATCTTTGAAAGCCTAATGATTTTACAAACTCTGTATGTCTTGGCATATCGAATGTAAGATATTTACCGTTGTCTGATATTTTAATTAACGGCAAATTATTAACTCTGATCTTAGTCAATCGTTGTAATGCTGCCTGGACTTGCTCCAATGAGATCTGAAAACAACCAGCTATGTTTACTAATCTTATAAAAGGTTTAAATTTTTTAACATCATAGTTCTTGCTACAATATTCGTAGATCCTAAAATCCAATGGTTCTATGGCGTTCTCAGTTAGAACTAATGGATCACTGAGATAAAATTTGCTCATACATATATTTCCTTGCGAATGGATGTTTTGATTTGTTTTCGTTTATGCGTTTTTTTAAATAATCTATAGATGCGCAATCAGGTCCATGTTCTACGATGGCTTTGTACTCCAGGTATTTAAGCATCTGATCAGTGGATAAGATCTGAATATCCTTTGGTGTTGGATATAACCTTCTGATGGCAAATTCGGTTACTTGTCTATTTTCTGTATTCTCATCGACAGTATAAAAGATCTCAAAATATGGCACTTCCAGGCTACTAGCTATCTGCTGATATGGTGATCTGAGCCACCTAGATTTACCTCGATATTTACCGTCAATATTGTAGATAGTATCAGCAATAAAGAGGATTTTAGCGCATGCTGGACATATGCCTAAAACGTCTAAATCACAGTAAGATATGCCGTCATGTTGCGATCGGTGCCAGCTGGAAAATGGCGAGTTTTGAACATCAAATATCTTATTTCTAGGCATACAAATCAGATATTATTTTAAGCTTATTTGTCAACAATAATCGTTGTACATTTGTACAATTTAGTATAGGACTACAAAATATGAAAAAACTAGAAGTTTCATGGAGTGTAGAATATCTAAAAGACTTTAGCTCTAAAAATGAGCCTACTGGAGTTGTAAAAAAATTAGAAGATTTCCAAATTGATTTCCAATTACCTACTCTTTTATCAGGATTAAAAGAAGAGCATGCAACGGTTTATATTAGATACACATTTAAACCAGCGCCATTTCCTGATGCAAAGACAGGAGTTTTAGTTAATAATTATTTAAAAAAAATACATCCAAGAACAGAGATTAATTGTACTCAAAAAATATATGGTAAATCAGGTGAAGTTTATGCTTTTGTTTTAGATAAGATTAATGCTGCAAGAGATCTATTTATATCATCATGGAATATAGCAAAAAATAGAAAATATAAGGCAATGATTGGAGTTCCATTTCCTCAAGCTAAAACAAACGAAAAATTACTTGAGAAAGTTACTGAACATGGAATGACACCTAAAAGATTTGCAGAAAAATTAGATAAAGATTACTCAAATTTATTTAGAGAATTAAAAGGTCAAAAACAGTTTTCATTACAACAAGCTTTAGATTATGCAAAAGCTTTAGACTGTGATCCAGTTGAATTATTATTTGAAAAAACTAGATGCGATGTATGGGGTTATGTTGATCTTTATAATTCTAATGAACTTGGCGATGAAACTTTTAATCCTTGCCAAATTTATCCAGCAGCTAACGTCACTAATAATATTGGATCAGTTGTAGTTCCAAGAGATATTTACACACCAAACATTAAAGCAATCAGAATTAGCTGTGAAGGATCTCACATGGATAGGCATTATGCTTTTTATAGAAAAACTGATGTAGCAAAAAGTTCTATGAACGGCAAATTAGTAGTTGTTGGTAAAGAAGATCCAAGATTAGAAGAATTTGGTTATGAGCCTACGTCTTATTGGTTTGGTATTTACGATATTGCAAAAGGTGGAGTTCAAACAATTTATAATCCTGATCGTTTTGCAAAAACAGAAAAAGCAGTAAAAGGACCATTTACATTTGTTGCAGAAGTTATCTCTGTAATGAGTGAGAACGCTTTAACAAAAAGATCTCAAGAATATTACGAAATGAATGCTAAAGCTAAAGAGTTTTTTGCTATACATGAGAAACAAAGACAGCAATTAGAATTAAGCATGATGAAATTAAGAGACAGCATGGCTAAGTCTGAAGATATGTTACATAAAATGACTAGAGCTAGCATTGAAGCAGATAAAAAAGAATTAAAGAAAAAATTAAAATTATTTGACGATGATATTGAAGTACCTGATTTTATTAAAAAGCGAGCGTAATGAGTAAAGTATTAACAGTAGATAAAATAGTTAAAGAATACGGTTATAAAGTTTCCACTTTAAAATACATGCGAGATAATTCTCAAGCGAATGCTGGTGATACGCCTTCGTGGTACCCAGTAATGAACAGACCACATTATCCTACAGATCAATTTGAACTTTGGCATCAAAGACAAATCAATAAGAACAAAAAAAAGAAATCGGTTAAATCGGTTAAATTAGTTAAATCAATTAAGTAAGCTAATCGTTGTACATTTGTACAATAATCATTGTAATATAATTATAACTCGTTATCTATCACTACATGATAAAAACAGATGTAGTTTTAGAAGATCCTTTAAGCGAGAAAGCTTTACCATTATTCGCAACTAAGCTTGGTACTAATCACCACTCACCAACTCAATTCGCAATTAGCGATGGTGCCTGGATGTTTAAGTATTGTTACATGTCTCAAGAAGATAGACGAGCTTTGTTGTTAGGCAGCAGTCAAATGAAAGCTGGTGTAGCAGTAAACAATGTTCTGCAAAATTATTATTCAGATGTGATTTGGAAGTTTGGTCCTCACAGAAAATTACAACCTTCATTCAATACAAAAGAAAAAAATAAATTAGATTTAATAAATGACGAAATAATAGAATTTAAAAATTACGAACCTGTTGATGAAAAAGATAGACAGAAAAAAGAAAAATATCTTGATGAAATTAACAGTGTAATTGTAAACGGTTTCGCAGCGATGGATGGTTTGTTTAGTTCCCATAAAATCGTAAGCGAAGAACAAATCAGTATCGACCAGTCGCAATCCAATCTATTGCTTCCAATCGTAGGTAGAACTGATTTTAGGTTCGGCAATGCTGGAAGTGGTTCTCTTTCTAGTTTCCTTTCTTCCACGACTGGTATTGTCGAGCTTAAGACTACTTGGAGTAAAGCTGGTAAACTTAAAGTAGATGGTGAGAGAAGTTTTATTAGATCTAAGATCCCAGCAAAACCATCATTCAATCACTTAGTACAATGTGCAACTTATGCAGCTAAGTATGATTTTAAAGTTCCAGTTTATTTAGTTTACTTAAACAAAGATGAATACAAAATTTATGATAGTAACAACTGTGTTGATCTTACAGTAGCTGGCTTACAAAGATGTTTTAAAGTTCTATGTAATACATTTAGAAGAAGAGAAAAAATCTTAGGTACCTTTGAAGAACTAGGTAATAAAAACCAAATCATTAAAGCAGCAGCTCAAGTCATAGATCCTAACTTTGATCATCCTTATGCTTGGTCCAGCTTACCAAGAGAATTATTAATTGAAGCTCACGAACTGTGGGATCAAATATGATGAAATTTAAAACACTACAAACTTTATTAAAATTACAACAGCAAAGAGCTGTAGCAGCAAAGCTAAAAAACAAAAACAAAATATTAACAAAAACATTAATAGGAGTATTTATATTATGGCTAATCGTAATAATAGCAATGGCACAAAAATAGTTCCTGATGATTTAATACAAACGATCACTGATTTTAAACAAACATCAGGCGGTCAGATGATAAATATTCATGGAAAAGATTATGCTACCGTTGCTCACAGACTTGCAATCTTTAGAAGAAATTTAGGAGCAAGAGGAAGAATTGAAACACACATCTTAGATATAAATAAAGATGTAGTAGTTGTTAAAGCAATTATATCAATCGACAATTCAATAGTTGCAACTGGAATGGCTGAGGAAAAAAGAGCTGCTTCCAGGATCAATCAAACAAGTGCTTTAGAAAACGCTGAGACATCAGCTGTTGGAAGAGCATTAGCAATGTGCGGTATTACAAATGATAACATCGCAAGTGCTGAAGAAGTATCTACTGCAATAGAGCAGCAAGACAAAAAAATCCAGGAAGCTATTACAACATTAAAAACTGTATCGCATGCTGGTAACTATCAGGAATGGCTTACTAAAAACAAAACTTTCTTAGCAGATCTTAAAGATAAAAATCCGCTGAGCTACAACAAGTTTGTTGAGAAATTCACTGACGTTAAAAGCCAACTTAAATCTAAAGGAGTATTAATCTAATGGCAGAAGAAAAAGCAAAAAGACCACAACTGGGTCTAGCAATACCAGTTACTAATAAGGCTAAAGAAAGTTCTTATGACTTAAAAGGATCTATAATGATCGAAGGCAAGTCGTACAGATTTGGAGCCTACAAATCCACAGCTAAAGAAGGTGGTAAACTTCAAGCTGGTTCAACATACTATTACTTTCACAGAGTAGAAGCTATGGAGCCTCAATCTACTGGATTTGATCCAGCATCGTTGGAGGCATAATGGATCCGAATAAGTTTAAATCAGTTGCTATCAACATTAAAACTTACAAACAGCTACAAGATTTAGCCGAGAGTAAATTTGAGCTGCCTATCAGTATGTCGAAGACCGTAGAGTTTTTCATACAAAAAGGTCATGAGGAATTTAAGCAAAATGCAAATAAACAAATTAGCAAAAGAGCTTAAAGAAATCCGAAATAAAAAAACTGACGAGTACGGCTCGTTTCAGACATCGATGCAAAAGATTGCTGATGTATGGACCGTACTTGTTGGAAAAAAAATAAGACCTCATGAAGTTTGTCTAATGTATGCAGCTGCAAAACTTATCAGATGCAAAAAAGAATACAAATACGACAGCTACGTTGATGGCATTAATTACTTATTGGAGGCAGATGAAATTCACAGAGAAGATGTGTCACCGCTGGTCGATAGTTACTTTCAAAAAACAAATGAAGCCGATGAATAAAACAGAATTTCAATTAGCTATGGAGTTTAATGGTTTCGAGACTTACGGCAGACAAACAAATAAATTTTTTAAAGCATACATAAAAGCTTATGAGCATATCAAAAATAACAACTAACGTTTTCCAATTTCCAGGAAAAGAAAACAGAGAGCTTGCAAAGCAGAAAAAAAGATTGGCTGTAATGCTTGTTCAAATAGATGGCAAAATGAATATGCCATGCTGGGATATATTAGATTTGAGCGACTTAGAATTACAAGCTCTAGCAAATTTCGGTGAAACAATGAAGTTCACACCAACAGTTGCAAGCAGACTAGCATCTGTACTCGCAGCATCAATATTAAAAAAACAAAATGAGGAATATGAATTATAGAAAAAGAACTCAAGCACTTGAAGTATCTCAATTTAATGATGGCAAAACAGTAAAGCTAGGTAGCAGCTGGTTCGCTAGAAAAAAAGATAACAAAGTTAAGATCTACAAACAAACTTCACCATGTAAATTCGATCAAGTAACTAAAGCTTGTTTTAATTTAACGATGAGAAGATCAAAAGAATTTCCAACAGAAATGATTAAAGCAAACTTAAGGAGGTTTTGTGAACAAGAAAAGCAATAGAGATCCAGCTCATATCCAAATGGATATAGTTGTAGGACAAAATATAAGATTTATGAGAACAGTAAAAGGAATGACTTTGCAGCGTGTTGCCGATCACTGCAATGTAGCATTTCAACAAATACAAAAATATGAAAAAGGATCTAATGGATTGAGCGCTTATAGACTTACGCAGCTAGCGCAGCTCTTTGAAGCTCCATTCAATGCTTTCTTTGATCCTAACTATATTAAGAAAATGCACGATGTGTACTCAGATAAATTTTTTAATAAAGGCTTTAACAAACCAAGAGAATTTTTAGATGTCTATACAGCTTTAGAAGATGCAGCTGAAATGATGGACCAAGCTAAGATCCAGGATGAAATGAAGTATGGCAAAAATTGTTAAGGAAACTATGGCGACTGCAAGCTTAGTTGTTACAGAGATTTATCCTGATGAAGAAGCTGCAGCAGTATCTGATGGATCTACCGTTGAAGATACTAAAGTAAATATTTTGGAATACAAAATTGAAAACACTAAATGGAAAAAATATGGCGAATAAAACAGACGTAGATTACAATCTACCTTACGACAATAGAACACAAAGATTAAAAAGAAGGTATCAAGGATTATCAAGAGTAGCTGCTGCTATAAATGATCTTTATATATACGGAGTATATCCTTCTAATTTTCCTAATCTAACAACAGTCTTAGAACAAGCTAAGGATCACTGCAAAGAAATCATTAAAGAAACAAAAAAAGAAATAGCTTTAATAGAAGATCCAGCAACCAACTACGACATCACTGAAAACGACAAACTGGAGGAAGTACAATAATGGAAGAAGGCTGGATTAATAAAGTAATAAAACAAAATATGCCAACAGAAGAAAGCTTAAAAGATATAAGCAAGCCAATGCTAGCACATAACCTGGCTATGAAGGAGGATGAATTAAAAGTCATTACTGAAGAGAGAGATACGTTGGCTAAAGATAACACGCAATTAGATAAAGATGTATCTGATTACAAGTTAGAAGTTGAGCAGTTAAAAAAAGAAGTTAGTAGATTATCTGAAGAACGAGATAACTTTGAAACTTTACTCAAAGCAAAAAATAAGAATGAATTGTAGGACTAAGTTAATATTAAGAATGAAATGTTTAATTA
>JACWDY010000015.1 GCA_014653835.1 Pelagibacterales bacterium SAG-MED28
TGAACCAGTATCTCCTGATGTAGCTACCACGACATTTACAGTTTTATCTTTAGCGACTTCTAAGTAATCATACAGATTCCCAATTACCTGCATTGCAATATCTTTAAAAGCTAAAGTGGGCCCGCGATAAAGCTCAAGAAGATCGATCTCTCCAATCTTTTTTAAATTTACTACTTCTTTATCTTTAAACCCACTATAAGATTTTTGTATCAGTGAGCTAAGTTCTTCCTTTTCAATTTCACCAGAACAGAAATTAAAGATAATTTCTGTAGCAAGTTCGTTATAGTTAAGTTGACTTAAATTATTTAGTTCTTCTTGATTATACTTCTTAATTTTAGCTGGTAAAAATAACCCTCCGCCTGGTGCAAGTCCTCTTAGGAAAATATCTTTAAAACTAAATTTTAAGGATTTGTCCCTAGTGCTAAAATAATTCATTTTTTTCTTCTAAAATATAAATAATAAAAAATTATAGAAATTGATATTGCATACCAAGTTATAGCATATTTGAGGTGATTGTTTGGCACATCAATGGTGATCTTTTTAGGAATTGGTGACTTAATTTGGTTATCTTCCAAAAAAATTACAAACTCGTTAAATTGTTCTCCTGTAGCCTCTTTCAGATCTTCTAAATTTATTGAAAACCAAATATTATTTTTTATATCATTATCTGGTTTAAACATATTTGGTTCATATATTTCTCTCAGAAGACCGATAATTTTTTGCTCAGCTGATGTATTAAGATTTATCTTAGTGTTACCTTTTAGTTCTTTATTTATCCACCCTCTATTAACTAGGACATTTTCATTTTTATTTGTTCTAAATGGAGTCACTACATCGTATCCTGGTTTTCCTTTTTCATTCAAGCTATAAAGGTAAATTTGTTTATCGAAATCAAATTTTCCTTTAGCGTTAATTCTTTGATAGTTTTTTTTAATAGAACTTGAGTATTCTACTGGTTGAGAGTCTAATCCAAAAGTTATTTCGCTAATTAATTCTAATTTCCACTGAAGTCTGTAAAGTTGCCAAGTGCCTAGTGCACAAAATAATGTTATGAAGAAAATAACAAATAATTGAAATAATAATGCTTTTTTCAATTTGAGTTTAACTTCCCCAAATATAGATTGCAGCAAAAAGGAATAACCAAACTACATCGACAAAGTGCCAATACCAGGCAGCTGCTTCAAAACCAAAATGATGAGTTGGTGTTGAATGACCTTTCATTGATCTAAACAAACATACTGCTAAGAAGATTGTTCCAACGATTACGTGAAACCCGTGGAAACCTGTTGCCATATAAAAAGTTGAGCCATAGATATTTCCATCTATGGTAAATGTAGCGTGATGGTATTCATAAGCTTGGAAACATGAAAATATAAAACCTAAAAAAACAGTTGCAATCAGTCCATTAACTAAACCTTTTCTATCATTTTCTAACATCGCATGGTGAGCCCATGTTACTGAAGTTCCAGATAGTAACAATATTAAGGTATTGATTAATGGTATATCCCAAGGATCAAAAGTTTTTATATCAGGTGGTGGCCAAGTACCTCCTATTGTCTCTGTTGGAAATAAACTTGCATTAAAGTACGCCCAAAACCAAGCAACAAAAAACATTACTTCTGAGGCAATAAAAAGTGTCATTCCGTATCGATGACCAATTTGTACTACCTCTGTATGGTGGCCTTGATGTTCTGCTTCTTCGATAACATCTCTCCACCACATAAATGCGCCGTAAATAACTAAAGCAAAACCAACTAGCAAAAGCCAAAGTGCTTTTGAATGAAAATAATAAACCGCACCAACAGCTAAAACTAAAGTTGCAAACGAAACATATATCGGCCAAGGACTAGGATCTACTAGATGAAAATCATGTTTTTTTTTATCTGTCGACATATTTAAATTTTACCCTTTTCATAAAATTCCGATGCAAAGAAAGTAAAAGATAGAGTTACATCAGAAATATTCTTAGTTTTATTATCATCAACTACTTTTGGATCCAAGAAAAATGTTAAAACAAATTCTTGGCTTTCATTTGGTTTTAAGGTTTGTTTTTCAAAACAAAAACAACCAATTTTATTTAAGTATTTACCAAATGAAGAGGGTGATACATTAAAAGATGCCGAACCAGAAGATATTTGATTGTTTGGGTTTTCAACATTAAATTTCACTGTATGTACTTCACCAGGTTTTAAATCTATCGTATTTTTCTCTGGAAAAAAGTTCCAATCTGATGTGCTATGTACATTTGTATCAAATCTCAACTTATAATCTTGATTAACTATTATTTTTGGTATTTCTTTTTCCGATGCATTTTGAGTTGTACCACCAAAACCTGTTACCCTACAAAATAAGTCGTACAAAGGAACTGCAGCAAATGATAAACCCAACATCAATAAGAATATGGAAACTAAGGCTATTGGTGTTAAATTTTTTTTGTTAATTGTCATTAAAGCTCTCTATTATAAATTCCAATATTATAAAATGTAAGAGCAAATAAAAAAATCATAAAAAGTATTAACAATATTGCTGTTATTATATTTTTCTTTTTTTTGCTCATAATAAAAACTCTTTAGCATTATCGATTAGTAAAACTAAATAAATAAAAAATAAATAAAAAATCGAATAAACAAATACTTTTCTCGCAATCTTATTTGACGTTTTTATTATTTTTGATTTAAATAATTCAAAGCATAAATAGTTGTAATAAAGTGTCATAATTAAAGCTATTGTTAAGTAAAATAAACCAGCAAAATTAAAAAAATATGGGGCAATAATTATTGGTAACATTGCAAATGAATATACTAATATGTTTATTTTTGTTGTTTTTGTTCCAGCTATAACTGGTAGCATAGGTATCTTAGCTTTTTTATAATCACCTGACTTATACAAACTTAATGCCCAAAAATGAGAAGGCGTCCAAAGAAAAATAATTAAAAAAAGTATTATTGGTTCGATTGAAATTGTGCCTGTAGCAATCGTCCATCCAATGACTGGAGGCAACGCTCCTGCAGCACCTCCAATTACAATATTTTGAGGAGTCTTTCTTTTAAGCCAAATAGTATAAATAAAAAAATAAAATCCGATTGTTGAGGCTAACAAAGCCGCTGAAACTAAGTTAGCAGAATAATAAAGAGTTAAAATCGAAACAACTGAAAGGATTACTCCAAAATATAATGCCTGATTTCTCTTTACTCTTCCTGTTGGTATCGGTCTAAGACAAGTCCTGCTCATTAAAGCGTCAAGATCAGATTCGTACCACATGTTTAATGCTCCTGCAGCACCAGAACCAATTGCGACTGCTAATAATGAAATTACAGAAGTTTTTAAATCGACATTATATGGAGCAATTAATAATCCAACCATGCAAGTAAATAAAACAAGAGACATTACTCTTGGTTTCATTAGATTAAAAAATGAGTTTAGATCAATAACTAAACCTAGTTTGGAGTTCTTCGTCTTTGAGAGTGCTTGGCTCAATTTACTTTACTTTAGGCAGCTCTTCAAAAGTATGAAACGGCGGCGGTGAAGACACAGTCCATTCCAGAGTAGTTGCTCCCTCTCCCCACGGGTTTTGTTCTGCTTTTTTCTTTTTGGCGAAAGCGTATAAGAGATTTATCAAGAAAACTGCTAGACCGACTACAGATATGTAAGAGCCAATAGATGAAATATAATTCCATCCAGCGAAGGCATCTGGATAATCAGCATATCTTCTTGGCATACCTGCTAATCCTAAAAAGTGTTGAGGAAAGAAAATTAAATTTACTCCAACAAGCGTTAACCAAAAGTGCAGTTTTCCTAAAAATTCCGAGTATTGATATCCGCTCATTTTACTAAACCAATAATAAAATCCTGCAAAAATTGCGAACACCGCTCCCATTGAAAGTACGTAATGAAAATGTGCTACTACATAATAAGTATCGTGTAGAGCAGTATCTACTCCAGCGTTAGCTAGCACTACTCCTGTTACACCTCCTAATGTAAATAAGAAAATAAATCCTATGGCCCATAACATCGGAGTTTTAAAACTTATTGATCCACCCCACATTGTAGCAATCCAAGAAAAAACTTTGATGCCAGTTGGAACAGCAATAATCATTGTAGCTGCTAAGAAATATGCTTTAGTATCTGTGTCTAGTCCTACTGTGTACATATGATGTGCCCAAACAACAAAACCTACTACACCAATTGCAACCATGGCATAAGCCATACCCAAATAACCAAATACAGGTTTTTTAGAGAAGGTTGAAACGATGTGACTGATCATTCCAAAACCGGGAAGAATCAGAATATAAACTTCCGGGTGACCAAAAAACCAAAATAAGTGTTGAAATAAAACTGGATCTCCTCCGGTTTGTGCTTCAAAGAAAGCAGTTCCAAAATTTCTATCAGTTAACAACATAGTTATTGCCCCTGCTAAGACTGGTAAAGACAATAAAAGCAAAAATGCTGTAACCAAAATAGACCAAGAAAATAAAGGCATCTTATGCAAGGTCATGCCTGGTGTTCTCATATTTAAAATTGTTGTAATAAAATTTATTGCTCCTAAAATTGAAGAAGCTCCAGCAACGTGTAAACTTAAAATTGCTAAATCCATTGCCGGACCTGGTTGACCAGTTTTAGATGATAATGGAGGATATATAGTCCAACCGCCTCCTACACCTTGCGCACCTGGAGGGCCATCAACAAATATTGATGCAATTAATAAAAGTAAGGCAACAGGTAATAACCAAAAAGAAATATTATTCATACGAGGAAACGCCATATCAGGAGCACCAATCATTATTGGAACAAACCAATTTCCAAATCCACCTATCATGGCAGGCATTACCATGAAGAAAATCATAATTAAGCCATGACCAGTTACTAGTACATTATATAAGTGATAATTACCTCCAAGAATGCCGTCTCCTGGATGCGCTAATTCCATTCTCATTAAAACAGAAAAAGCTGTTCCAATTATTCCTGCAATAATTGCAAAAATTAAATACATTGTTCCAATATCTTTGTGATTAGTGGAATAAGCCCATCTCTTCCAACCAGTTGGGTTGTGATGATGCTCGTGCGTTGCAGTAGTTGCGGACATTAGTTTATCTCCTTAATTTGTTTAGCTAATTTAATATTATTATTAATTTCCTCTTTAGCAAATTCTACTTTAGCCTTTTCTAACCATTGATTGTATTCCTCTTCGGTAACTACATTTACAGTAATGGGCATAAACGCGTGTTTGATTCCACATAGTTCAGAACATTGACCGTAAAAAGTTCCTGTTCTATCTGCCTTAAACCATGTTTCATTAATTCTTCCTGGAACAGCATCTCTTTTTACTCCGAATGAAGGTAGAGCCCAGGCATGCAAAACATCGTTTGCGGTAATCATTACTTTTACTACCTTATTTACTGGAACATAAACTTCGTTATCCACTGAAAGTAATCTTGGTTGACCCTCTTTTAAATCTTTTTCTTCAATCATATATGAGTCAAAAATTATATTTTCATCAGGATATTCGTAACCCCAGTACCACTGATAGCCTATAGCTTTTATAGTTACATCAGCTTTTGGGATTTCATCTTGAGAATATAAAACCTTAAATGAAGGAACGGCTAATACGATTAAAATCAAACAAGGAACCAGAGTCCATATCACCTCTATAAATGTATTATGACTAGTAGTTGATGCCTCTTTATTTTTTGATGCTCTAAATCGGATACAGGCATAAGCGATTAAAAAAAGAACAAATACTGTTATTGCGGTAATAACTGGCAGCAACATGTAATCATGAAACCATACAATATCACTCATAGTTTCTGAGGCTGATTTTTGAAATCCTAATTGCCATTCTTTAGGTTGGTTAGCTAAAACTGAACCTGGCAATAGTAAGAATAAAGTGTATGCAAATTTTTTAAGCATAAGTTTTTATACAGCTTTTAAACAATTTAACAATTTCAATTAATGCGACAATTAATAAGAATTTTTGATAAAATTAACTAATGAAATAGCGCTAATTACAGCGGTATCTGACCTTAGAATGTTTCTAGATATTGTAAACGATGTTACGTTTGAATTTCCCAGGATAGAGTCCCTTTCAGATGGAGAAAAATCCCCTTCTGGGCCAATTAAAACTGAAATTGGATTACCTTGCTTTAAAGTTTCAGCTTTCAAATTTTGTGAAGAGTTCACATCCGCAAATAATAGTTTTGAAGATCCATCAAGATTATTAAGAAAATCTTTTAGTTTTGTCACTTCAGATATTTTTGGTGGGCTTAGTTGATTAGATTGTTCTGTAGACTCAATTACAATTTTATTTGCTCTATCGTGATTTAATTCTTTTACTTCGGTTCTCTCAGATATGATTGGAATTATTTTGCTGACTCCAAGTTCTGTAGCTTTTTGAAGAATATTCTCCATTGGATTTTTTTTTACTAAGCAGATCGCTAGTTCGATATTAGATAATCCCTTTGGTTGTTTTATTTTTTCGATTATCTTAACTTCAACTCTATCTTTATTTAAAAAAACAATTTCGCTTTTCCATTCACCCTCTGAATTAAAAAAATTAATATTTGAGCCTCGTTTTAATCTCATTACATTAACTACATAATGGGTATGCTCTTTTGATAATAAGTTTGTAGAATTTTCCTCTATACTGTCAGGATTATATAATCTAATATTCATTTAATATTATTATACTATAAGTAAAATTTAATTAATCAAAGGAGCTTAATTATGTCAGAAAGTCAAAGAGCTGGTGATGCACCGATTGGGGTAGATGTGGTTGAGGGAAAATCATATTATTGGTGTACTTGCGGAAAAAGTTCTAAACAACCGTTTTGCGATGGTTC
>JACWDY010000016.1 GCA_014653835.1 Pelagibacterales bacterium SAG-MED28
TCAGTATGTTTTTCTGGTAAGTAATCTAGATAACTTTGAGAACCATTTAAAAAACCTTTGCCAAATAACCCTCCAGAACCAATAGCAATTTTAGATTGAATAATTTGATAACCAGCACCTAAAGGATCTCTTTCAGGGTTTAAAAAAGTCAAAATTCTTGATTTTTGATATGGTTTTAAGAATGAAATTGCTACTGGCATTAAAACAAGCATAGAAACTCCGGAATAGATAAAAAACTTTGCTCTAACTCCAGCTAACCAAGCAACAACTATCCCCCCAGCTGTAATAAGAATTGAGGTTCCAAGATCAGGTTGTGTTGCAACTAAGATGATTGGTCCAATAAGAACTGTGATTGGTAGAACTAAATGCCTAAAAGAATTAATATTTTCAATTGAAATACGATGATAATATTTAGCAAGAAATAATATTAATGCAATTTTCATTAGTTCCGAGGGTTGTAAGTTCATAAAGTAAAGATCTAACCATCTTTTAGAACCAGAGGATGTAAGACCAAAATATTTCACAGCAAGAAGTAAAATAAAAACTCCAACATAAATTAAATAACTAGTATTATGCCAAAATCGTATTCCAATAAATGAAACAACAAAAAACATTCCAAAAAAAATGAAGAAACGAAGAATATGACTGTTTGTATGATATTTGAACTCACCTCCATCTGTGGAGTACATTGCAAACATACTAGTAATACCTAAAACTAAAATTGCTAATACTAAGATATAATCAATTGAAAAAATTTTATCTCTTAAACTTAACGAAGACTGAATTGATCTTGGTTGTAGCATTATACAGGTTCTCCAATTAATTGGTTAACACGTTCTCTTAATTCATGTCTTTCAAGAACTTTCTTAATTACTTTTCTTGCAATAGGAGCTGCGGCTTTACCACCAGATCCACCGTGTTCAACTAAAACACTTATTGCATATTGAGGATTTTTATAGGGAGCAAATGCCACAAATAATGCGTGGTCCCGATCTTTATACTCTATATCTTTTTGCTTAACTTCAGCTTCTCTTTGAGCTTCAGTAAATCTTTTTATTTGTGAAGAACCAGTTTTACCAGCAAAAGTATATTTAGGATTTTCAAATCTGTGTCGGTATGAAGTTCCCCCTGGCTCATTTGATGAGGAAAACATTGCATCTTTAATTAAGTTAATATGTTCTTGATTTTTAAATAATGGTTTTAAATCAAAATTAGCCACTAATAAGTCGGTAGGCAAAAGTTGGTTAGGATTTTTATTTTTAAATTTTAAATAATCTCTAAGATTATTATTGCTACCATCCGTTAAGATTCTTGGTTTAATTTCAAATCCTCCATTAGCAATTTGAGCTGTCATTAAACATAATTGAATTGGTGTACTTTGAAAATAACCTTGTCCTATTCCAGAGTGCAAAGTCTCTCCTAGATACCAGTTTTGGCCGATGAATTTTTTCTTCCATTTTGTATTTGGAACTACACCAGATCTTTCTTCAACAAAATCATTTAAAACTTTTTTACCTAAGCCAAATTTTTTTGCAGTCTCTGATAACCTGTCAACGCCGAGCTTTCTAGCTACTTCATAAAAATAAACATCACAGGATCTTTGAATACCTTTTCTTAAATTAACTATTCCATGACCTTTTTTTTCCCAGCAATGAAATTTTTCGCCGTATAATTCAATTTTTCCTTTACATCTAAAACTATCTAAAGGTTTAATAATTCCGTTTTCTAAAGCACTAAGAGCTACTAAAGTTTTAATAGTTGAGCCCGGTGGATATAGGCCAGATAAGGCTTTATTTGTAAGAGGTTTTTTTTCATCTTTAATTAAACTATCCCAGTATTTTTTATCTAAACCATGAACAAATGCATTTGGTTCAAAAGTCGGTGAGGAAACTAAAGATACTATATCCCCATTATAAACATCCATAACGCAGACCGCGGCAGCTTTATCTTTTAATAATTCATTTGTATATTTTTGTACCTCATAATCTAATGTGGTTTTAAAACTTTGCCCTACTTGACCAGTATCAATTTTGATCTCCCTAATTCTTTTACCAAATGCATTTACTTCGTAACGTTGATAACCCACTTTACCTATAATCTTTTCATCCAATTTTCTCTCAAGACCAGTTTTTCCAATAGCCATTCCTGGCACCGATTGATCTTTTAAATATTTTTTCGTTTGAAGATCTTTTTTACTTATTTGTGAGACATAACCCAAAATATGAGCAGATGAATTGTCAGGATATGTTCTTGCAACAGAAACAATAGGTTCAACTCCTTCTAACTCGTGTAAAAATAAATTAACTCTTGAAAAGTCAGACCAGCTTAAATTTTCAGACACAATAACGGGTTCCCAAGGCTTCTGTTTTGAAATAATTCGTTTTAAGTACGATACCTTATTTTCAGTAATATTTAAAATTGCCTTTAATCTCACAAAAAGACTGTTAAGATCTTTAGTATTTTCTGGTACGAGATGAACCTGATAGAGAGGCTCATTAGAAGCTAATTCTTTATTAAAAAAATCTTTAATTACTCCTCTCTCTGGTGCAAGTTTCCACTCTCTAAATCTATTCTTGTCTGAAAGTGACTTGTATTTAGTAGCCTGATTGATTTGAAGAGAAATAAGCCTTCCAACTAAACCAACCATCACAACGGCTTGGGCAGCTGTTATTAAAAACATTCTTCTGCTAATTAATTTTGACTTTATAACCGTATTACCTGATCCAGGACTAAGCATCTTGACTACCTATAAAACTCATTTGGTAAATATTAAATAAAAACCAAAAAATTGGAAATAAAAATAATGTAAAGAAAGTATTGTAACCTATTTTAGCAAAAGGAATAACAAGATCTGAAAAGTTATTTATTAAAGAAAAAAATAATAAATTTGACAATAATAAAGCTATCAAAAAAGTAACCCAGTCTGATGCTAAGGTTGTATTGACACTTTTATTTCTAACATAATTCCCTACAAAGCAAACTATAAGGTAAGATAATGAACTTATTCCAAGTGGAAATCCCATTACTACATCATTGATCAATCCAACAACAAAAACATGCCCTGTACCCATTAATCCAGGTCTTTTTATCATCCAAAAATAAATGATTATAAGCTGAAGATTGATAGAAAATATTTCTAAAAAATTTTCTAAATTTGCATCAACATCGCTGATTGATAAATAGTATAATAAGATTAATGGACCAGCAGCATAAATTTTATTTAATATATTAAGTTGAGCCATTAAAATTTCTTCTCGTTTTTTTTAAGTATTACAGTTACAAATGAAAGTTGATTGGGATCAATAAACAAATCTACTTCACCATCAATAGTGGTTTCTCCTATAGGTGTACCAGGGATAAAAATTCCATCTTTGCCAGATGCAAAAACATTTACATCCTCCGTAAACTCATACCCCTCAGGTAAATACTCTAGTTTTGGTTTCGTAGTTCCTCCTCCAGATAAAATAGCTTGTGAATTATCTGCGTCTAACGTCACAGGTATCCTGCTATTTAAATCATTCAAAAGTAATACTCTTGAAGATAAATAATTTGTTTCTACAACTCTTCCGACTAAATTATTGTCCTTAGTAACTGGCATTCCCTTTTCGATGCCCTCTTTACTTCCTTTATTTACTATAATTGACTTTAAAAAAGGACTGTTTCGATCGACTAAAACTTTAGCTAAAATAATATTAGATACATTTGAAATATTTTCAGCATTTAAAACTTTTTTTAAATTTAGATTTTCATTAGTCAGGTACTCTAGATTTAGCTCTAACGCTTTATACTTTTCAATAACTTTTCTTAATTCTTCATTTTCTTTTTTTAAATTAAAGTGACTTGCAATTTCACTGTTTAGGCTTGGAAATATTCTTTTAGGGGTTGAAGCTAAAAAACTAACTCGGTAGACTACGTCGTTAATTACTCCTCTAGCTGTTTTAACAACAGCAAATCCATACACGTCTAAAAAGAAAATTATAACTGCTATGATAATAAGAGAAAAAATTGAAAATTTTTGACTTGCTCCTCTTTGTAAAAGAGCTGAACGAAAAGCTATACTAAAATCATCTCTACTGACTGACATTTATTCATTTAAAAATAAATTAATATTCAGATAACATAGTAGAAAACAATTCTTCGTTTTCTAAAGCTCTTCCAGTTCCAATAGCCACACATGACAAAGGATCATCGGCTATCGTTACAGGTAAACCAGTATCTTGAGAAATTAATTTATCTATATTCTTTAATAAGGCTCCGCCGCCTGTTAGCACTAATCCCATATCAATTAAATCAGCTGATAGTTCAGGAGGAGTATTTTCTAAAGCTTCTTTAATACCTCCTAATATCTGATTTAAAATTGGCATGATTGCTTCACAAGCATCTTTTTCTGTTAGTTCAATTTCTTTTGGTGTTCCTGATCTAATATCTCTTCCTTTCATTAAAAAAGTATTATTAGATGAAGGAATAGCTGTACCGATTTCCTTTTTAATCTTTTCAGCTGTTGAATCTCCGATCATTAAATTCATTTTTTTTCTCATGTAAGCGATAATTGAGGAGTCTAATGCATCTCCAGCAACTCTTAGTGATTTAGAGTAAACCACTCCTCCTAAGGACATAACTGCTATCTCAGTTGTACCACCGCCAATATCAACAACCATTGATCCTGTTGCCTCTGATATTGGTAAACCTGCTCCGATTGCAGCAGCTATTGGCTCTTCAATAAGTTGAACTTTTCTTGCTCCCGCAGCTAATGCAGAGTCTTGAATAGCTTTTCTCTCTACCGGTGTTGAACCAGTTGGTACACAAATTAAAATTCTTGGATTTGCAAAAGCTCTTTTTTTATGAACTTTTTTAATAAAGTGTTTGATCATCTCTTCAGTAACTACGAAATCTGCAATCACACCATCTTTTAAAGGTCTAATAGCTGAGATATTTCCAGGTGTTCTCCCCAGCATTGTTTTCGCTTCATCGCCTACCGCTAAAACTGATTTTCTTCCTCCATCTTCTATTACCGCTACTACCGAAGGTTCGTTTAACACTACTCCTTGCTCTTTTAAAACTACCAAAGTATTGGCAGTTCCTAAATCGATAGCCATATCTTGTGACCACATTGATGATAATCCTGATAAACCTTTGAACATATTTCCCTTTCTATTGTTGAGCGCTGATTGATTGATCCGGCGCTGTTTTAGTTCTTTTAATAATTAATTTATTTAATGCGTTTAAATATGCATTCGCAGATGCAACTAGCGTATCTGTGTCTGCTGCTTGACCAACTGTTGTTTTTCCTTTTTCTTCAATTCTTACACTCACCGTTGCTTGGGCGTCTGTTCCTTCAGTTACCGCATGAACGTTATATAATAAAAGATTAACATCATGAGGATAAAGATTTTTAATACATTTAAATATTGCATCTACTGGTCCATCGCCAGTTTCTGTTGCACTTTTAACTTCACCGTAAACTTCTAAAGTCATCTCTGCTTTTTGAGGTTCACCAGTTCCAGCAAATACTTTTAAAGATTTTAATTTAATTACGTTATCTTCTGTTACTAAACTATCATCAATGATTGCTGCAATATCTTCATCGTAAATATGCTTCTTTTTATCTGCAAGAATTTTAAATTTCCCAAAAGCTATATCAATAACATCGTCTGTAACATCTACATAACCCATGTCAGATAATTTATCTCTGAAAGCATGTCTGCCAGAATGTTTGCCCATTACTAGAGAAGTTTTCTTAACACCAACACTTTCAGGAGTCATAATCTCGTAAGTATTTCTATTTTTTAACATTCCATCTTGGTGAATGCCTGACTCGTGCGCAAAAGCATTTTTTCCAACAATTGCTTTATTAAATTGAACTGGAAAACCTGTTGCGTTTGAAACAACTTTTGATGCTTTACTTAATAGTTTTGTATTAATGTTTGTAGTATAAGGCATTAAATCGTGTCTTGTTCTCATTGCCATGACAATTTCTTCAAGTGCTGCATTACCTGCTCTCTCTCCAATTCCATTAATTGTGCATTCAATTTGTCTTGCTCCTGCCATTACACCTGCTAATGAATTTGCAACTGCTAAACCTAAGTCATTATGACAGTGAGTGGAAAGAATCGCTTTATCAATATTTGGAACTTTGTTTAATAATGTTTCAATAATTTTTTTAAATTCAGAAGGAACTGTATAACCAACTGTGTCTGGAATATTAATTGTTTTTGCCCCACATTTTATTGCAAGCTCAACGGTCTTACACATATAATCCATATCTGTTCGCGTGCCATCTTCACATGACCATTCAACGTCGTCAGTAAATTTTCT
This sequence comes from Pelagibacterales bacterium SAG-MED28, assembly GCA_014653835.1. Taxonomy (GTDB): domain Bacteria; phylum Pseudomonadota; class Alphaproteobacteria; order Pelagibacterales; family Pelagibacteraceae; genus Pelagilacustribacter. The sequence goes on from JACWDY010000016.1 coordinate 6,316, forward strand.
TGCATAAGTTACACTTTCTTTAATTGCTTCTAACACTTGCTCGGGTGATTTATTTAATTTATGTTTCATATGAAGCGGACTAGTAGAAATAAAAGTATGAATTCTAAAATTTTTTGCATGTTTTAATGCTTCGTGACATGCATCAATATCTTTTTTCGTTGCTCGAGCTAATCCAGCAGGAATAGATTTTTTTAAAGATTTACTTATTTCAGTTACGGCTTCAAAATCTCCTGGCGAAGCTATTGGAAATCCTGCTTCAATAACATCTACGCCTAGCTCATCAAACACTCGAGAAATTTGTAATTTCTCCTCTAAACTCATAGATGCGCCTGGTGACTGTTCACCATCCCGCATTGTAGTATCA
>JACWDY010000017.1 GCA_014653835.1 Pelagibacterales bacterium SAG-MED28
AAAATATTAAGTAAATAATGTTAAAAAAAAGAATTATACCCTGTTTAGATGTTGATAATGGCAGAGTTGTTAAAGGGGTTAATTTTATCGATCTAGTTGATGCAGGAGATCCAGTCGAACAAGCTATAATCTATAATGCTGAAGGAGCTGACGAGCTTTGTTTTTTAGATATTACTGCGTCAAGTGATAACAGAGACACATTGCTAGAGGTGGTAAAAAAAACGGCTGAGAATTGTTTCATACCACTTACAGTAGGTGGAGGTGTCAGGAATTTGGATGATATTTCACGTTTACTTCATTTTGGAGCAGATAAAGTTTCAATAAATACAGCAGCAGTTGATAATATTGATTTAGTAGCTGAGGCTGCAAACAAGTATGGTTCATCAACAATCGTGATAGCTGTAGATGCAAAAGAAACCGCTGAAAATCAATGGAAAGTATTCACTCATGGTGGGAGAAAAGAAACCAACATTGATGTTGTTACTTACTGCAATGAAGTGGCAAAACTAGGTGCAGGAGAAATATTGCTTACATCAATGGATAGAGATGGAACAAAAAGTGGGTTTGACAATAAACTATTAAAAGCTGTTACTTCAAAAGTTAATGTACCAGTTATTGCGTCAGGTGGGGTTGGCAACTTGAGCCATCTTCTCGATGGCATTCTTGAAGGGGGGGCAAGTGCATTACTTGCTGCTTCTATTTTTCACTTTGGTGAATACAGCATAGGTGAAGTTAAAAGATATCTTGCTGATAATAATATTCCAGTTAGGATCTAATCATGAAAGGTTATTGGATTGCAAAAGTAAATGTACTTCATCCCGATAAACAAAAGATGTATGCTGAACTTGCTTCTAAGGCAGTGCAAAAATACGATGGTAAGTTCTTAGTGCGTGGAGGAAGTCAAGTTATTGCTGAGGGAAAAGAGTACGAACGAAATGTCGTAGTAGAATACTCTTCATTCGATAATGCAAAAAAAGCTTATAACAGTAAGGAATATCAAGAGGCAAAAAAATTGCTTGGTGAAGATAAGGATAGACTTTTTGCTATTGTTGAAGGTTATGAATAATGGTCAGTAAAGTTGATGTTCTTGTTCGATTATTTGAGACTATTGAAAAACGTTCAAAAGAAGACCCCTCTAAATCATACACAGCCAAGCTCTTATCTGAAGGTAAAGCTAAATGCATTGAAAAATTAAAAGAAGAGTCTCTTGAAACAGTTGAAGCTGCAGAGCAAGGTAACGCAGAACAAATAATATATGAATCTGCAGATCTCATATATCATTTGCTTGTACTCTGGAAAAAATTTGATATTTCAGCTGACCAAATATACGCAGAGCTAGTAAGCAGGGAAGGTAAAACAGGGTTACGTAAATAATGAGATACGACAAAGATAATATATTTGCAAAAATAATAAGAGGTGAAATTCCCTGTGATAAAATTTATGAAGATGACTTTGTACTCTCTTTTAAAGATATAAGGCCTCAAGCACCTTCTCACGCATTAATTATTCCTAAAGGAAACTATCTAGACATTAATGACTTTAGTCTAAACGCTAGTGATAATGAAATTATTGGATTTAATAGGGCTATTGCGAAGGTTGCAGATATGTTGGGTATTAGTGAAAGTTCAGGAGGAAATGGTTATAGAGTTATAGCGAATGCTGGAAATGACGCACATCAAGAGGTACCACATCTTCACTTTCATTTATTAGCTGGAAGACCTTTAGGTCCAATGGTTTTTCCAGAAAAACCAAATTAAGAGTAATTTATAATGACAAGTAAGATTTCAGACGAAGAACTGGTAAATTTATTTAACAAAAATAAATTATTTAACCTATTCAACATGACAGTTCTTGAAGTGAATACTGTTGCTGGAAGTATTAAAATGGAATTTGAGGTAGAGCAAAAATATTGTAATCCTGCAGGTGATGTTCAAGGAGGTATAGTAAGTGGGATGGTTGATGATGCTACTGCTCTTGCCTTTATCTTTCAAAACCATTTTAAGAAAAGACCACCAACTATAGAACTAAAAACTAATTTTTTATATCCTACAAAACCAGGAAAAGTAATTGGATATGGCCAAGTAGTTAAATCAGGAAAAAATATTGCTTTCCTAGAGGGAAGACTTGAACAAAACAACAGAACTGTTGTTACAGCCACATCTACTTGTGTAATTGTAGATATGCCTCAAGTAAATTTAAAAAAAATGATGGGAGAAAAAAAATGATTAATAAACAATGGATACTAAAAAATTTCCCTGTAGGAGATATCAAAGAGGGTGATTTAGTTATGGAAGAAACTTCTGTTCCAGAATTAAATGAAAATGACGTTTTGATAAGGAATATTTATTTATCGCTTGATCCCGCTAACAGAGGATGGATGAGTGGGCGTGCCTCTTATGTTGATGCAATGCAAACTGGAGATATTATGAGAGGCGGAACAATAGGCGTAGTTGAGAAATCAAAAAACCAGAAATTTAAAGAAGGTGAGATTGTTAATTGTATGGGTGGATGGCAAGAATATTTTATCACCAATGGTAAAGGTGTTAGACAAATACCACAAGGTACCGGTTTTCCATTAGATAGTTACATGAGTATTTTGGGAATGACAGGGATGACAGCTTATTTTGGTTTACTAGATATTACAAAGCCTCAACCAGGTGAAACATTAGTTGTTTCAGCTGCAGCGGGTGCAGTAGGTTCTATAGTTTGCCAAATTGGTAAAATAAAAGGATGCAAAGTTATCGGTATCACTGGTTCTGATGAGAAGTGTCAGTGGTTAGTAAATGATCTTGGCATAGATGGAGCAATAAATTACAAAACAGAAAATATTAGAAAAAGACTTAAAGATCTTTGTTCTGATGGAGTTGATATATATTTTGAAAACGTTGGAGGAACCATTACGGATGCTGTCCTTACAAGAATGAATATAAATGGAAGAATAAGTTTATGCGGCTTAATATCTGGCTATAACGCTGAATCATTAGTGCCTGGACCAGCATGGGGAAACCTATTAATCAAAAGAATAATGCTCAAAGGTTTCATTGTTTTTGACTATTTTAAAAGATACATAGAGGCTTACCAAGACCTTACAACTTGGATCAAAGAGGGAAAAATTAAATATAAAAACCATATAGTTCCTGGTTTAGAGAATGCTGAAAACTCTATTAAAAAGTTATTTTCAGGAGAAAATGAGGGGAAATTAATAATAAAAGTTTCAGAAGATACGACTCAAAATTAAACCAATGAAAAAAGTTTTAATCTTCAGCAATGGGGAGCAAATTGGAGATGGCATTCTAAAATTGCCAATTGTTTATCAATTAAAAGATAGATTTCCAAATTATGAAATTCATTGGATGACTGACACAATCTATACGGAGTATAATCAAAGACTAAAAAAGTTTACCTCAAACTATATCGATAAAATATGGGAAAAAGCAAAACTAAACCCTTTCTTTTGGAATAAAATCTCAAATGTTTATAATTTAAATAACGAAGAATTTGATATTATCATTGATACGCAAAAAGCTGTGCCCAGAACCGTTGCCTTAAAGAGGCTAAAAACAAAAATTTTTATTTCATCTACGGCTAATTGGTTTTTTTCTAACTTAAAACCTAAAGCTTTTAGTAAAGAAAGAAAATTTTATATAAAAAGTATTATTGAAATGCTTGACCTAGTTTCAAATTATGAAGATGAAAAAGAATTTGAAATAGATATTCCTCAAGCAATAACAGAGGCCTTAAATAAGTTGTTTGATCCCAGTAAAAAGTATATTGGTATTGCGCCTGGTTCAAATACACCAACAAGGATTTGGTCATTTGATAAATATTTAGAAGTAGCTAAATTTTATGAAAGAAAAAATTTCAATATTGTTTTTTTTCTTGGACCAGAGGAACAAAATCTTCGTAAAGAAATAATTGATGTAATAGATAATCCACTTTTTCCTGAAGAAGAAGTTGAAAATTACCCAGGAATTGAAGTGGTGATGGCATCAACAAATTATTTAGATATTGCTATAACTAATGACAGCGGAACTGGTCAAATGCTCTCAACTAATATGTGTCCATTGTTAAAAATCTGTGGTCCAACAAGTGCAGTCAAATTTTTAAATGATCAATTCACAAACATTAATTTTATTGCGTCGCAGAGTTTTGGCGGAGATGATATAGATTTAATAACTTCAGATGCAGTTATTAATGAAATTGATAAAATTCTAGATAGTTAAATTTTATAATCTAGCCCCGTAGACTTGTATTACCTTAGAAGCAAATTTAACTCCTTCTTTACCACATTCTTCAAGGGGCTGTCCCTGAATATATTTTAACAAAAATCCGGCTGCAAATAGATCGCCAGCTCCTGTTGTATCAACAAGATTATCTATTTTTTGGGGTTCAATTTTAATTATTTCTTCATTATTTATAATCATTGCTCCATTTTCACCAAGTGTTATTGCGAATATCTTATTTTTATCTTTGATAATGTTTATGCTTTCATCCAAGTCTGATGTTCCTAATAGAGATTTAATTTCCTCTTCGTTTGCAAAAATAATATCAGCTTCTTCATTAATTAAACTCAAAAAGCTATCTTTAAAACGTTCAATGCAAAATACGTCAGATACACTGAATGCTACAATTTTATTATTTTCCTTAGCTACCTTTGTTGCTTTTTTGATTGCAACCTGGGCATCATCTAGGTCCCAAAGATATCCCTCTAGATAAGTGATTTTTGACTGTGAAATAACATCTTCATTAACATCACCAGAATTTAGTTTTTGGGAAATTCCTAAATAGGTGCTCATTGTCCTTTGAGCATCAGGGGTTACCATAACTAAACATCGACCTGTTTCACTCTCATCAGACTGAGGGACATTCGCGAAAAATACATTTTCTTTATTTAATCCGTCAACAAACGCGTTCCCTACTTCATCTATTCCAACTTTTCCAATAAAAGCTGTTTTCATATTATTTTGAGCTAGAGCAACTATTGAGTTTGCAACTGATCCACCAGACACAGTTTTTTTAATATCAATTTTCTCTGAGATATTTTTAATACCATCTAAGTCCACTAAAGACATGAGGCCTTTTCTCAATTCGTGCTCATTCAAAAATTGATCTTCTACGTCTGTAATTACGTCAACAATAGAATTACCAATACCTACGATGTCATATTTATTATCTACCATGTCTCCACCCAAGGTCGCAGATCTATTTCATAAGTCCACGCGTTTTTTGGTTGATTATGTATCATTAAGTAGTTCTGTGCAATATCATCCGGATTCATTAGTCCATCAACTTTTTTCTTTTCTTTCACATAATCAGGAAACAATTCATTGACCCATGGGGTATCAATTGCCCCATCAATAACAACATGCGCAACATGAATTCCTTTAGGCCCTAACTCTCTTGCCATACTCTGTGATAAAGCCCGCTTTGCATGCTTTGCTCCTGAAAAAGCGGCAAAACCCTCTTTACCCCTGACGCTTGCCGATGCACCAGTAAAAATTATAGTCCCTTTTTTTCTAGGAACCATTTTTTTTGCAACTTCTCTCCCCATAAGAAATGCACCGAATGCAGCCATTTCCCAAACTTTATAATACTTTCTTGATGTTGTTTCTAATATGCCGTACCTGATATTTGCCCCTATGTTGTATACTGCAACCAAGATCTCTCCGATTTCGTTTTCAATTTTATTAATTAAACTAATGACATCATCCTCTTTTCTTGCATCAAGTGAATAAAAGAAACATTCACCACCATTTTTTTTAATTTTTGCAGCTAACTCAGATAACTTATCACCATTTCTTCTTGCAACCACAACAGTAAACCCATCTTTTGCAAAAACTCTAGCTATTGACGAACCTAGACTATCACCAGCGCCAATTATCAATGCTACTTTATTTGTCATAACGAAAGAACTCTAGCAGTTACCGTCAAACTATCAACTCCCTATTGCAAAAATATCTATTAAGGTTTTTTTTGTTTGTACTGGCTTTTTTCTATCAGGAAAACAGGTCTTGCAAATCTTACACTCTAAGCCAAAACATTTTCTTGCTTCACAATACTCCCTTCCATAAAAAATAATTTGTAAATGAAGTTTATTCCAACTATGCATTGGAAAGATTTTTTTTAAATCTTTTTCTGTTTGAGTTACATTTTTTCCATTAGTAAGTCCCCATCTTTGTGCTAATCGATGAATATGTGTGTCAACAGGAAAAGCTGGATGACCAAAACCTTGTGACATTACTACACTGGCTGTTTTATGGCCAACACCAGGAAGCTTTTCAAGTTCGTCAAAACTTTCTGGTACCCTCCCATTAAAATTATTAACTAATATTTTAGATAATCTATGGATAGCGCTAGACTTTTGGGGAGCAAGGCCACACGGTCTTATAATCTTGTATATTTTATTTTTAGATAACGTTGCATTTTTTTTGCATTATTTGCTTCTTTAAAAAGTATTGGTGTAATTTCATTCACTCTTTTATCAGTACATTGTGCACTCAAAAGAACAGAAATTAAAAGTTCAAATTTGTTCTTGTGATTTAGAGGTATAGGAGTTTTAGGATATATTTTATTTAATATACTCATTATTTTTGTTGCACGTTCAG
>JACWDY010000018.1 GCA_014653835.1 Pelagibacterales bacterium SAG-MED28
TTGTGATGAAAAAGGAAACGTCTTCATAATTCAACCCAATAAAGATAATTTTAAAGCACCAAATTTAGTTTCAGTTCTAGAAAATGACAAGATTTTAAAAATCGGACATTTTCTAAGATTTGATAAAAATGCTTTAGAGTTTTTTTTAAAGTGCAAAATGATGAATATTTTTGATACCAAAATTGCCTCAAAAATTGTCAGAACATACACTGATAGCCACGGCCTTAAAAATCTTGTTCAAGAATTCTGTAATAAATCCTTAGATAAAAGACAAGGAAGCAGCGACTGGAATAAAGATATTAATGACCTAACGGATAAGCAATTAGAATACGCTGCAAATGATGTAATTTATTTGCATAAAATTAAAACTGAATTAGAAAAGATGCTTATTAGAGAAAAAAGAATTAATATTTTTAATAAATGTCTTGCTTTTTTGGATACTCGAGTTGAGCTTGATCAAAATGGATTTAAGATTGATATTTTTGAACATTAATGAATAGAAGCAATTATATATCTATAGCAAAGAAATCAGCTGACATCCAAATCAAGGAATTAAAAAAAGTAAAAAAAATTTTTAACAGTTCTTTTGTCAAAGCAGTTGATCTAATATTAAACTGTAAAGGCAAGATTATTTTTGCTGGAGTTGGTAAATCAGGACTTATCGCGAGGAAAATTTCTTCAACTTTTTCAAGTGTAGGCATCCCAAGTTTTTTTTGTAATCCTTCAGAAGCTTTACATGGTGATATGGGCCAAATAGAAAAAAAAGATATACTAATTATATTCTCTTATTCTGGTAATACAGCTGAATTAACAAATATGTTAAGGTACGCCAATCGATACAGAATAAAAATTATAGGAATTGCTTCTAAACTAGAAAGTATTTTGATTAAAGCAAGTGATGTAAAAATACTTCTACCAAAAGTAAAAGAAGCTGACATTACAGGCATGGTTCCTACATCAAGTACATCAATTTCTTTATTGCTTGGTGACTGCCTAGCAACTACAGCCATGCACCAGAGAAAATTTTCAAAAGAAAAATTCAAAGTTTTTCACCCTGGAGGAAATATTGGCAAATCATTGTTGCTTGCAAAAGATATAATGATTACAGGAAAAAATATGCCTATTGTTGATCATAAAAAAAAATTTAAAGAAGTTTTGAAAATAATGAATCAAAAAAAAATTGGAGTTGTAGTAATTATTAAAAATAAATTTATAAATGGCTTGTTAACCGATGGTGATCTCAGAAGAGAATTGAAAAGTCTAAATAAAGGAGAAGATTTAAATAAATATATGACTAAAAATCCTTACTCTGTTAATTTAAATATGCCAGCATCAAAAGCATTAGCTATTATGAATGAAAAAAGAGTTACAAGTTTATTGGTTGTTAGTGATCAAGATTTAAAAAAAAAGAATAAAAAACTAAAAGGAATCATACATATTCACTCTTTGTTACAAAGTGGCATTAAATGATGATACGGTATACTAAAGTAAAACTTTTACAATTTTTTTTACTTGCTGCTGGAACTCTTCTTATTATTTTTACTTATACAGGTTTTAAAAATAAGCCATCTGAAGAGATTTTATCACTCGAAGCAAAAGATGAAATAAATAAAAAAATTAAAGATAAAAACCCCTCTGGGGATACCTTTTTTAATGTTGAATATTCTGGAATAGATCTTGCTGGCAATAGATACATTCTAAGAGCCAAGGAAGCAAATAACGATATAACAAATAGTGAATTAATAAATTTAAAATATGTTAAAGCAACATTTTATTTTAAAAATAATAAAATCTTATACGTTTCATCAAACTTTGGATTGTATAATAATAAGACCTTAGATATAGTCTTTCGAGATAATGTAAATAGCATGTATGAAGGGAGTAAATTATTTGCTGAAGAGGCAGAGTACAATAATTCAGAAAATTTTATCATAATTTCGCAAAACGTCAAAATTACGGATATAAAAGGAACAATGTTAGCTGAAAAACTAATTTTTGATATAGAAAAAAATACATTAGAAATAAGTTCTTTAGAAGATGATAAAGTTTACACAAATTTAAAACGTAAATGAGAAAAACATTTAGAATTTTAAAATTTAAAAAAGATAAACCTATTTTTGAAATTAGAGATGTAAGTAAATCATTTTCAGGTAGACCGATTTTGAAAAAACTCTCAATTAAAGTATATCCTGGAGAATGTGTGGGCATTCTTGGGCCGAATGGATGTGGTAAAACAACTTTGTTTTCAATGTGTATAGGTGAACAAGATATCGATGGAGGTAAAATTTATTTAAATAATAAATCTATAGAAAATTTTCCTACTCATACGAGATCTAAAGAGGGTTTAGGATATTTGCCTCAACAAAGATCTGTGTTTAACATGACAGTCTATGACAATATTATTGGAATTGCTCAAATTTCTATAAAAAGTTCACAAGAACAAAAAAATATTACAGAAAAAATTTTAGATGAATTTAATTTACAACACTTGAGAAGCTTAAGCGCATCTGTTTTGTCAGGTGGAGAGGTCAAACGTTTAATGATGGCAAGAGTTATGATAAATAAACCAAAAATAGTTTTACTTGATGAGCCGCTTGCTGCGCTTGATCCTTTAGTGATCCAGGATATCCAAAAATATATAATGAAGATACAATCAAATGGTACTGCTATTTTAATCACCGATCATAACGTAAAAAATTTATTTGATATTACTGATCGAAGCTATGTTCTAGGAGAAAATACAGTTATTGCTGAAGGAACTTCTAGAGAATTACTTAAATCTACGAAAGCAATTAAACATTATTTCGGAAATAATTTTTCCTAAGACAGATGCCAAGTAGAAGCTTCAGAGTAATTACAAACAAAAAAATTCTTTCTTTTAATAAAGCTATTAAGGTTGACTCTGACAAATCAATTTCTATTAGAAGTTTACTTTTTGGCGCAATTAGCGAGGATATTTCGACTATTAGTAATATCTTAGAGTCAGAGGATGTTGCTTCAACAATAAATTGTTTAAAAAAACTAGGTGTAAAAATTTTAAAGAAAAAAAATTTATATTTTGTTTATGGAAAGGGCCTTGGATCGCTAAAAGGTAAAAAAAATAGTTCATTAAATTTTGGCAACTCGGGTACACTAGCCAGATTGTTAATAGGATTGTTATCAACTAACGAAAACATAAACCTAAACTTAACTGGTGATCATTCTCTAAAGAAGAGAAGTATGAAAAAGTTAATTTTATTAATGTCTAAATTTGGTGCCACATTTACTCCTAAAAATCAGTTTTATTTACCCTTCAAAATAATTTCATCAGAATTACCCTTGGGAGTTAATTATATATCTGGTGTATCTGCTCAACTTAAAAGTGCGGTAATTTTAGGTGGCTTGAATTCTTTTGGAACAACAAAAATTCTCGAAAACGAGAGAAGTAGAGATCACACCGAAAGAATGCTTCTGCATAATAAAAAAGTGATAAATATTAATAATAAAGAAAAGAAAATAATTAAGATAAATGGCAAAAGAAGCTTAAAGTCTCTGCAAATAAAAGTTCCAGGTGATCCATCTTCTGCAGCTTTTTTATGCGCTTTAACAATTTTAAAAAAAGGTTCTTCAATTAGAAGATCGGA
>JACWDY010000019.1 GCA_014653835.1 Pelagibacterales bacterium SAG-MED28
GAATCGGTTCAACAATTTTAAATAAAACTAAAATTGGAAAAAATTGCATTATTGGCGCTAACGCACTAGTTACAGAAAATAAAGTTATACCAGAAAGATCATTAGTGCTTGGTAGTCCTGGCAAAGTAGTTAGACAGGTTACTGATGAAGAAATTGAACATATAAAAGAAAACGCCAGAGACTATGTTGAAAATTTTAAAAAATACAATAAATAGTTTTTTTATCCTAATTATACTTGCAGTAAATGTTGAAGCTAAAAACAGTAAAGACGTCTCTAATATTCAGGTTCAAAAAAAAAGTATTTCACACAAACAAAAATATTCTTGGCAATTGGTAAAAAGTAAAGATGGACATCCCGTTAGATCAGGAAATAAATCTTGGAGATTTGAAGTCAGGGAAGGGGACTGTGGTGGAGACAAGAACCATAGTGATTGCAAAACTGACAGACAACGAACAGAGGCACAAACTAAGGAATATCAAAAAAGAAATAAAGATTACTGGTATTCGTTATCATTGTATCTCCCAGAGGATTATATATCTGCTGCACCTGTTAGATCTACATTCGTTCAAATTTATGAAAAGGGTTGGAAACCTATTTTAATGATAACCGATAGAACTAGTGAATGGCTTGAGGTAGGTAGAATGTGGAGTGGTGAATATGTTGAAATGAAACAAGGAATTAAGATTGAAGATATGAAAGGTAAATGGACAGATATTCTAATCAATGTCCGTTATTCAAGAAAAGAAGATGGTTTCATGAAAGTTTGGATAAACGATAAATTAATATGAGAATCTTTGAATATTAAAAATTTCACGCCATATACCAATAAAGGAGCTAAGTTAGAGTGGGGAATCTACCAAACAGGTGTAAGTTATTGGAAAAGAAAACATGGAGACAAACCTTATCCAAATATGGTTGTTTATTTTGATGAAATAAACTTAGGCTCAACTAAAGAAAAAGTTACTAAAAAATTAGGGAACTAACCAAGTAAATTTTTTAGATCCATTTAAATCAATTAATGCTCTTCTATGACCTCTAGCTGCTAGATATAGCCACTCAATACTTTTAACTTTACACCTAATAACACAAAAGTTTTTATAACCTTTTTCACTTTCTTCTTTAGTAAAATCAAAATTATCAAACTTATTATCTAATCCTGAAGTTGGCTTATCTGACTCGGTTCCTGGACCATTACTCACTAAATAACATTTTCGACTAATATGCCCTGTTTTCTCCCAAGACTCTTTTGTAATTTCATCATCAAAATGCACTTTGCACTCAGCCTTAACTCTTAGCTGAATTTTTTCCTCTTTACCGTAAAATAAAATTGCGCAACTTGAATTTTGTTTTATTTTTTCTATTTTTGAAGACCTTATGTCACTATGGTATTGAATAAAATTATTTTGCTGATCTGCTTTCCTTAAAACAACAACTCTTCCATCTAGATCTTTATCATTCCCACAAATAAATACAGGAGTTCTAAACTCAGAAGATCTATCTTTAACTGCAGTTGAAAGTAGTTCCCAGATTTTTTTTTCTATCTCTTTTGAGTCTTCGTAGTAACTTACTGTTTTCGACACGATTTATTTTCTAAATCTTTTGATTAAGCTTGAAGTATCCCATCTTTGACCACCCATTTTTTGTACTTCAGCATAATAATCATCTATAATTTTTGTAATAGGTAAGGGAGAGTTATTTTTCTTAGCCTCTTCCATTGCTATTTTTAAATCTTTTCTCATCCAGTCTACGGCAAAACCGTAATCAAATTTATCCTCAATCATTGTTTTATGTCTATTTTCCATTTGCCAAGATTGAGCCGCACCTTTTGATATTACCTCAATGACATCATACATATTTAATCCAGCATTCATTCCAAAGTTAATCGCTTCAGATAAACCTTGAACAAGTCCAGCTATACAAATTTGGTTTACCATCTTAGTTAATTGACCACTTCCGGATGGACCAAGTAATTTAATTTTCTTACTATAGCAATCTATAACAGGTTCAGCTTTTTTGAATGGAGCTTCATCTCCTCCAACCATAACTGTTAAAACTCCACCCTCAGCTCCTGCTTGACCACCTGATATAGGAGCGTCTAAAAATTCAAAACCTTTTGTTTTTGCCTCTTTATATAATTCTCTAGCAATGTTCGCGGAGGCTGTTGTGTTATCTACGTAGATTGAACCTTTTTTCGCAGTTTTGAATAATCCTTTATCCCCTAGAGTTACTTCTTTTAAATCGTTATCATTTCCAACACATGTAAAAATAAAATCGCAATCTTTTGCAGCCTCCATTGGAGTATCAGCCGACTTACCTTTATGCTCATTGACCCATTTTTCAGCTTTAGCTTTTGTACGATTATAAACAGTTACATCGTGACCAGCTTTTGATATATAACCTGCCATAGGGTAACCCATTACACCTAAACCTATGAAACCAACTTTACAACTCATAAATGATTAACCTCTCGTTAAATAAAAAAGTAATTATATTTGGATTTATATTTACATTTTTTTCCAGTTTTGGACAGAGTTTTTTTTTGGGATTGTTTAACGCACCAATAAGAAATGAATTAGGTATTACGCACGGCCAATTCGGAAATATTTATGCTACTGCAACAATTTTTTCTAGCCTTTTACTTATTTGGGTTGGTAAAAAAATTGATGAGTATCAAATAATCTACTACTCATTTTTTGTAATTATATTATTATTTTTATCATCTTTATTTTTTTCTTTTATAAACAGTATTTATTTTCTAGCATTTGGAATATTTTTAATGAGGTTTTCTGGACAAGGTTTAATGAGTCATACCTCTACAACTACAATCTCTAGATTTTTTGAAAAGTCTAGAGGAAAAGCCCTCAGCACAATCTGGTTTGGTTTATCTACTGCTGAATTTATTTTACCAGTTTTAGTAACTTATTTTTTTGTAATTTACTCTTGGAGATTTGTTTGGCAAGGAATTGCAATTTTAATAATTATATTTCTTCCATTTGTAGTTTTAAACACAATTAAGAAAATTAGATTAGACTCAAGAGAAAAAGATTTAGACCCTGCTAGAAGTTTTAAAATTAAAAGCTGGAGGAGAAGAGATGTAATTAAAGATTACAGATTTTATATAATATCCTTAAATATGTTAGCTATGCCTTGGATAGCCACTGGAGTATTCGTTTATCAATCATTTATCACCGAATCTAAAATGTGGAACATTTATACAATACCAAAAGCTTTTATGGTTTATTCCATAGCTTCAATAATAACTTTATTTTTTTCAGGTTTTTTGGTCGATAAATTTACAAGCAGAAAATTAATTCCAACAATGAATATTCCGTTACTCATGGCAATGTTTGTATTATTTTATTACCAAGGTGAAATTTCGGCTTTTATTTTTTTAGGTTTAGTTGGCATATCTAATGGTTTGGCAAATGTTCTAGGTTCTTCTACATGGGCAGAAATTTATGGTGTAAAGTTTATCGGTTCTATTAAAGCCTTAAC
>JACWDY010000002.1:0-85000 GCA_014653835.1 Pelagibacterales bacterium SAG-MED28
AGGCCGAAATAACACCTATCGATCCAATAATAGAACTGGAGTTAGCGTAAATTTCATCTCCAGCACACGAAATTAAATAACCACCGGATGCAGCTACGTCTTCGGCAAATATCATTACTTTTACCTTGCTTTTTTCAGCTAATTGCCTGATGTAACTATAAATTAAATGAGATTGAACTGGAGATCCACCTGGAGAATTAATTGAGACTGCAACATGTGTTATTTTTTTTAAAGAAAATGCTTTTTTCAAAATCTCTCTTTGACCAGCAAGATCAATGCCTTTATTAAATCGACCGGCAGAACCAATTACTCCGGTTAATCTTACGTGCGGTACTATTTTTTTCTTTTTAAAAATTGAAAACATATTTAGATGAACTTCATCACTCTTATAACAGTAATAGACAAGATTTTAATATTAAATTACGCTACTTACAGTTGAATTATAGGTGCGTCCTTAAGTTACTAATTAAAAATTTATTATCAAATAAAACAATTATAAATACTATTGATGGGATCAGTTATACCACTAAAAAAATCTGCAAACTCAGCCTACTTAGAGCTTAAAAACATCTTGGGTACTAAGCTAGAGAAAGTGGAGGGGTTAATTGAGCAAAAGCTAAAAAGTGAAGTAGATTTAATTGAAAAGATGAGTGATCATCATCTTAAATCTGGTGGAAAAAGGCTGAGAGCTTTATTGACCTTAGAATCTGCAAAACTAACAGGCTATAATGAGGATAAAAGAGATATCAATCTTGCAGCTTGCGTAGAACTAATTCACTCAGCTACACTATTACATGACGACGTAATTGATGAGAGTTCACTAAGAAGAGGAGTCAAAACTACAAATTCAATTTGGGGTAATCAATCATCAATATTAGTTGGGGATTATCTTTTAAGCAGATGTTTCGAAATTATGGTTCAAGATGGGGATTTAGAAGTATTACAACTTTTATCATCTACTTCTGCAAAAATTGCTCAAGGGGAGGTGCTTCAACTACAACATAAAGGTGAAGCCGATCTTTTAGAAGAAACATACATTGATATAATAAATTTAAAAACAGCATCACTTTTTTCTGCTGCAACAAAAACTGGAGCTTGTATTTCTGGAAGTAACGAAAAAGAAAAAAAAGCTTTAGAGTCTTATGGAAGAAATTTAGGTTTAGCATTTCAAATAGCTGATGATGCTCTTGATTATTACGCTAAAGAAAAATTTTTTGGAAAAGAAATTGGTAAAGATTTTTATGAGGGCAAAGTCACTCTACCTTTAATAACAATATTTCAAAAAGGAAATAAAGAAGAAAAAGAATTTTTAACAGATATAATGAAAAAAGAAAAAAGAACCGAAGAGGATTTTAGTGAAACTCTTGCTTTAATATTTAAATATAAAGCAGTTGAAACAAGCCTAAAGAAAGCAGAATACTTTGTAAATGTTTCTTACGATGCTTTAGCAATTTTTACTGATAATGAGGATAAGAAAATATTACAAAATTTAACTAGTTTTAGTTTGAATAGATCTTTTTAAGGATAAAGAAGTTCCTTATTCCATTTACCATTATTATTTTTATAATTTAATCTCTCATGAATCCTACCCTCACCATCAACCCAAAACTCTATTTCCTCAGGTAAAACTCTCCAACCAGACCAATGGGGAGGCCTCGGAACGTTATTTTCATCGGGGTATTTTTTTTCAAATTCTTTAATCTTGTCCAAAAAAGTTTCTCTTTTATCTAAAATTTGGGATTGTGAGGAAGCCCAAGCGCTAATTCGGTTTTTGTAAGGTCTTGAATTATAGTAATCATCTGCCTCTTTTTTAGAAACCTCTTCTACTTTTCCAATTACTCTTACTTGGCGTCTTAAACTTTTCCAATGAAAACAAATTGATGCTTTCTGATTTTCTTTTAGCTCACCACCTTTTTTACTGTTAAAATTTGTATAAAAGACAAATCCTTTATCACTTAAACCTTTCAGTAAAACCATTCTTACATTAGGTTGGTTATTTTTATTTGAAGTAGCTACGGCTAGAGCATTCGGGTCGTTAATTTCAGTCTCTTTTGCCTTCTCAAACCATTTTTTGAATAAATCTATTGGATTACCTAAGTCTTCAAAACAACTGTCTAATCCCAATGAATTTTTGCCATTTTTTTGATTCATATATTTATTAAAATAATCTATACATTAAATATCTATGTCTTTTAATACTTTTGGAAAAATATTTAGATTTACTACTTGGGGGGAATCCCACGGCCCAGCTATTGGATGTGTAATTGATGGTTGTCCACCAAATATACCTTTATCAGAAAAAGATATTCAAGCTGATATGGATAGAAGAAGACCCGGTCAATCCAAGTTCACAACTCAAAGAAAAGAGCCTGATAAAGCGATAATTTTGTCAGGGGTATTTGAAGGAAAAACAACAGGAACTCCTATATCAATAATTATTTATAATGAAGATAAAAAATCAAGAGATTACGAGTCTATAAAAAATAAATTTAGACCAGGTCATGCTGATTATACTTATTTTAAAAAATACGGTATAAGAGATTTTAGAGGTGGTGGACGTCAATCAGCTAGAGAAACTGCAAGCAGAGTAGCGGCAGGAGCGGTTGCTCGGATAATTTTGAAAAAAATTATTGGAAAAAAATTTAATGTAATCGGGGCTGTAACACAATTAGGTTTAATGTCATGTGATAAATCAAATTGGAAAGACAGTGAAATAAGAAAAAATCCTTTTTTCTGCCCGGATAAAAAGTCCGTAAAGCTTTGGGAAAAATATCTTCTAGCTGTAAGGAAAGCAGGGTCCTCGTGTGGAGCAGTAATTGAGTTAAGAGCTTCAGGAATTCCAGTTGGTTTGGGAGCGCCTATTTATTCAAAACTAGACACTGATATTGCTGCATCTTTAATGAGTATTAATGCAGTGAAAGGAGTGAATATTGGCTCAGGTATGAATGCTGCTTACTTAAGTGGTGAAGAGAATTCTGATGAAATAAGAAAAAAATCCGGAAAAATAAATTTTAAAACTAATCATGCTGGAGGAATTCTTGGAGGAATTTCATCTGGACAAGATATTGTTGCGTCATTTGCAGTTAAGCCAACTTCATCAATTTTAACGAGCAGAGAAACTATAGACAAAAAAGGGAAAAATACAAAAATTTCTGTTAAAGGACGACATGATCCTTGTGTAGGTATTAGAGCGGTACCGATCGGTGAAGCAATGATTAACTGTGTTTTACTTGATCATTTATTGATGCACAGAGCGCAGTGCAGTTAATTAGAAATTTTATTTTTATTTTTAGCTAAAATTATATTTGAGTTTAAAGTTTCCTCAACTTTATTAGCTATAGATAAACTATCTAGACCAGCAGTCTCATACATTTTTTCCGGAGTATCTTGATCAATAAAAATATCTGGCAAAATCATAGATCTAAATTTTAAGCCTATGTCAAATACACCTCGTTCTGATAAAAATTGCATTACGTGAGAACCGAATCCCCCTATAGAACCTTCTTCAATTGTTATTACGACTTCGTGATTAGAAGCTAATTCTATTATTAATTTTTCATCTAATGGCTTTGCAAATCTTGCATCAACAATTGAACAATTTATACCTTTTTTTGAAAGCAGATCTGATGCTTTTTTACATTCTTCCAACCTTGTCCCAAAATTAAGAAGTGCAACTTTTTTACCTTCTTGAATTACACGTCCTTTTCCGATTATTAAAGTTTCATTTATAGATGGTAATTCAATTCCAATACCATTTCCTCTTGGATACCTAAAAGCTGAGGGACGATCGTTAATATTTACAGAGGTATTAATCATTTTAACTAGTTCAGCCTCGTCACTTGCTGCCATAACAACAAAGTTAGGTAAAGTTGAAAGGTATGTTATGTCAAAAGAGCCAGCATGAGTTGGACCGTCGGCGCCAACTAATCCCGCACGATCTATAGCGAACCTTACTGGTAATGATTGTAAAGCAACATCATGAACCACTTGATCATAAGCCCTTTGAAGAAAAGTAGAGTAAATTGCAGCATAAGGTTTATAACCCTCAGTGGCCAAACCAGCAGCAAAAGTAACCGCGTGTTGTTCGGCAATTCCAACATCAAAAGAACGATCTGGAAACTTTTTTTCAAATAAGTTTATACCAGTTCCAGTCGGCATTGCGCCTGTGATACCAATAATTTTTGTGTCTTGTTCAGCGTGCTTAATTAAAGTTTCTGCAAAGACTTTTGTGTAGGAAGGGGTGTTTGATTTTGATTTTGCCTGCTCACCAGTAGAAATATTAAATTTAGATACACCATGATATTTGTCTCCCGACTCCTCAGCAGGTTTGTATCCTTTTCCTTTTTCAGTTCTAACATGTATTAATACCGGACCTTGATGATTAGAATTTTTAACATTTTCAAATATTTGAACTAAATTTTCTACATCGTGTCCATCTATTGGGCCAACATAATAAAAACCAAGCTCACTAAATAATGTTCCGCCTGTAACAATATTTCTGAGTAAATCCTCTGCTTTACCAGCTTTTTGGCTAAATCTTTTTGAAAAAGATGAAATTATCATTTTCAATGTCTCTCTCAAATTAAAATATAATTTACCAGATAAAAGTTTAGCTAAATATTTACTCATTGCACCGACAGGTCTAGCTATTGACATATCGTTATCATTTAAAATAACTATTAATTTTGATCTCAAAGCTCCAGCGTTATTCATCGCCTCGTATGCCATACCTGCGCTCATAGCCCCATCACCAATAACTGCTACTACATTATTGTTATTATTCAATAATTTTTTTGCAACAGCCATTCCAAGAGTTGAGGAAATTGAAGTTGAACTATGTGCCGCTCCAAAAGGATCGTACTCACTTTCAGTTCGTTTTGTAAACCCAGATAGTCCACCGCCCTTACGAAGAGTTTTAATTCTATTTCTTCGTCCTGTAATAATCTTATGCGGGTAACATTGATGACTAACATCCCAAACTAATTTATCTTTTGGAGTATCAAACACATAATGTAAAGCTACAGTTAGTTCAACTACACCTAGTCCCGCACCTAAATGTCCGCCGGTTTCAGAAACTACATCTATTAATTCATCTCTTAGTTCTTCAGATATTTTTTTAAGATCATCTTTTTTGAATTTTCTTAAATCAGCTGGAAAGTTAATTTGTTTAATAAGTCTGCCCATTAAAATTTTCTTTCTAATATAAACTCAATCGTACTAGTTAAATCTTTTGAACTTTTTCCATGTTTTTCTAATTTACGCAATATTTTTCTCTTTAAATTATTTGCGAACAAATAAGCTTTTTTTTCGCCTATCAAATTTAATAGAGTCGACTTACCTTTTTTATGATCTTTTTTGACTGGTTTGCCCATTAACTTTTTCAAGCCCCTATGATCTAAAAAATCGTCAGCTAGTTGAAAAAGTAAACCTATCTCTTCTCCTAAGTTACTTAAAAATAATTTTTCTTTGGTATTTTTTTTAGATACAGCTCCGGCAGCATACAGACAGAAATCAAACAATTTTCCTGTTTTTTTTTTTTTGCATATTGATAATTTGATTAATTCCTTTTTTTTTATTCTCAAACCTTAGATCTAATTCTTGTCCTCCAGCAATACCCGTATGCCCGGAACAACTAGCTAGATATTTAATAATCTCATTCTTTGTTTTAGGGCTTAATAAATATTTTTTGTCAGCAATAATTTCAAAAGCCAATGTAAGAAGAGAACTTCCTGCTAGCACAGCTGAAGCTTCACCAAATTTAACATGTGTTGCTGGTTTACCTCTTCTAACAGTGTCATTGTCCATACAAGGTAAGTCATCATGAATTAATGAATAAGAATGAATACACTCAACTGCAGCACAAATATTTATAAGTTTTTTTTCATTTATGTTAAATATTTTTCCTGCATCTAGTATTATGGTTGACCTAATTTTTTTTCCTCCAGAAATGACTCCGTACTTCATTGGGTTTACTAACAAAGATGGTTTCTGTTTATTTAAAAATTTTATTAAAAATTTATCAACTTTTTTCGCATTTTTAATTAATTTTTTTTCAATCATTATTTATTTTTTGATGAAATTTCTTTAAATTTTTTTTTAAATAGTGCATCTATATGTTTATTGAGTTGAATTAATCTTTGGTAATCATTTTTTGTATCATCTAAATTTATGTCCTGACTTTCTAATTTACTTAAAATTGTATCAATTTCTTCTCTAGCCTCTTTTAATGATTTACTTTTTACGTTAGCTGGAATATTTTCTACTTTCATTTTTTAAATAATAATTACATTATGAAAAATAGCTATTCAAATATATTTACTTTTAACAAAAAAATTCTCAAGAAAACGATTAAAAATTTAAGTTTAGGGAAAGTGATTGGGTTACCCACAGAGACAGTTTATGGTCTTGGGGGAAATGCTTACTCTAAAAAATCAATTCGAAAAATATTTAAATTAAAAGGTAGGCCCAAAACAAATCCACTCATTATTCATTATTATAATGTTAATTACGCAATGGAGGATGTAGTGCTAAATGAATACTTCAAAAAACTGTATAAAAAATTTTGCCCGGGACCGATTACATTTATTTTAAAAAAAAAGAAAAATTCAAAAGTTCATTCTTCTGCAAGAGCTGGATTAAATACTGTTGGCGTAAGATTTCCAAAACACAAAATTGCTAGGTCTATTTTAAAAAAAATTAATTTTCCTTTGGCAATGCCAAGTGCAAATAAATCAACAAATGTAAGTCCGGTAAGTTCAAAAGATGTTTATGAAGAATTTAAAAAAAAAATTAGTTTAATTTTAGATGGTGGAAAATGTAAAATCGGTATTGAATCTACTGTTGTAGATTTGACTAATAATCCTAAAATCTTAAGGCCTGGAATAATCAACAAGAGCAAAATAGAAAAAGCTTTAAAATTAAAGATAAATAATACAAATAATAGTAAAAAAAATAGATCACCAGGTATGATGAAAAAACATTATTCACCTGGAATACCTGTTCTAATTAATCAAAATAAATCTGACGGGAAAAGTGCTTTTATATACCTAGGAAGTAGATACAAAAATAAAAAAAATTTTTTCAGTTTAAGTAAAAATTCAAATTTAGATAAAGCCGCGTCAAATTTATACAAAATTTTCAGGATTATTAAAAAAAATGGATATAAAAAAATTCAAATAAGCAAAATTCCAAATATAGGCTCTGGTATAGCAATTAATGATAGGATAAGACGTGCATCTAAGTCTTAAATGGAATTAATAGTAAAAAATCTTGTTAAAAAATTTAAATCTACCGTTGCCGTAGATAATATTAGTTTTAAAATTGAAAAAAATAATACTTTAGGACTTTTAGGGCCTAATGGATGTGGAAAAACTACTTCTATTGGCATGATGTTGGGTCTAATCACTCCAACTCAAGGAGAAATTTTAATAAATGGAACTAAATTAAATTCTGAAAATAGAATCAAATTATTAAGTTTCATGAATTTTGCATCTCCATATATCGAATTACCAAAAAAACTTACTGTAAGGCAAAATCTTGAAGTTTACGCTAGATTATACGGTGTTAATGAAAAGGTTCAGAGAATAGATGAATTAATTGAAGAATTAAATTTAAGTAAATTTTTATATAGAAATACTGGTGAATTATCATCTGGACAAAAAAATAGAGTTTCGTTAGCTAAATCATTAATCAATAAGCCTAAGTTACTTTTCTTAGATGAGCCAACTGCAAGCTTAGATCCTGATGTTGGAGATTTTGTGAGAGAATATCTAGAAAAATATAAGAAGAAAAATGAACTTACAATGTTATTGGCATCGCATAATATGAAAGAAGTAGAGAGATTATGCGACAAAGTAATAATGATGAAACAAGGTAAAATTGTCGATAACGGAACTTGCCAAGAAATAATAAAAAAACATGGTAGAGAAAATCTTGAAGATACTTTTTTAAAAATAGCTAGGAGTAAAAATGAATTGGAATAAAATATTTGCCTTAAGCTTGAGACATATTTATTTAATCAAAGGATCTTTTCCTAGAATTTTAGACTTAATATATTGGCCAACAATACAAATATTTCTTTGGGGTTTTATATCTAAATTTTTTACATTAAATTCGTCATATTATGAAAACACTGTTGGCATAATTTTAAGTGCAGCAATACTCTATGATTTTCTTTTTAGATCAAGTATTAGCTATAACATGATGTTTCTAGAGGAAATTTGGAGTAGAAATTTTACAAATTTATTTATTGCCCCAATCAAGTTAAGTGAAATAATTGCTGCCCTTACATTTACAGCAATATTTAGAACTATGATTGGTTTAGTGCCTGCCGCACTCCTTGCAATTCCTTTTTTTGGAGTATCTATTTTAAAAATAGGCGCTCCGCTAATTTTTTTATTAGTTACCTTATATATATTTGGTGTCACTTTAGGTCTTTTAGTAACTTCAGGTTTAGTGAGATTTGGACCATCGTTTGAAAATATTGCTTGGGCGAGTTTATTTTTTTTAGCACCTTTAGGATGTATTTATTATCCTATAGAAATACTTCCCGAATGGCTTCAAATAATTGCTAAATTACTCCCCTTAGTTCATATTTTTGAAGAAATGAGAAATATTTTAATCTATGATATAATAAATTATTCGCAAATATTTAAAGCTATATTCATATCCTTTTTATATTTTGTGATTGGAGTAACTACTTTTTATATATCATATAGTGGAGCTAGAAATAGAGGAACTCTAATAAATATAGGAGAATAAACGTGCATAAAAATATTGATAAAATAAAAAAATTGGAAGGATCTCCTTTAATTTTAAAAAACTTATTCACAAAAACGGAGCTAGAGAAATTTCTAAATCTTTATCATACTCTTCCCACAACAGTTCATAATAAAAAGCAAAACGTTATAAAGAAAAGATGGCTTAAAGATTATAACGAGGAATTAGAAAATATTTTTTTTAATAAATTAAAAAAAGAAATAGGTGAATTTAAAATGGATAATCTTAAAGATGAAAATAACGAAGATATTTTAGGGCTTTTTCAAGAAAGTTATAATCCTATTGGATTACATGTAGATGCTGGATTTAATTTAAATGAAATAATTTACAAACAAACCTTAATTCCGCTCACTTCAAAAGGTAGTACTGTTATTTTTAAAAATAAATTTTATGGGAATTCTACAAATTTTACAATCGATGAAAATGAATTAAAAATAAAAGATCTTAAATACGGTCAAAACCAAAGATCCTCTGAACATTTGAAATTATTTAAAAAAAAACTCTTTAATAAAGAGGATCATGAAAAATACTTAAAACATGAAAAAATAGAGAATCTCTCAGGACTTGAAATTGATACAATTTATGAGTGGGAACTAGGTTCAATGTTAATTTTTGATAGAACCAGATTGCATTGTTCTTCGTCTTTAATTGAAGGCAAGAAAATAGGATTGACTACATTTACAAAAAAATAAAACTTCTAAAAGATGAAAAGTAAAATTTTTAAATTTTCGAAAAGTTTAGTCAAAATCTTATTACCAAAAATATTTAAAATTTTAATTAAGTTAAAGTTAAACCGAAGAGTCATAAATTTTCTTCACGAAAAGAGCTATGATAGCAATAGTAAGTACAATTTCACCTCTCTATTAGAAAAATTTCTTGAAAAAAATAAAATTATAGCTCTAGACGTAGGAGCTCAGGGCGGATTTAACTCTGATGCTTTTTTTCCAAAAAAATATGATCATTTTTTTGAAGAAATATTAATAGAGCCCATTGATTTTGAAGCAAAAAAAATAAGGGATAAAAAATTCGTGATAAATAAGGGTTTATGGAGTGAAAAAGTAAAAAAAAAATTATATATTTTAGATAATAGACTTGGGAGCTCTTCTATGTACGAGCCAAATGAAAATAGTTTTGACTTACATGATATTAGAGAAAAAAAATATGGTGATTATAAAGTAACTCGTTCAATTGATGTTGAGTGTAATACCTTAGCTAATCAACTTGCAGAACTTAATATTAATAATTTAGATTATTTAAAAATTGATACCCAAGGTTCAGAGTTAGAGATTTTAAAAGGACTTGGAAAATTTCGTCCATTATTAATTAAAATTGAAGCACATTTTTTTTCTATGTATAAAAATGTTCCAAGCTGGAATAAATTAACTAATCTTCTTTACGAACTTAATTACGTTTTAATTGATTGGAAAGGTATAGGAAACCACGCTACAAGAATTCCAGCTGAAGCAGATTTGATTTTTATACCAAATTTTGACAATAAAGTTGGAAAAGAAATAATTATGCAAAATAAAAATAAATTTATCAGCTTAATGTTAATTTTTGGTCAATTAAAACTTTTGCAGATTATTATAAAAAGATTTGGGATTAATGATGAAGAACTAGCAAAAATAGAGGATGAGTACTTTAATTAATGGCTATATACGATTGCTTTCAATATTTTAACGAGGACCATATTGTTGATCTTCGATTTAATATTTTAAATGAATATGTTGATTATTTTGTTGTCTCAGAGTCAACAAAAACTCACCAAGGTAAAAGTAAAAAAATAAATTTTGATATAAAAAATTTCGCTAAATTTAAGAATAAAATAAAATTTATAGTTGCTGATTATAAAGAGGAAATAAATTTTATTGAGCATACAGGAGGGGAGTCTCCTATAGAACAGCATCAGAGAAACTCGCTAATAGAAGGTATTAAAGATGCTTCACCAGAAGATTTTATAATTTTATCTGACTCTGATGAGATTCCTGATCTTGCAAAACTTTCTCAAGTAAAAAAAAATAAAAAGTTTATAGTATTTGCGCAGAAGATGTTTATGTATAAATTAAACTTACAAAATTTAAACGAAAGTAATTGGATGGGATCAAGGATAGCAAAAAAGAAGAATATTAAATCGATGCAAGAATTAAGAAATTTAAAATTTAAACCTTACCCTTTTTGGAGAATTGATAAATACAATCAACAGATTATAAATGGTGGGTGGCATTTTTCTTATTTACAAACACCGTCACAAATACTTCAAAAAGTAAAATCTTTTTCTCATGGAGAGCATAATAATGAAAACATAAATGAAAAATATATTCAGGAAAAAATATTTAAAAATGAGGATATTTTTGGTCGCGGTATTAAGTTAAAGAAGATTCCTTTAGACATTACCTATCCTAAATATATATATAAAAATAAGGAAATTTTTTCAGATTGGGTAATTTAAAAATGGCGCGCCGGATAGGAGTCGAACCCATAACCTCCGGAGCCGAAATCCGGCGCTCTATCCAGTTGAAGCTACCGGCGCAGTAACAATAATTTAGATTAATTTATGAATAATACAATTAAATTTTCTGTAGACGCTCAAAATAGTGGAAAAAGGTTGGATGTTTTTTTAACGAAAAATATCGAAAACTATACAAGATCATTCCTTAAAAAATTAATTGAGGACAAACAAGTAAAATTAAATAATAATTTTCTTATCTCTCCATCAACTAAAATAAAATTTAAAGATCAAATTACAGTGCATATTGTTCAGAAGAATGAACAAAATATTATTCCTAAAAAGATAAAATTAGATGTGGTTTTTGAAGACAAAGATGTTCTAGTCATTAATAAACCTAAAGGAATGGTTGTTCATCCAGGAGCAGGAAATTATGAGGATACTTTAGTCAACGCACTACTTTTTAAATATAAAAAAAATTTATCTAATGTTAATGGAACATTAAGACCAGGTATTGTTCATAGACTTGATAAAGAAACAAGTGGACTGTTAGTTGTTGCAAAAAATAATTTAGCACACTCAAATTTAGGAAATCAATTTAGTAAACATACAATTAAGAGAAAATATTTATGTTTATCTTGGGGGGTAGTTCGACCTCTTAATGGAAAAATTAATACATTAATCTCCAGAGATAAAAAAAATCGTCAATTGATGACGGCTAGCGATGTTAATGGAAAAAAAGCAATAACTAATTATAAAACAATTAAAGTTTTCAACATAAAAGATATTCCAAAAATAAGTTTAATAGAATGCGAATTAGAAACTGGGAGAACACATCAAATAAGAGTTCATCTAAAATATAAAGGCACTTCTTTACTTGGAGATAGGCAGTACGGAAAAAAAAATATAAAATTTAAAAAAATTAATTATGAATTTTTTGATAAATTAAACAAATTGTCTGGTCAGGCATTACACGCGAAAACTTTAGAATTTGCTCATCCTATAACAAACAAATTGATGTGTTTTAATTCAGATTTACCTAGTAGTTTTAAAAAAATATTGAAATTGCTTGAAAATTTAAGTGATTGAAATAATTTAATTCATATATAATTATTACTCATGAGGAAAAAAAATCAAATTAATAGTCTTCCAGTTCCCTCGGTAGGTGGTTTGTCTATTTATTTGGCACAGATTAAGAAGTTTCCTATGCTTGATGCGGAAGAAGAGTATATGCTAGCCAAAAATTGGAGGGAGAGTGGTAATTTAAAAGCTGCTCATAAATTAGTTACTAGTCATTTGAGGTTAGTTGCTAAAATTGCAATGGGATACCGTGGCTATGGTCTTCCAGTAAATGAATTAATTTCAGAGGGAAATATAGGTTTAATGCAAGCAGTAAAAAAATTTGACCCCGATAAAGGATTTAGACTTGCAACATATGCAATGTGGTGGATAAAAGCCTCAATACAAGAATATGTATTGAGATCATGGAGTTTAGTTAAAATGGGTACCACAACAGCTCAGAAAAAGCTTTTTTTTAATTTAAAGAAACTTAAAAATCAAATTGCACCAGGACAAGATGGAGACTTAAAAGATGAACAAGTTAATGAAATATCACAAAGGTTAAATGTGGAATCTCATGAAGTTGTAAACATGAATAGGAGAATGATGGGCCAAGAAAAATCTTTAAATGATCCTATTAAAAGCGGTGAAACAGATGAATGGCAAGATTGGTTAGTCGATAACAGCTTAGATCAAGAATTAATTATTTCTCAAAAACAAGAGTACAATGACAAAAAAGAATTATTAAATAGTGCAATGAAAATATTAAATGGTAGGGAAAAAGAAATTATTTCTGCAAGAAGACTTTCCGAAGAACCAAAAACTTTAGAAGAATTAAGCAAAAAATATAAAATTAGTAGAGAAAGAATACGTCAAATAGAAACAAAAGCATTTGAAAAATTGCAAAAATCTATGATTAATGCAAGTAAATCAAAAAACTTACTTCCTGCAAATTAGTTGCTAAAAGGATCTTCTACTAAAATTGTATCTTCTCTTTCAGGACTTGTGGAAATACTTGATATTCTTGCCCCAATAAAATCTTCAAGAGCATGTATATATTTTTTTGCATTATCAGGTAAATCTTTTAGGTTTCTTATTCCTTCTGTTTTAGTTTTCCATCCAGGAAATGATTTATAAATTGGTTTTATATTAAATTGATCTTCGGATGCAGCTGGCAAATAATCAATTTTTTTACCATTTAATTCGTATTCTACGCACATTTTAATTTCATCAAGTTCATCCAACACATCCAATTTAGTTAAAGCTATTCCATTTATTCCAGATATTTTTATTGTTTGTCTAACCAAAACAGCGTCAAACCAACCGCACCTTCTTTTTCTAGCAGTTACAGTTCCAAATTCTTTTCCTCTTCTTCCCAAATTTTCTCCAATGTCATTTTCTAGTTCTGTTGGAAAAGGCCCGCTACCTACTCTAGTAGTGTAAGCTTTAGTTATGCCCAATACATAATTAATCTTATCTGGACCTGATCCTGAGCCAGTTGCTGCCATAGCTGGGACAGTATTTGATGATGTAACAAACGGATAAGTACCGTGATCCACGTCTAAAAGTATACCCTGCGCACCTTCAAAAAGTATTTTTTTTCTATCATTATTAAATTGGTCTAATTTTAACCAAACAGGTTGAGCAAATTTTAGAATTTCTGGGGCTATTTTAAATAACTCTTTTTTTAATTCATTCTTTTCAAAAATTTTTTTATTTAAACCTTTTCTAATTGCGTTATGATGCTGTAATACATTTTCTAGTCTATTATCTAGATTACTTTCAGATCTTAAATCCATAACTCTGATTGATCTTCTTCCAACTTTATCCTCATAACAAGGTCCAATACCTCGTCTGGTTGTACCAATTTTACCTATTCCTGCTGCGTCCTCTCTTATTTCATCCATCTCTTGATGAAATGGAAGTATTAGTGAAGCGGACTCAGAAATCATAAAATTTTCCGGGGTTACATCCACTCCTAGTTTTTTAATTTCTTCAATTTCACTTAATAATGCCCAGGGATCAATAACAACTCCATTTCCAAGGACAGAAATTTTTCCTTTTCTCACAATACCTGATGGAAGCAATCTTAACTTGAATACTTTTTTATCAATAACTAGAGTATGACCAGCATTATGACCTCCTTGAAATCTAACAACAACATCCGCCTCACTGGACAGCCAATCTACTATCTTACCTTTTCCCTCATCTCCCCATTGTGAACCAACTACAACAACATTTTTCATTAATTAAATTTTTTATTTATACTGATAGAATTTAAATGATTTATCGGACCGTTTCCTTTTCCTAAGTTTAAATTAGATTTAATTGCTTCATTAACATATTTAATTCCTAACTCACAAGATTTAATCAGATCTTTTCCACATGATAAATATGTTGCTATTGAAGAAGATAACGTACAACCGGTTCCATGTGTATTTTTTGAGTCATATTTTATACTATTGAAAACTTTTATTATTTTTTTATTGACTAAAATGTCATTCATTTTTGATGACTTTAAATGACCACCCTTAATCAGAACGTTTTTAGCACCATTATCAATTAATATTTTTCCAGCTTTAATCATATCTTTTGTCGAATTTATTTTAATTTTTGTTAAAATTTCAGCCTCCGGAATATTGGGTGTTATCAATAACGTATTTTTCATTAACTTTTTTTTTATATAGATTATTGCAATATTATTTATTAACTTTGTGCCCCCTTTTGCAACCATAACTGGGTCAAGCACTAATTTATTTAATTTTAATTTATTCAAAGATTTAATCACTGCCAAAATAACTTCTTTTGAATGGAGCATTCCAATTTTAGTTGCACCTGGTCTAATGTCCTTTGCTGAAAATTCTATTTGATTACTTATCTCTTTAGGGTTAATGGGTACTATCGATTTTACTCCTGTTGTATTTTGAGCAGTGACTGCCGTGATTGCTGTCATTGCGTAACTACCTAATGAGGTAACAGTTTTAATATCCGCTTGGATTCCAGCCCCGCCAGATGAGTCTGAGCCTGCGATAATCAGAACTTTAGATTTTGGTTTCATCTATCTATTAATTGTTTTTTTTACAATATTTATACAATTATTCATCAAAGAATGATCAAATGATTCGCACATAATTCTTATTTTAGGCTCTGTTCCAGATGGTCTGATAAGTAATCTACCTTTATTTTTGATAAGATCACTAGCTAATTTAATTGCTTTCTTACATTTAGATGACTCAATAATTTTTTTATCTTTCACTTCTATATTTAAAAGTTTTTGAGGAACTGGCTTATACACCTGAAACATTTTACTTGCTAATTTACCTTTTCTTAAAGCAAATAAAGCCTCTAAAGCTACTAGAAGTCCATCTCCAGTAGTAGCAAATTTACCCAAAATTATATGACCTGATTGCTCCCCACCTAAATTAAAATTATTTTTTTTCATCATTTCTTTTACATATCTATCGCCAACTTTTGATCTTTTGAAATTAATTTTTTTATTTAAAAAAAATTTTTCCAATCCATAATTTGACATTAAAGTTCCAATTACTCCGCCTTTTAAAATTTTTTTTCTTCTCCATCTACTAGCAATCATAGCAATAATTTGATCTCCATCAATTATTTGCGATTTTTCATCACACATGATTACCCTGTCGGCATCCCCATCTAGGGCTATTCCAATATCTGCTTTAAATTTTCTAACATTTTTTTTTAAAACTTGAGGAAACGTAGAGCCGCATTTATAATTAATGTTTAAACCATTTGGTGTAACACCTATCGAATGTACTTTAGCACCTAAATCAGACAATATCTTTGGACCAGATTTATATCCTGCTCCATTTGCACAATCTAATACTATTCTCATTCCTTTAAGACTAAAATTCTTAGGAAAATTTTTTTTTAAAATTTTAATATATTTATCATTTCCATCCTCAAGCCTTTTTACTCTTCCTAATAATTTTGATTTTGAGAGCTGAGTTGTTGTTTTTGTATCAATTAAATTTTCAATTTTTTTTTCAATATCATCTGATAATTTCATACCATCTGGACCAAATAATTTTAGTCCGTTATCATGAAAAGGGTTGTGAGATGCAGTAATCATAATTCCTAAATTAGCTCTCATTTTTTTTGTAAGCATAGCCAATCCATTTGTCGGAAGCGGTCCTAACGTAAATATATGCATTCCAGCTGAAGTTAATCCTGAAACTAAAGCTGGTTCAAGGGTATAGCCGGATAATCTAGTGTCTTTTGCTATTATAGCAATTTGTTTTTTTTTTTTTAAATTTTTAAAGTACGTACCCGCAGCAAGACCAAATTTAAAAAATTTTTCACCATTGATATTTCCGATATTAACTTTCCCTCTTATTCCGTCTGTTCCAAAGTATTTTTTCTTCATTTATTTATTAATGTTTCATATAATAAGATACCTTGTTTAACTTCTTCAACATTATGCACTCTAAAAATTCTTACTCCTTGAGATAAAGAAAATAATATTGTAGATAAAGTTCCTCCCAATCTTTCCTTGGTATCAAAGGGTCCAGAAATTTGACCAATAAATCTTTTTCTAGAAGGTCCGATTAATACAGGAAAACCAAGTGAATGGAATACTGAAATCTTTTTTAAAATCATCAAATTATGTTTCAGGTTTTTTCCAAAACCAATACCAGGATCTAAAATAATTTTTCTGTTATACCTCTCAGATTTAAACTTTTTAATCTGATTTTCAAAAAAATCGTAAATGTCTAACAAAACATGATTATATAATGGGTTTATTTGCATAGTTTGTGGAGTTCCTTGCATATGATGAACTATTTTCCATAAATTTTTATTTTTTACTACACTAAATGATTTTGGATCAAATCTAAAACACGAAACATCGTTAATTATATCTGCATCTTTTTTTATTGAAAAATCCATCACTTGAGATTTTCTTGTATCTATTGACAATAATATCTCAGGAAATTTTTTTTTAAATTGTTCTATTACTTTTTCTAATCTTTTAAGCTCATTTTTTTGAGATATAATTTTAGATCCAGGTCGTGTGGACTCTCCTCCTATATCTATAATTTCTGCACCAGCTTTTTTCATTAGCATTATCTTTTGAATAGCTTTTCGAGTTGAATTAAACTTACCACCGTCTGAAAAACTATCTGGAGTCATATTTAAAATTCCCATCAAAATATGACTTTTGTTCCCTAAAAATTCTCTTTTTGAAATTATTTTTTTTATATCTTGAGATATTTTGTTTTTAATAGATGGAGGTAATTTTTTGATATTTTTAATGTCTATAATTTTTGACTTTATCTTTTTTTTATTTCTACTAAAAATTTCAATTTGATTAAATGATATACTATCGTTACCACAGAGTGGGAGTGTTAATTTGGCTTTAATTAATTTTTTTGAATTTAGGCCATAGAAAAAATTACACGCACGAGTGTAATATTTTCTCATAGTATTTAAATAGCTGGCTTAGGTTTTAATCCTAGCGATCCAAGAGCAGATGATGAACTTTTACCATCATCTTTATCCTCTTCCTTAAATGATCTAGTGGGCTTAACATCTCTTAAAATCAAATCTCTAATTTCATCTCCTGATAAAGTTTCATAGATTAAAAGAGCTTTAGCAAGTTTGTGAAGATCATCAATTTTATCTTTTAAAATTTGTTTAGCTCTTTCATAGCCCTTATCTACAATCTTTTTAACTTCAGCATCAATTTTTTTAGCTGTCTCTTCAGACATATTTTGACTTTTTGTTACAGATCGACCTAGAAATACTTCTTCCTCATTTTCTCCGTAAGCTATAGTGCCCAACTCTGTAGTCATTCCATATTTTGTAACCATATTTTTTGCTAGTTTTGTTACCATATCAATATCGGATGAGGCCCCTGATGTAACTTTATCATGGCCAAAAATTATTTCTTCAGCAATTCTTCCGCCCATAGCAACTGCGATATCAGAGTGCATTTTTTCTCTCGTTACAGAGAGTTGATCTCTTTCTGGTAATCTCATAACCATACCCAGGGCTCTTCCTCTTGGAATAATTGTTGCTTTATGTATTGGATCAGAAGCTTTTTCGTTTAAAGCTACTATCGCATGACCACCTTCATGATACGCTGTAAGTTTTTTTTCATCTTCAGACATGACCATAGATCTTCTCTCGGCTCCCATCATTACTTTATCTTTCGCTTCCTCAATATCAGACATTGTTACAACTCTTTTATTTTTTCTAGCAGCAAGCAAAGCTGATTCATTAATTAAATTTGCTAAATCAGCTCCAGAAAATCCTGGAGTACCTCTTGCTATTGTTCTTAATTTCACATCTGGGCCAGTGCTAATTTTTTTAACGTGTACTTTCAAAATGGCTTCTCGACCAATTATATCTGGATTTCCAACAACTACTTGTCTGTCAAATCTCCCTGGTCTTAATAAAGCAGGATCTAAAACGTCTGGTCTGTTGGTGGCGGCAATCAAAATAATTCCTTCGTTAGTATCAAAACCATCCATCTCAACTAATAATTGGTTAAGAGTTTGTTCTCTTTCATCATTTCCTCCACCTAATCCTGCACCTCGACTTCTTCCTACGGCATCTATTTCATCAATAAATATTATACATGGAGAATGTTTTTTTCCTTGCTCAAACATGTCTCTAACTCTAGAGGCTCCAACACCTACAAACATTTCAACGAAGTCTGAACCAGAAATTGAAAAGAATGGTACGTTGGCTTCACCAGCAATAGCTTTAGCCAACAAAGTTTTTCCAGTTCCTGGAGGTCCAATTAAAAGAGCACCCTTAGGAATTTTTCCTCCTAGACGGCTAAATTTTTTTGGATCTTTTAAAAACTCAACTATCTCTTCTACTTCTTCTTTAGCTTCTTCTACACCAGCTACATCGTTAAAAGTAACTTTTCCTTGAGCTTCGTTCAATAATTTTGCTTTTGATCTTCCAAATCCCATCGCCCCGCCTTTTCCCCCTTGCATTTGACGCATAAAAAATATCCAGACACCGATAAGTAAAAGCATAGGAAACCATGATAATAAAATTCCTAAAAGTGACGGCATTTTATCTTCTTGCGCACTAGCAACTATGCTGACACCTTTCGATGAAAGTTTATCAACTAATTCAGGGTAATTTGGCGAATAAGTTTTAAATGTATTTCCATCAGCTAACACCCCGGAAATATTATTTCCTTGAATTTTAACCTCCACAACTCTTCCAGCATCTACCTCATTTAAAAAATTGGAAAATGGTAATAAATTTTTATTAGAGTTGTTTTTATTTGGATCTTGAAACATATTGAATAGCCCAACTGAGAGGAGGACTATTATGACCCACATTATTAAATTTTTTACATTCATAACTATTTAAATAATCATTAATTGCTTTTTAACAAGTATATTTTAAAACATATTGAGTTGTAAATAAGACAAAAAGGGACTAATTTGATAAAAAAGTTTAAGGTTTTTCTACTTTTAAGCATAAATGTTCACCTTTTTTAAAAAAGATACATCCTCCAAGAGTAGAATTTTTAAAATCATTTTTATCTATATTATTTATTAAATTTTCTACTTTTTTAGATCTCAAATCATAATAATTACTTTTAAATTGTTTTATTGATTGATTTATAACAGCAATTTTGATGTCCTTATTAAGATCTTTATACTTTTTAAAATTTATTAAAATTCCGCTTTTTGACTTTTTTATTAATTCTTTAAAAGTTTTATTTAAATATCCCTCTAAGGTTGTTTTGCTTAGAGATAAGTTTTGAATAGACTTAAATATTTTCTCATATTTAATTCCACTTTTTTCTAAAGGTTTTTTTAAATTTCTTACTTTTGTTCTCAAATATTTTTCATTTTTATTAGATGGATCTTTAAAATACTTGCCAAAAATAGTTTTAGAAATTTTTATTAAAAATTGCTTTTGAGTATCTAATAAAGGCCTAAATAAAATTACCTGATTGTTAATCTTACTCAAAGATTTCATTGCAGACAATCCCTTTAATCCACTTCCTCTTGAAAGTCTTATTAAAAAAGTTTCGACTTGGTCTTCTAAATTATGGGCAGTTAAAATAACTTTAATGTTATTTTTTTTACAAAAGCTTTTAAGAATATCATATCTTACATTTCTTGCTTCAGCCTGAATGTTTTTAGTAATTTTTTTTTTATTTATTAAAACTTTCAAGTTAAAGTATTTTTTTTTTAAGAGATTTTTAACCTTTTTAGCTTCCCGATTAGAATTCTTTCTAATATTGTGGTCTACAAGTAAGTAATAAAACTTAGTCTTATTTCTAAAAGTATAAGCCTTTGTTAATGCAACAAGGGCAAGGCTATCTGGGCCTCCTGATACTGCTACTAAATATTTTTTCTTCTTTAAAGAATCTAGTTTGCTTTTAAAATTTAAAAATATTGTTGATAAATCTTTATAATCTTTAAAACCGTTTTTAAGATTTACACTTGAATTTTTTCTGCTCATACTGAGCTTTTTGTAACACAGACTTGTTAGCTTTTGGGTATTCTTTTTTAATACCTGATATCATTTTACATCCTTGATCTTTTTCGCCAAGCTGAACCATGGTTATTCCTAATTTTAAAAGATTGTCTGGTCCTTTTTTGCTTTTAGGGTAATTTTGGTATCCATCCAGATACGCGGTAGCTGCATCAGAATATAATTGTCTAATTCTAAAGGTTTCACCATACCAATACTGTGCACTTCCAGCTAAATCATGATCTTTATTTTTATCGATGAATTCTTTTAATGCAAACTCTGCTGTTTCATAATCACCTATTTTCATAAAACTAACTGCAAACTCATATTGTTCTTCAGCAGGCTTGTCCGGAAGTAATGACTCTCTAGTTTCAGGTACTTCAGAAATAACTGTTTGCGCGCTTTCTATAGAATTAATTGACTGCTCCTTAGGTAAATTTGAAGTTTGATAACCTGGAGCTGCTCCGAAATCTTGGGGTTTGGTAGATCCTGGAAGAACTGTCTGTTTTTGTTTTGTTGTACCAACTGTTCCTGTTTCTAAATCAGAAAACCGTAATTGAGTATCTGATTGAATTTTTGTAACTCTTGATGACAATTTATCTAACTTAAAATTAACTTCTTCAAACTTGTTTGTAAGTACTCTAAATTGATCCTCTATTTCATTTAATTTTAAAAGATGCTTAGTCATAATATCTTCGTTTAATCCGTCAGAACTTATTTTGCTTGAAGAGTTAATTGAAGCAACATCAGATTTTTGATAAACAGCTTTTTCCAATGTTTTAAGATCTTTTGTAATTACTTGAATCTGATCGGAAATTGCTTTTAGATAAATTTCTTCTTCTTCCGCATAAATAGGATTAATAAAAAATATTAATACGGATGATAAAATAAGTGTTTTTAGTTTTATATCTACAAACATGTTCTGTTTTTAATTAGATAAAATGGCAAAAAAAAGACCCCTTAATTTTTAATTAAGGAGTCTTTGTATTAGTTAAATATTGATTAGTTTACTTTAACAGTTACGGATCTTCTATTTTGAGACCAAGCTAAAGGTGACGAAGCTGGGTTAACAGGTTTTTCTTTACCATAACTTATTACAGAAATTCTTTTTCCTGAAATTCCATAAGTCATTAAATAATCTCGAGCAGCATTAGCTCTTCTTTCACCTAATGCTAAGTTATATTCTCTAGTTCCTCTTTCGTCTGCGTGACCTTCAATTGTGACATTAAGGTTTTTATTTTTTCTTAAGTAAGTAGCTTGTTTTCTTAAAGTAGCTCTTGAAGCAGTAGTAAGTGAAGATTTGTTTGTAGCGAAAAATACTCTATCAGGTACTCCTGAAGCTAAATATTTTACAGTTTCAGTTCCTGTGTATACGTCTCCGTCAATGTCTCCAGATTTTTTTGCAGTAGAACAAGCACTTAATATTAAAGTGGCAAAGATAACTAGTAAAACATTTTTTAAATTCTTATTAAATATCATTTTTTCCCCTGGGTTTGTTAATTGGTTTATTTCAAATTATTAGAAGTTATTCAAGTCTATTTTACTTAAATTTTAACATTATTTTGATAAAAGAGAGGACCAAGATGGGTCAGAAGCATCTGTTTCAGTTTTGAGCCTCTTTTCATTGTATCCAGTAATATCTATGGACCATAATTTTGCAGAAAAACCTTCCCCCTTTGATCCGGATTTAGTCTCTCTATAAAATACTAAGACTCTTCCATTGGGTGACCAAGAGGGGGCTTCTTGATAATAATTTTCGGTAAGCAATCTTTCCCCCGTCCCGTCCGTTCTCATAACACCAATATAGAATTTACTTTTATGCATTTTCGTAAATGCAATTAAGTCTCCTCTCGGAGACCAAACGGGTGTACCATATATGCCATTACCAAAAGTAATTCTTTTAACTCCACTTCCGTCACTTCGCATAACATAAATTTGTTGCAAGCCACTTCTGTCAGAGTTAAATGCAATATATTTTCCATCTGGTGAGAATGAAGGTGAAGTATCTATTGATGAATGTTCTGTTATTTTTTCAACAACTCTTGAGTCTAATTCCATGGTATAAATATCTGAATTGCCATCTTTAGCAAAACTCATAACAATTTTTTTGCCATCAGGGGAAAATCTTGGCGCAAATGTCATCCCTGGAAAATTCCCAACCACTTCTTGTGTACCAGTTTCAATGTCAAGTAGGTATACTCTTGGCATATTTCTAAAATATGACATATAAGTTACCATCTGATTTGTTGGATTAAATCTAGGAGTTAATACTAATTCATTGCCTAGAGTTAAATATTTTGTATTAGCGCCATCTTGATCCATAATAGCTAATTTTTTTACCCTTTGATTTTTAGGGCCGTTTTCTGCAACATAAATTATTCTTGTATCAAAATACCCTTCTTCTCCAGTTAATCTTTCATAAATCTTATCTGAAATAATATGAGCTACTCTCCTCCAGTTAGATGGAGTTGTTGTAAAAGCTAAAGCAGTCATTTCTTTAG
This sequence comes from Pelagibacterales bacterium SAG-MED28, assembly GCA_014653835.1. Lineage (GTDB taxonomy): Bacteria > Pseudomonadota > Alphaproteobacteria > Pelagibacterales > Pelagibacteraceae > Pelagilacustribacter. The sequence goes on from JACWDY010000002.1 coordinate 23,266, forward strand.
CGGCTGCCAAATCCCAAAGTCTAAATTCAACTTTCAATTTACCATCTTTGACCAAAAGTTTGCCAGTTACTAATGCTTGAGCTTTTATTAATCTCCAGTCTTCAAATCTTGGTTTTAGATGTGCAATATCTGGTTTTTGAACAAATGCTTCTTTTTTTAATGGATTAAATAATCCTGTAGACCTAAAATTATCTTCTATAATTTTTGAAATATCCTCACCAAGTACTTTAATTTTCATGCCATCATAATTTTGAGATTTAATATCAACATGTAATGGAGAAATTGCAATTGGCAGAGGATCTAAATTTCCTCGAGTGATATCAATTTCTATTAGAGCAAAAGATTTGCCAAATAAAAATAGATATAAAATAAAGAAATAAAGTAATTTTTTCATTTAACCTTTTAACATTTCTGTTGGGTTAAAGTTAAGCTGTAATTCTTTCCATTTATCATAACCTGTTGGGGGTACTTTAAGTGGTTGACATAACCTGACTGCCCTCAAAGCACTTTCTGCCAAAACTTTGTAAAATTTTTGCCCAGGCCTATTCATTCTTTGGTGATCTAAAATTTCTGATTTCATTATTGTTCCGTCTTTTTTTAATTTAAGTTTAATTCTTACTAGTAAATCTTCATCATATGGCAATCCCAATGGAACACTCCAGCATCCAAAAATTTGAGCTCTTAAAGCATCCTCTTGTGAAAGAGTTAAACCTGTTGCAAATGAATTTTTTTGACTGCTTTGAGTTACTTTATCATTTTTTTTTTGCTTTACTGCCTCTACTTCTTTAGCTTTGTCTATTAGGGCAGCTATTTGATTAGTATCGACAATTTCCTTTTTTTCAAATTGCGAGGATTGTCTGATTTCAGGTTTTATTTCGTCTGGGTTTTGTTTTTTTTTTACTATTTGTTTTTCCTCTTTTTTTTCATTCGGGAGTGGGATTCTATCAGGTTTTTCTTTTGCTTTCGCTGCTGGGGGAGCCTGTTCGGATACCAATCTCTCCTCTTTTTTTTTAGTTTCTTCAATTATTTTTCTAGCTTTCGGCGCGTAAGGTATATTAGTTTTGTCAGTAATTTGAATTAACTCAACCGAAACTATTGGTGGTAAATCAATTGGCTCTCTGAGCATAAATGGTAAGCTTAGGATAGTTAATAAAACTAATACTGAGTGAAAAGTAATTGAGTAAATTAAACTTTTTATCATAAATCATCCTAATTTTTATAGGGTTCAGAAATTAAAGCTACTTTAGAAAAACCTGCACCAGATAATGTTCCCATTACCTCCAATACTCTTCCGTAATTTATATTTTTATCCCCTCTTACATAAATTCTTGTGTCAGTTCTATTTTTTGCAATAGCAAGTAACTTCGGTATCATTTTTTGATAAGTAACTTGATGTTCTTGAATATAAATTTCACCCTTTGAATTTATACTTAAAGTAAGTGGTTCTTGGTCATCAGGTAATGAGTCTGCGGCAGACTCTGGCAAATCGACTTGTACTCCAACTGTTAATAAAGGAGCAGTTACCATAAAAATGATTAGAAGTACTAACATTACGTCAACAAAAGGAGTAACATTAATTTCACTCATTGGTTCTTTTCTTGAACGATGAAATTGAAATGCCATTTTTAAATAATTGATAGAAATCTTTTTGAAAAGTTTTCTATTCTGGAAAAATATTTTTGAGAATCGTTATTAAATTTATTATAAGCTACAACAGCTGGTATAGCTGCCAATAATCCTAACGCTGTGGCAAACAAAGCCTCGGCAATACCTGGTGCAACAATTGCTAAACTTGTATTCCTTGATATTGCAATAGATTGAAATGAATTCATTATACCCCAAACAGTGCCGAACAGTCCGATAAAAGGAGCGGTTGAACCCACAGTAGCTAAAAATGTAAAATTTTTTTCAACTTTTTTCATTTCTGTATCGGTAGCAATTTCTAGCATCCTTCCCACTCTTGCCGCTTGAACAGTGGAAGATTGTCTTTTTGTTTTTAATAATTCAGCCATAGCTGATTTAAAAATTAATATTGCTGGATCATTTGAATTGGACGGTAAACTATTATTAAAACTTTCTGCAGATTTGGCTTTCCAGAATTTTTTCTCGAAATCCTCTATTGAATTGTTAATTTTTTTGAATAATTTAAATTTATAAAAAATTAACGCCCATGAAAAAATTGAGCAAGCGATCAATAAAATTATTACAAATTTAACTACGAAGTCAGCTCTTACAAATAGTTTCCATAGAGAAAAGTCTGTTGCCCCGCCTAATCCGACTACTTGAGCTGCTATATCCTGTTCCATTAAGTTTGATTACTTTTAGAATGTGTCATGAATTTGGCGTTATTAATTTTTCTAAGATTTAATTTCATCAGTTAATCTTGTTTCACTGAAGAATCTAGCAATCAATATTGCATCAGATTTGTTGACATCTTTTTTTTTTGCAAGTTGAGAAGACAATTTTGGATACATTTCAATGACTTTTGTTCTACTTGAGTCTTTCGATGAATTAATTAATTCAAAATGTTTTTTCCACTTTGAGGGTCTTACAAAGAATATTGGTAATTCTAAAGCAGCACAAATACCTTTAATAGCGCCAAAAGTTTGACCAAAATTAAACATGCTGGTAACACCCTGACCTGGCATCGCATTAACTTGCTCAACAACTACAGCTGCTTTCTCGATATCTTCGATATTCTGTTTTATTAGATTTACGAGAAGAGCGCTATTTAATTGTCTTTTATTTTTTTTTCCTTCTGGCATCACTGGCATATCAAATATATTTAAAACTTTATCATTCTCTAATACAGCTATTGCTCCACTCAAACCAGGATCTATTCCGATGACTTTCATTATTGTAAATTTTTCAAATTAGCATTAGTAAAAATATTTTGCACATCATCTAATTCCTCTAATGAAGTTAAAACTCCTAAAATTTGCTCACTTTGCTCTTTGTTAAGTTTTAAATAATTTAAAGGCCTCCACTCTATAGAGGAATAAGTAAAAGCCTCTATTTGTTTTTCAAGTTCGGTTTTGATTTTGTAAAAATCCTCCTTTTCTGTAATAATCTCAAAAGAATTATCTAAACTTGAACAATCTTTTGCTCCAGCATTGATTGCAATCTCAAATATTATTTCTTCTCTAATTTTCTTTTTATCGACATGAATGACACCACAATTTGTAAACATGTGTTTGGTTGAGCCTAGCTCACCTAATCTACCACCTTTTTTCTGTAATACAGTTCTTATACTTGAAGCAGATCTATTTTTATTATCTGTTAAAGTTTCAATTATTAAAGCAACGTTAAATGGGCCAAAACCCTCATATCTTAAAGTTTCATAATTTTTATCATCGCTGATTTCGGATTTGCTTATTGCTCGGGAAATATTATCTTTAGGCATATTGGCTTGCTTAGCGGCTTGAATTGCAACTCTTAACCTAGGATTCATATCAGGATCTTTATCGCCTAATTTAGCTGCAACTGTAATTTCCCTAGAAAGTTTAGAAAATATTTTTGATCTCTCTTTATCTATTCTTCCTTTTTTGTGTTTAATTCCAGCCCAATGTGAATGACCTGCCATAACTATTTAGTTAAACTACCTCCATCAATTATTCTAATAACATTTTTTGCTAAACCGTTCTCGGTGTTTGCCTCTATAATTATACCCGACAATGTTCCTTCACCTTCAGCGGGAAAATGTTTTACTGCATCATTATTTTTAAAAAATTTTTTTATTGAATTTTCTTTATTCATTCCAATTACAGAATTATAATCACCACACATGCCAATATCAGTCTGATAAGCTGTGCCCTTTTCTAAAATTCGAGTATCTGCTGTAGGTACATGGGTATGTGTTCCAACTACACAAGTCGCTTGTCCGTCAAAAAAATGTCCGGCAGCCATTTTTTCACTTGTTATTTCTCCATGAAAATCTACCACTGAAAAATCTACATCCTTTTTTAAAATCATTTTTGCAAGTATTTTTTTTGCTTCTTGAAATACATCCTCAGTTTTTTTCATAAAAACGTTTCCCATAAGATTTATTACACCGATTTTATATTTTTTATCTTTTGTAAGGTATTTTTCGTATCCTTTTCCAGGAGAACCTTCTACCAGATTTGCCGGTCTCAAAAGTCTATTTTCTTTATTAATATAACTTGCTGTTTCCTGTTTATCCCAAATGTGATTTCCTGAAGTAATTACATCTACACCAATTTTAAAAAATTCTTCAGCTATTTCTTGGGTTATGCCTTTTCCATCGTCAGCAGAATTTTCACCGTTAACAATGACAAAATCTATTTCATTATTTTTAATAATTTTTGGAAGTTTTTTATTTAAAGCATTCCTACCTGAAGATCCCATAACATCCCCCAGAACCAATATTTTCATTAATAAACTCCTTTTTCAGTCAAAATATAATCTAATTTTACATCGTTTTTATCTATTGGAAGCTTATGGTGTTTTTGAAATGAAAAGGCAACACCAACAGTTAAGATATTGCTAAATTTTTTCAAATATTTATTAAGATATCGATCATAGAAACCTTTGCCATATCCCAGTCTACATTTATTTCTATCAAAAGCTAAAATTGGTACAAGAATAATATCAGGGATTTTAATCTTAGATTTTACGGGTTCTAATATTCCAAATTTATTTACTAATAAAACGTTGTTTTTTTTCCATGAAAAAAAATTCATTACATTATTTTTCTCAATAACGGGAAGGAGTATATTCTTATCAATCATACTTTTATTTTCTAAAATTTTAAGAACATTAATCTCAAAGCTAGTTGGATAATACAAAGCTAAATTTAAATTTTTTTTTTTAAAATTTGATTTAACAAAACTAAGAAAAGAATCGAAAAATTCCTTATTAATTGCACAATATTTCCTTTTTCTTAAGTTCAAATACTTCTTTCTTAGTATACTTTTTTGATACATCTACTGTATTTTAGACAGCGATTTTGAATTAGAAATAATTTTCTCTAATGATTGAGTTGTTTTATCAAGCATTGACTCATATGAAGTATTATTTTCTTCTATGGTATTTTTTAAACTTTCTAATTTGTTATTAAGTTTTTTTATTTCTACATCCTTGTTATTTTTGTATTGAATGGCCAGCGATTTTATCTCTTTAAATTTATTGGAGATTTCATCTAATTTATTTTTTTGGTTAGCAACTTTTTGTTTTAAATCAAAATACTCATCTATAAGCTGGATAGTTGTGATCAATAATAATTTATTTTCCCCAATGTTTCCAAGCTTATCTTTTAATTCAGAATATTTTTTATCTAAAAATTTAGTCAGTTTTTTCAAAGACTCTTCTTGGCCTTCATCACATGAAAGTAGATAATCTTTATTATTAAATTTGATATTTACATTTGCCATTTATCTATTTCACCTACTAAACTCTCAGTTTCTTGACTTAAGTCCTCAATATCTTTTTTAAACCTTTCTTCAAGTTCAGATTTCTGACTTACCTCTAATTGAAGTTTTTGTAATTTTTCTTTTAAATATTTGTGTTCTCTCATTAATTCTTGATTTTGTTTCTCTATTTTTTTTTTATTGTTTGATAATTCATTTCTCTCTATTTTTATTTTTTCAATTTCGTATTCTGGTTGTGAATAACTTAAAGATATAGAATTTAATTTATCTATAAGTAGGTTTAAATTTTGTTCTTTTTTTTCAATATTGCTCATAAAGTTTTTAAAGCATATTATTGATATAGTTAGTTTAAGTCTATATATGTAATTATAAGTGAGTGTAAATTTTAACCAATTATCAAACGCAATTAGATTTTTATCTGTTGATGCTGTGCAAAAAGCAAAATCAGGTCATCCAGGTATGCCAATGGGTATGGCAGACGTTGCAACAGTGTTATTTAAATACCACCTGAGGTTTAATCCACGAAATCCTAATTGGATTAACAGAGATAGATTTATTTTATCCGCAGGACACGGCTCCATGCTACTTTATTCTTTGCTTTATCTCTGTGGCTACAAAAGTGTCTCAATTGAAGATATAAAAAATTTTAGGCAACTAAACTCAATTTGTGCAGGACATCCAGAATATAAAAAGGGATCTGGAATAGAAACTACTACCGGTCCATTAGGACAAGGCTTGGGTAATGCTGTAGGAATGGCAATAGCTGAAGAAATATTTAGAAAAAAATTTGGATCATCTTTAATTAACAATAAAACATTCGTAATTGCCAGTGATGGAGATCTAATGGAAGGAGTTAGCCATGAGGCAATGAGTTTAGCTGGGCATCTAAAATTAAAAAATTTAGTTGTCTTCTTTGATAATAATAAAATTTCAATTGATGGATCTACATCTTTAAGCGTTTCGGATAATTATAAAAAAAGATTTGAGTCGTATAATTGGGAATTCTTAGAAATTAATGGTCATAATGAAAAGCAAATTTCAAAAGCTATTTCTAAAGCAACAAAATCTAACAAACCAACAATAATTTCTTGTAAAACAGTCATAGGTTTTGGATCACCTAATAAATCAGGTAAAGCCTCCTCTCATGGATCTCCTCTAGGAGAAGAAGAAATAACTTTAGTTAGAAAGAAACTTAAATGGAACCACAAACCGTTTGAAATTCCGAGAGAAATTTTAGAAGAGTGGAAAAAAATTGGTGATAGAGGTGAGCAACTTGAAGAAAAATGGCAAGAATTAATTAATAAAAAAAATTCTCAAATCAAAAATAAACTTGAAAAAGTTTTTAACAATAATGAACTTGGGGATTTAGAAAATTTAATTGAAAAGCAAAAAACAAAATATTTTGAAACAAAACCAGATTTAGCCACTAGGCAATGTTCAATGGCAACTATTGAGAGTATTTCATCTATATTCCCTCGGCTAATTGGTGGCTCAGCAGATTTGAGTGGTTCAAATAATACTAAAACAAACAACTCTAAAATAATTAATTCTAAAAATTTTGATGGAAATTATATACACTATGGTGTTAGAGAACACGGTATGGCGGCTGTGATGAATGGTTTGGCCCTTTACGGAGGTATAATACCATATGGGGGCACATTTCTAATTTTTTCAGATTACTGTAAACCTTCTATCAGATTATCTGCTTTAATGGGTCTTAAAGTAATTTATATTTTTTCTCATGACTCTATTGGTCTTGGAGAGGATGGTCCTACTCATCAACCAATTGAACAACTTAGTGGTTTAAGAGCTATTCCAAATTTAAATGTTTTTAGGCCTGCTGACATAAATGAAACTTTAGAATGTTGGGAAATAGCTTTGAAAAGTAAAAACACCCCTAGTGCTATAGCTTTGTCTAGACAAAAAGTTCCGTACATTAATCCTAAAAATTCAAAAGAAAATAAATCTGAAAAAGGAGCTTACGTTGTGAATTTAACTTCACACGAGAGTAATGTAACATTAATAGCTTCAGGCACAGAGGTGGAACTTGCTTTAGAAGTTCAGAGAAAACTAAAAGAAAATAGTATTCATTCAAAAGTTGTTTCGATGCCATGCATGGAACTTTTTGACCAACAATCTGAGGATTATAAGAAAGATATATTAGAAGAAGATTCATTAATTGTTACAATAGAAGCTGGAAGTATTATGTCTTGGCAAAAATATATTAAAAACAATGGGATCAATTTAGGTATCGATAAATTTGGTGAAAGTGCGCCATACAAAGAAATTTATAATCATTTAGATCTGTCGGAAGAAAAAATTACTAGCTTTATTCAAAAGAAATTAAGAGAGTAACTCTGATTTATGGATAAAATAAATTTTTTTCCTGATAATTTAGATGTTCAAAATAAAAAAATAATCCTTAGGTTAGATCTAAACGTGCCTTTAAAAGATAAAGTAATAAAAGATTATACAAGAATAGATTTATGCTTACCTTTTATAAAAAGATTAATTGAAAAAAAAGCAAAAATAATAATTATAAGTCATTTAGGTCGACCAAAAGAAAAAAAAGATCCTGCTCTTTCTTTAATGCCAATTTATAAATATTTAAAAAAAACACTACAAACTAACGTATATTTTTTCATGGGAAAATTTGATAATGAAGTCAAAGATAAATTTTCTCACTTAAAAGAAGGTGAAGTAATATTAATCGAAAATATAAGATATTTTAAGGAGGAAACTGAAGATGATGATAATTTTTCAGAAAAGTTAGGTTCTTTAGGAGATATTTATATCAACGATGCTTTTTCTTGTTCTCACAGAAAGCAAGCTTCTGTGCATAAAATTACTAAGTATATAAACATAAGCTTCGCTGGACCACTATTTAAAAAAGAAATAGATGCAATAAATCTAGTAATAAGAAATAAGAAAGAGCCGGTGACATGTATTATCGGAGGATCAAAAATTTCAACAAAGATTAATGTTATTACAAGTCTTCTAGAAAAAATTAATAATCTTATAATTGTTGGAGCTATGGCCAATAATTTTTTAGTCTATAAAAATTTTAAAGTTGGAAAATCTTTGGTTGAAAACAATACAAAAGTAATTATAGAAAAAATTTATAATAAAGCTGTAGAAAATAATTGTGAAATAATGATACCTGAAGACTGTATAGTTGGGACCAGCTTTGAAGGAAATGGAAAAAATAAAGATTTAGATAAAATTCAAGATAATGAGATTATTTTAGATATTGGGTTTAATACGATAAAGAGTATTAAAAAGAAAATTGATCAATCCAATACAGTTTTATGGAATGGACCAGCAGGGTATTTTGAAAATGAAAATTTTGCAAATGGTACAAGATCAATAGCTAAAACTATTTCAAAAAATACTTTAGAAAGATCTCTTATTTCGGTTCTTGGTGGAGGAGATACTCTTGCAGCAATTAAAAAAAGTAAAAGTGAACTTTCTTTCTCTCACTTATCAACAGCTGGAGGTGCATTTTTAGAGTATCTAGAGGGAAAAGACTTGCCTGGGCTAAGTGTTTTAAAATAAATAATCCTTATGACCTTAAATGAAATAGCAAAAAGAATGTGCGCTAAAGGTAAAGGTATTTTAGCAGCAGATGAAAGCACGGGTACAATAGCCAAGAGATTTAAAAGCATAAACGTAGAAAATTTGGAGAAAAATAGATTAAATTTTCGCCAAACCTTATTTAATTCAAGTGCGATGAAAGACTATATCGGGGGTGTGATTTTATTTGATGAAACAATCAAGCAAAAAACTACATTAGGACCAACTGTACCTGAGTTAATTTCAAAGCATGGTGCAATACCAGGTATTAAAGTTGACAAGGGTGCTAAACCTTTGGCTGGGTCGATTGACGAAACTATTACTGAAGGTTTGGATGGTTTAAGGGAGAGGTTAAAGGAATATTTTGATTTAGGAGCTAGATTTACAAAATGGCGAGCTGTATATAAAATTAACGATAACTTTCCATCAATTCAGTCAATTAAATCTAACGCACACGCTTTAGCAAGATATGCTTCTTTAGTACAAGAGGCTAATATGGTTCCAATCGTTGAGCCAGAAGTTTTGATGAATGGATCACATGGAATTGAAAAGTGCTACCAAGTTACAACTGATGTTTTAAATGAGTGTTATAACGAACTTGAAATTCATAAAGTGGATTTACAGGGCACCGTACTTAAACCAAATATGATTATACCTGGTTCTGAATGTAAAGACAAATCTAGTTCAGTAGAGATTGCAAAAAAAACTCTAGATTGTTTAAAAAAAAATGTACCAAGTGGTGTGCCAGGAATTGCATTTCTATCTGGGGGTCAGTCAGAGATTGAGTCTAGTAAGAATTTAAATGAGATTAATAAAATTAACGACAGTAATTTTTTAATTACTTTTTCATACGGTAGGGGTTTGCAGGCCAGCGCCCTAAAAGAATTTGGAAAAAAACAAGATAATATTGAAAATATTCAAAAAGCTTTTAATCATAGGGCTAAAATGAACGGCCTATCCTCTAAAGGAGAGTGGTCTGAAGACTTAGAAAAAATTTCAGCGGCTTAAACCATTGAAGAAGTTAGTATATTTAATTTCACCTAACAAAATAAATAATAAATTTTACTTAGATTTAGATAAAGTTTTATCCCATAAAAACGTTAGTTTTTTTCAATTAAGATTAAAAAAAATAAAAAAAAACTCTCTTTTTAAAGTTGCTAATAAAATAAAAAAAATTACTTCAAAACATAAAGTAAAATTTATTATTAACGATAATTTTATTCTGGCAAGCAGGATTAAAGCAGATGGCTGTCATATGGGTCAAGAAGATGGATCTTTTAAAATAGCTAGGCGTGAACTCAAGAATAAAATCTTAGGAATTACTTGCCACAATTCTAAGACTTTAGCAAAAAATGCTATAATAAACAAAGCTGACTACCTCGCTTTCGGATCATTCTATAATTCAAAACTTAAACCAAAAGCAAAAAAGACAAATTTAAATATTTTAAGATGGGCAAAAAAGAATATCAAAAAACCGATTGTGGTAATTGGAGGTATTAATAACTTAAACTATAAAAAATTAATAAATTCTGGGGCTAAATATATTGCAATATCGAGTTTTATTTGGGATAACCCAAATTTAAAGCCTGAACTTGCGATTAAAAAATTTAGATGAAAATAACAGCTATTGAAATAAAACCTGGTATGATCATAGAGCACAAAAATGATTTTTGGAAAGTTTTAAAAACTCAACATGTTAAACCTGGAAAAGGTGGCGCTTTTAATCAAGTAGAATTTAAGAGTGTTATAAAGGGAACAAAGTTAAATGAAAGATTTAGATCAAGTGAGACAGTTGAAAAAGCTGAAGTTGATGAAAAAAAATTTAGCTTTTTATATATAGATGGTGAAAATTGTCACTTTATGGATAATAAGACTTTTGAACAAGTAGAAATACCTAAATCGATAACTGGAGAACAGTATAAACTATTGAAAGAAAATTTAGAAGTTACAATTTCGTTTATGGAAGAAAAACCAATTTCAATAGAACTTCCAAACAATATAGAATGTAAAATTGAAACAACTGATGCAGCTATTAAAAATCAGACTGCTTCTTCTTCATATAAACCTGCTTTATTAGATTGTGGTATTAAAATTGATGTACCGCCCTTCATTGAAAGTGGAGAGAAAATTATTATAGATACTCGGACATTAGAGTACGTAAAAAGAGTAAATTAATGAGGTTAAACTCTCCTCAAATTAATTTAATTACTAAAGCATGCATGAAGGCGTCTAGATCTTTAATAAGAGATTTTGGAGAAATTGAAAATTTACAGGTTTCAACAAAAGGCCCTGGTGATTTTGTTACATCAGCTGACAAAAGAACTGAAAAGATATTAATGGATGAATTGCAAAGAGCACACCCTGAATACGGAATTATTACCGAAGAAACTGGAGTAATTAATAAAACAAACTTAAAAAATAGATGGATTATTGATCCAATAGACGGGACAATGAATTTTTTAAACGGTATACCTCAATTTGCAATTTCTATTGGATATGAGGAGGATGGTGAAGTTAAATGTGGAGTAATATTTAACCCTATTACTAATGAGATGTTCTGTGCTGAAAAAGGAAATGGAGCATATCTAAATAATTCTAGAATAAGAGTATCAAATAAAAAAAAAATTATAGATTCATTGCTTGTGACGGGTGGTCCTAAAGGGGCGAGTAAAATTAAAGATAAAATCTTTTCAGAATATATAAATATTTCAAATAATGTTTCTAATGTTCGAAAATTTGGAAGTGCCGCCTTAGATATGGCATATGTTGCATGTGGAAGATTTGACGGATATTGGCAAAGAGAACTAAATTATTGGGATATAGCTGCAGGTATAATAATCTTAAAAGAGGCAGGTGGACTTGTTAATTTTTTTGAAGAGGATATACAACCATCTTTAAAAAAGAATATTATAGCTACTAATAGCAATATTCATGAGGAATTAAGAGGCCTTATTAATAAAAAAGATATTGAGTAAAAACATTTATTAATATAAAACTCCGTTCATGAAAAAAAAAACACACCCAGATTATCACAAAATTAAAGTTGTAATGACTGATGGGACTGAATTCGAGACTCGATCGACTTGGGGTAAAGAAAATGATATTTTAAAATTAGATATTGATCCAAAGTCACACTTCGCTTGGACTGGTGGAACTCAGAAAATTTTAGATAAGGGTAGAGTGAGTAAATATAATAAAAAGTTTAGCAACCTTAGATCAAAAAAATAAATTATGACCAAAACTCCATTTATGCCAAAAGCAACAGCTGTTTGGCTAGTTGAAAATACAACACTAACATTTAAACAAATTGCTGAATTTTGTAATTTACATGAATTGGAAATAAAAGGCATAGCTGATGGAGATGTTGCCAGAGGAATAAAAGCTTATAATCCAATTTTAGCAGGACAATTATCAAGAGAAGAAATTGAAACATGTTCAAAAAATACTGAGAAAAAACTCGAATTATTAAAAAAGATTGAAGAAGTCGAGGTAAAAGAGAGAAAAAGACCTAAGTATACCCCGCTGTCAAAAAGACAAGATAGACCAGATGCAATTTTATGGCTATGCAAGAATGCATCTGAGTTAAAGGATGGACAAATTTCAAAACTTGTGGGAAGCACAAAAAGTACTGTTTCGCTTATTAGAAAAAGAAGTTATTGGAATTTCTCAAACCTAAAACCTAGAGATCCTGTTATCTTGTCATTATGCTCGCAAGAGTCATTCCAGAAAGCTTTGGAAAAAGCTAAAAGAAGAGTTGAAAGAGAGAAAAAAGCTAAAATTAGAGAGGAAAAAAAAGCTCAAACTGCTTCTCTCTAGACAAACAGATATTCTGATGATAACTACCAAGAAAATTAACTGGAGGTTTTTATTAAAATAGACGTCAAAGATAATAACGTGGAGCAAGCAATTAGAGTTCTCAAAAGAAAGCTTCAAAAAGAAGGTTTTTTTAAAGTAATGAAGATGAAAAGCACTTACGAGAAACCATCAGAAAAAAAAAAGAGAGTTCAAACAGAAAATAGTAAAAGAATAAAAAAACTCCAAAAACTTAAAAATAGGTACTAAAAATTATACAAATGAGAGGATTAAAAATGCCATCTGGTAAAGTAAAATGGTTTAACGCCAAAAAAGGTTATGGATTTATTACTGATAATGAGACACGAAAAGACATTTTTCTTCATGTATCCGCATTAGAAGAATCTAAATTAAGAGTTCTTAAAGAAGAACAAACAATAGTTTACGACATAAAAGAAGAAAGAGACAAACTTCAGGCTATTAATATTAAAAAAAAATAATTTATCGCGGGGTGGAGCAGTCTGGTAGCTCGTCAGGCTCATAACCTGAAGGTCGTAGGTTCAAATCCTACCCCCGCAACCAAAATGACAGATATAATCAGAAATATAACTATTATAGCGCATGTTGATCATGGAAAAACTACTTTGATCGATAGCTTGATGAAGCAAAGTGGAACTTTTAGAGAAAATGAAAATGTTGAGGAACGGGTCATGGACTCGGGAGAGTTAGAAAAAGAGAGAGGTATCACAATTCTTGCTAAACCTACTTCTATTGATTGGAAAAACTCAAGAGTAAATATTATTGACACGCCTGGCCACAGAGATTTTGCTGCAGAGGTTGAAAGAGTATTGCACATGGCAGATGGAGCTTTATTATTAATAGACTCTGCAGAAGGTGTAATGCCTCAAACTAAATTTGTTTTGTCTAAAGCCTTAAAACAGGGTTTAAAACCTATAGTAATAATTAATAAACTGGACAAGCCTGATCAAAGAGCAAATGAGGTATTAGATGAAACTTTTGATTTATTTGTAAGTCTTGATGCTAATGAAGAACAATTAGATTTTCCAGTTTTGTACGCAAGTGGTAGATCAGGTTGGGCTTCTAAAGAAATAAATGGCCCAAGAGAAGATCTTCATCCCTTATTAAATCTGATAGTTGATCATGTAAAACCTAAAACTTTTGATAAAACAAAACCCTTCGCTATGCTTTCTACACTTCTTTATGCAGACAGTTTTTTAGGAAGAAGTTTAGTAGGTAGAATTGCTCAAGGTACTGCTAAAGCAAATCAACAAATAAAAGCGATAAATCTTAATGGAGAAAAAATCGATGAGGGAAGACTTACAAAAATTTTTAGATATGAAGGAACAAAAAAAGTTCCAATAGATGAAGGTGTAGCTGGGGATATAGTAATTATTGCCGGATTAGAAAAAGCAAATGTTACTGATACTATATGTGATTTAGAGATTAATAATCCAATTAATGCAACACCGATTGATCCTCCTACTATGTCTATTACTATTACAGTAAATAGTTCACCATTAGCAGGAACGGAAGGGAAAAAATTAACAAGTACTCAAATCAGAGATCGTTTAATCTCAGAGGCTGAAAATAACGTAGGCATTAACTTTGAGGAAAATAAAAATAAGGATGCTTTCGTTATAAGTGGCAGAGGAGAATTGATGCTAGAAATTCTTTTAACCCAGATGAGAAGAGAGGGTTTTGAAATGACAGTAAGCCCGCCAAAAGTTTTAATTAAAAATGACGACCAGGGTAATAAGCTTGAACCTATTGAAGAAATAACAATGGATTTAGACGAGGAGTACTCATCTAAAATAATTGACTCAATGAATAGAAGAAAAGGTAAACTTATTGATCTTAAAGATACAGGTAAAAATAAAAAAAGGTTGATTTTTCATGCTCCAACTAGAGGGTTAATGGGTTACACAAGTAGATTCTTAACTTTAACTAAAGGAACCGGAGTAATTAATAGAATTTTTCACTCTTATGGAGAATACACTGGTGATATGGAGGGAAGAAGAAACGGTGCGTTGATTTCTATGGAAAACGGTAAAGCAGTAGCGTTCGCGATTTTTAATTTACAAGCTCGTGGTGAAATGTTTGTTACTCATAACGATCCTGTTTATGAAGGAATGATTGTTGGTCTCTCATCAAAAAGTGGTGACCTTGAGATAAACGTTTTAAAGGGTAAAAAACTCACAAATATGAGGACTCAAGGTACAGATGAGAATGTTGTTTTAACTCCAATCAGAAAAATGGCAATTGCTGAGCAATTAAGTATGCTTAATACTGATGAGGCTTTAGAAATAACTCCAAAGTCCTGTAGACTAAGAAAATTAGTTTTAGACCCTCATGAAAGAAAAAGACAATCAAGAGCTAAGGCCTCCTGATTTTTATTTAAATTTTAAATAAATTTTTAAAATTAAATATATAAAGAACCCCTTAATTCCCTTGTAGCCAAGATATCTAAAAATTTTTATCGAATAATTACTCCAATATTTTTTATAATTTTCTTCACCGATCCCAAAATCAAATACCTTCAGATTATTTTCTTTTGTCCAATTTATGAGATAATGAATTAAAATTTTTCCTGGAGAATAAAAATTAAACTCTTCATTGAATATTACTGGAATAAGATAATAAAATCTCTTATTTTCCACAATTCCTATACTTCCTGCTATCGTTTTATCGTTAACTTGAAGTAATCCAGCAACTAATTTTTCCGGGCATAAACCGCATAATTTTTTATAAAAATTTATTAAATTTTTGTCTATAGAATTCGAGATTTTCTTTTTTTCAAGGGAAGAATTTTTTTTTGTTAATATTTTACCAATTAAATCTTTTTCTTTTTCTAAAGAAAATAATTTAAAAACGACTTTATTTTTTTCTAATAATTTTCTTTTTGTACGCCTTAATTCTGAAGAAAATTTTTTATTCTCTATCAAAGATAGATAATCCTCTGCTTCAGTATTAAGTTTAGCTTGATAAACTTTTGAATAATAACTATTGTGAATAAATTGAATAAAAGGGTTAAGAGTTTTTTCAATATATTCTGGTTGCTTATTTAAAAAAATAATATCGTAATCTTTTATTTCATCTAAAATATCATTCCAAATTAATTTAAAGTCTTTTTCACTAAACAAATTTTGATTAGTAATAATGGGGCAACAATAATCAGATTGACTAGTACCAATCCACTGTAAAATTTTAATTCGATTGTACGTTCTTATTTCAAGCGGAAAAATTGCAATGGGTTTATTATTATCATATAAAACAACAATTTTTATTTTGTTTATGTTGAAAATCTCAATTATAGTTTTTATGAAAATATATTTTTGAAAGAAATAAAACACTCCCTCATTTTCCAAATTTTTCCAGTCTTTTATTAACTTGTTTTCAAGTTGGTTAAAAATTGTAAAAGTTAAATTTTTTTCCATTTAATCAAAAGCTCTTAATTCATGTTTAAAACTAAATCCTGCCTTTAAAATTGCTTTTTTACTTTTTTTGTTTGATTTTAAAACGTAAATTAAAATATTTTTGTTTTTAAATTTGTCTCTCACAAGTTTTAATAATTTTGTATAGTAACCTTTGTTTCTATATTGTTGTAAAGTTCTAAAGTCAAAAATAACTAATTTATTTAAAACATTTAATTGACGGTTCACTTCAGTTATCTCCCATTTTTTTCCACGAAAAAGCCAACCGCTTGAAACTAAATTATTATTAATACTTAATGTTAAAAAAATACAATTGTTCTTAAATCTTTTTTTTTTATCTTTATGAATTTTAAAATAATTTGATACTTCTTTTTTTTTTATAGTCGATAAATTTCTATAAATCTTAAATTTATACTTTTTGGCATATCTAAAAGATGAAGATGAATTTTTTTCGTAAATTTCAACTGTTTGGAAATAGCAAAGAAATTTTTTTAAATATTTATACATGTTATTGATACCACATTATTTTTTTTAAAATAAAAAGTGGTGTAAATAGTAGTATGTAATTCTTAAAATGCTTGATTAAATATGAACTCTTTAAAAAAAATTTTAATGTATGAAAAAAATTTTTATTAAATTTAATATTTACAAATTCTCTATTATGAATACGAGTCATAAATTGCTTTTCTTGTAACTTATTTAAAACCTCTTTATTTAATTGTAACCAATTTTTCATCTCTTCAATCTCTTTTTTTGTATTTTTTAATGATAGATTTTCTCCGTGGACTCTGTAAGTTGCTACAGGCTCTTGAACAGTTTCAAATTCACAAATTTTGGAAAGTTTAATGAATAAGTCAAAATCGCCAATATGATTGTAACTACTCTCAAATTTTATATTATTTTGAATTAGTATTTTTTTTCTTATGACTGTAGTAATTACTCCGATTTTATAATCTGAAAAAATATTATTAAATATTTTTCCTTTTAATAATTTTTTTTTTGAAAAAATTTTTTTTTTTCTTAATTTTTCATTAAGTATCCACAAATTTCCATAAACAACCCCTACATGTTTATTTTCAAAAAGTTTGATTTGTTTTTCTAATTTGTCTTTTTCCCAAAAATCGTCTGCATCGATAAAAGCAATATAATCGCCGTTGCATTTTTTAACAGCTAAATTTCGGGCTTCGTACAACGATGTATGTTCTTTTGATTGAAAATATTTTAATTTTTTGGATTTATAAGTGTCAAATATTTTTTTGCTTCTATCATTTGATTTATTATCCCAAAAAATCAATTCCCAATTATAATAGCTTTGATTTATAACAGTTTCTAATGCATCTTTAAGATATTTTTCACCGTTATAGCAATTAAGAATTATACTAACCAGTTCTTGTTTTTCTCTCATTTTTAAAAATTAATTTATTATCTATGAATGATATATTATAATTTAGTATAAAAAATTATGAATTTTTTTAAAAGAAATACAGGTCTACTGTTAAGATTTGACGATATTGCGCCTAATATGAATTGGGAAATAATGGATAAATGCGAAAAATTATTTTTGGATTATAATATTAAGCCGATATTAGGCATTATTCCAAATAACGAAGATGAAGAACTGTTAGCTTTTCCTAAAAAAGAAAATTTTTGGGAAAAAGTTAAACAATGGCAATCACTTGGTTGGGAAATTGCTATTCATGGCTATAATCACAAATATAGCTCTGTTACAAAAAAAAAAGATTACTTTAATTATGGCGGAAGATCTGAATTTTTTGGATATTCTTTAGAAGATCAAACATTGAAATTAAAAAAAAGCATAAAAATTTTTAAAGAAAATAATGTTAATGTTAGAAGTTTTTTTGCGCCAAACCACACTTATGATCTTAACACTTTTAAAGCTTTAAAAGCTAATGGCATTTTTAACGTAATTGATGGATATGGTCTTTTTCCTTATAATAAATACGGAATAAATTTTATACCTCAATTATTTTTTAAAAATATAATACTACCTTTTGGAATTCAATCTACTCAGATTCATGTAAACTATTGGAATATTAAAAAATATAAAGATTTTGAGACTTTTATCGAAAAAAATCATAGAAAAATAATTAACTATAATTTTGCTTTATCAAAAATAAACAATAATTTAGGAAATTTAATTTTAAGATTATTTTCTGAATATCTTTTAAAATTTTATAGATTTGTAAGAGTTAAATTTTAAATTTTGATTTTCTGCTATCTTCTAAAAATCCTTTTACGGTATCAAGTGTCATAGACTTGAAACTTTTTCCGAAGGAGCTTATTTGATTAATTACTTTTGGAGGCATTGTAATAATATTACATTTTAATTGTTTTGCTTGGATATAATTATAAGCCTCTCTAGTGCTTGCCCAAAGTATTTCAATATTTTTGTTTTTTTTTGTCAGGGTTAAACTTTTTTTAAATATCGGCAAAGGATCTTTACCTTTATCAGACATTCTACCTGCAAAAATAGAAATTATTGCTTTTGTTTTTTTATTTAATTTTTTGTAAATTTTTTTTGTTTGTTCAAATGTGTAAACGGCAGTAATATTTAATTTTATTCCTTTGTCACTTAATTCCTTTATAACCGGACCTGTAAAAGTTCCTTTTGAATTTACGACCGGGATTTTAACAAAAACATTTTTTCCCCAAGAATTAATTTTATATGCCTGAATGAGCATTTCTTTATGATTATCTGCAAATACTTCAAATGAAATTGGTTTTTTTTTACAAATTTTCAAAATTTTTAATGAATAATCTTTATATTTTTTTGCCCCAGCTAATCTCATTAGGCTTGGATTAGTGGTGAATCCATTAACTATAGTTTTATTATTATAAAATTTGATTGTTTTAAAATCAGCTATATCGCAAAAAATTTTTGTTTTCATTAATCTAAATTCTTAACAATGTCTTCTGTCATTTTTTTAGCATCTGCAAACAACATTAATGTGTTATCTTTATAGAATAATTCATTGTCTATTCCAGCATATCCAGGCGATAAACTTCTTTTAACAAATAAAACCGATTTACATTTTTCCACATCTAGTACAGGCATACCAAATATTGGACTTTTTGGATCCGTTTTTGCTACAGGATTGGTTACATCGTTTGCCCCGATTACAAAGGCAACATCCGAATTCGCAAAATCATTATTTATATCCTCTAATTCAAAAACTTCATCGTAAGGAACATTTGCCTCGGCTAACAAAACATTCATGTGCCCTGGCATTCTTCCAGCAACTGGATGTATGGCATATGTTACTTTAATATCATTTTTTTTTAATTTATCTACCATCTCTCTAAGAGCGTGTTGAGCTTGAGCAACAGCCATGCCATAGCCCGGAACTATAATTACGGATGATGCATTTTTCATTAAAAAAGCTGCGTCTTCCGCATTGCCGTTTTTAACGGGTTTTTGATCTTTCTTTTCTTTTAAATCATCAATAGAATTATCCGCTCCGAAACCACCGAGTATTACACTTACAAAAGACCTGTTCATGGCCTTACACATTATGTATGAAAGTATTGCTCCAGATGATCCAACAAGTGCGCCGGTTATAATCAAAGCAGTATTTTCTAATGTGAATCCTATTCCGGCTGCGGCCCAACCAGAGTAAGAATTTAACATTGAAATCACTACAGGCATATCTGCTCCACCTATTGGTATGATTAATAAAACACCAACAAAAAAAGAAATTATTACTACAGTCCAAAAAAAATTTTCTGACTGAGTTTTGCAAAGGAAGAAAATTAAGACAAAAATAGCTATACCGAGAACTAGGTTCAAAACGTGCTGACCACTGAATGTAATTGGAGAACCAGACATTATGCCTCTTAACTTCAAAAAAGCTATTATAGAACCAGAGAAAGTTATTGCTCCTACTGCAACACCAATAGACATTTCGATTAGACTTGCTAGTTTAATATTGCCAGCAATCCCTAAATTAAAAGCTTCAGGGTTTAAAAAAGCTGCAATTGCCACAAAAACAGCAGCTAAACCAACTAAACTATGAAAACCAGCTACTAGTTCTGGCATCGCAGTCATTGGAATTTTAAAAGCGATGAAAGCACCGATTGCTCCACCAATAACTAAAAAAATGATTACATAAACTATAGATGTAGAAAAATTACCAACTGATAAGAATGTTACAATAATTGCGATTACCATTCCTGCAATTCCAAAGTAATTGCCTTGTCTAGATGTCTCTGGCGATGACAAGCCTCTTAGAGCAAGAATAAATAGTATTCCCGACACTAAATAAAAAATTGCTGACAGATTTGCAGATATCATTTCTTTTTATCTTTCTTTTTTTTATACATTTGAAGCATTCTTTGAGTTACCAGAAATCCACCAAAGATGTTTATGGCTGCTAAAATAATAGCAATAAATCCAAAAATACTTGACGTGCTAAAAATACTTTCTGAAGATCCAGCTAATGCCGCAATAATAGCTCCAACAATAATTACTGATGAAATCGCGTTTGTAACAGACATTAGAGGAGTGTGTAGAGATGGCGTAACGCTCCATACTACGTAGTACCCAATAAAAATTGATAAAATAAATATACTTAATCTAAATATAAAAGGATCTATTTCCATAATTAAACTTTTTGTATTAATGATTTTTCTATTATTTCATCCTCTAAATTAATATTAAAATCTTTTCTCTCTTTACTATACAAATTACGTATGAAGCTAAATAAGTTTTTAGCATACAAGTTAGAAGCTGTGAGCGGTAAGCTATTCATTAAGTTTTTAACACCTATTATCTTTATTCCATCGATTGTATTAATTTTCCCTGCTTCTGAAAATGCAGAATTTCCTCCTTGCTCTGCAGCCAAATCATAAACAATAGATCCAGGTTTCATTAATTTTACTAAATCCTCAGTTAAAATTCTAGGTGCAGGTTTACCAGGTATTAATGCAGTACATATGACTATATCATTTTTTTTTAATGCTTCCTTCATCATCTCAGCTTGTTTTTTCTTATAATCATCGGAAGCTTCTTTCGCATAACCGCCAGCGGTTTCCATATTTTCAGATTGCTCAACAGTTAAAAATTTTCCTCCTAAACTCTCTACTTGTTCTTTTGATGCAGCTCTCACATCTGTTGCAGAAACAATAGCACCTAATCGTTTTGCGGTTGCAATAGCTTGTAAGCCTGCTACGCCCGCACCGATTACTAAGACTTTGGCAGCTGGTACAGTTCCTGCAGCTGTCATCATCATTGGCACAGCTTTTTCAAATTCAGCAACACAGTCCACTACTGCTCTATATCCTGCTAAATTTGATTGAGAAGATAACACATCCATAGATTGAGCTCTTGTTATACGAGGTAATAACTCAAGTGAAAAATTTTTTATATTTTTATCAATAATTTTTCCAATTAAATTTTTATTTTTTGACGGATTAAGCATTCCAATTAAAATTGTATTTTCTTTTAGACTATTAATTTCATTTTCAGTTGGACAGTTAACCTTTATAATTGCATTGCTCAAGTTTGTTACTTCATCTATTGAATTTTTAATTTCTACTCCAATTTTTTTAAATTCATTATCACCAATACCTAGATGAATTGCATAGTTTTTTTCTATACAAACTTTTAATCCTAGACCTATAATATTTTTTGCAGTTTCTGGAGTAAGTGAAACTCTTTTTTCTAATGTTAAATCTTCTTTAATTGAACCGACTATCATTTTATAAATCTATTAAATTTTAGAGCAATGTAAGAGCTAAAATCACTAGTATAACGATAACTGCTAGAGTTCCCCATAGAACTAACTTTGTAAAACCATTATAAGTTTTTTTGAAATCTTCTTCGCTCATATCTAACCTTGACGAGCTTTGAATTTTGGGTTTTTTTTGTTAATGACGTAAATTTTTCCCTTACGCTTGACTAACTTCGAGTTCAAATCTCTTTTTTTTAATGATTTTAATGAGCTAGCTATTTTCATAATATTTAAGCCTGGCAACGTCCTACTCTTCCATATCTTAAGACAAAGTACCATCGGCGCTGAAGGACTTAACTTCCGAGTTCGGAATGGGATCGGGTGTGGCCCCTTCGCAATAATTACCAGGCGCAATCTTATATTATTTTTAAAAAGTTATGTAAACAGTTGAAAAGTAGCTAATTTAAAGGTTTATGGTGGGCGTGATAAGAATTGAACTTATGACCTCTACGATGTCAACGTAGCGTTCTACCACTGAACTACACGCCCTAAATCTTTGTTGCCAGTAAATCTTTTTTTAATTTATCCAAATCTCTCTTGGTATCTACACATTGCCAAAAACCATTGTGTTTAAATGCACAAAGTTGTTTTTTTTTACAAGCCCTTTCCATTGGTTCTTTCTCTAGAAAAGTACTATCCTTTTCAATCAAATTCAAAAATTTAGGCTCAATTACAAAGAAACCACCGTTAATCCAACCTTCATCGAGTTTTGATTTTTCTTTAAAATAAGTAACGATATCCCCCTTCATTTTGATGGCTCCAAATCTTGCTGGTGGTCTTACTGCGGTCATAGTAAACAATTTTTTTTTCTTCTTGTGGAATTTTACTAGATTTTTTATATTCACATTAGAAACTCCATCACCATAAGTCATTAAAAAAGTTTCACCAGAAATTAATTTTTTTAATCTCTTTAGCCTACCGCCAGTCATTGTATTTAAACCGGTATCAATTAGATTGATATTCCATCCAAAAGTATTGTTTTTAAAATAATCTTTTACTATTTTTCCTTTGTAGCCTAGAGCAACAATAAATTCTTTAAATCCATACTTGGCATAATTTTTCATGACATAAAATATCAATGGTTTTCCTCTAATTTGAACCATAGGCTTTGGTATTGACTTAGTGTATTCAGATAATCTAGTGCCAAAACCTCCGGCTAAAATTACAACTTTCATAATCTTTCCTTTAAAAGTTTTTCGTAATAACATATTTGTTCATATGAATATTCTCTTATCTTTTTAGGGTTCGTATAATACTTCTTGTACCATTTAGTTGATATTTCTATTGTTTCATTGAAATTTAAAATACTTTTCCATTTTAATTTTATTCTAGCCTTTGAACAATTTAATTTTAATAAATTGGACTCATGCTGTTTAGTATTAATTTTTTTTATATGCCATGAAACATTTTTCCAGTGTTCCCTCATCTTTTTTACAAGTTTTAAAACATTATACGTTTTATTATTTGCTGGCCCAAAATTAAAAACTTCACCATGTAAATTAGAGTTATTTCTTAGCTTTGCAGCAAATAATAGATATCCCCCTAAAGCTTCAAATACATGTTGCCAAGGTCTTGTAGAACGAGGGTTTCTTATAATAACTTTCTTTTTTTTTGACCAAGATTTCACACAATCAGGAACTAATCTGTCCGGAGACCAATCTCCACCTCCAATTACATTTCCCGCTCTTGCTACGCCAATTGAAACTTTGTTTTTTTTATTATTAAAATAAGAATTTATATATGATTGAATAATTAATTCTGCTCCTGCTTTAGAAGCGCTGTATGGATCATGACCACCAAGAATATCATTTTCCTTATAACCTCTTTTAATTTCCATATTTTTATAACTTTTATCACTAGTTATTAGTATAACAATGCATTTTTTTTTTTTCACAAACCTAAGCGACTCAAGAATATTTAATGTGCCAATAGAATTAGTTGTAATTGTCTCAATAGGATTATTATAGGATTTCTTCACTAGTGATTGTGCTGCTAGATGAAATACAAAATCAGGATTAAGCGTTTTAAATAACTTGCTAACTTTTTTAAATTTCTAATATCTAATTTTTTGTGTAAAATTTGCTTCTTTAATCCAAGAGCCTCAAAATTTGATGGTTTAGTTATATAGTCTGATGAAACACCAACTACTTTTGCTCCTAATTTTTTTAACCAGAATGTAAGCCATGATCCTTTAAAACCTGTGTGTCCGGTTACTATGATAGTTTTGTTTTTAAATGTTTTTTTCAAATTTTTCATTTTATTTTTTTCTTATAATGATTAATTGTATATTTTAAACCTCTTAACAATCCAATTTTTGGCTTCCAACCAACAAGTTTATAAACTTTCTTAATATCAGGATACGAAATCAAAGATTCATCTTTTCTAATAGGAATTTTGCCTTTATCTAATTCACCAGAATTTATAATTTTTTTAATATTTTGTATAACGTTAATAACTTTAATTGGTCGCCCGAAACCTAGGTTAATTATTTGTTTTTTAACTTTTTTGGATTTTAAAAGTAACATTATTCCTCTGATTACATCATCAATGTATAGAAAATCTCTTAATTGAGTGCCAGCGGAACAAGGAAATTTTTGATTTAGTAAACAAGATTTAATAACAAAAGGTATCAATCTATCAAATTTTTGGTGAGGACCATAAACCTGATATAACCTTATAATTATAAAATTAAATTTAAATTTTTTTTGGTTATTCAATAAAAATTTGGTTGATAAAAACTTTGCCTTTGAATAATTAGATTTTAATTTTTTCTGGTTAATATTCATACTTTCATTATGGGGGGGCTTATTTTGCTCATATTCAAGGCTGCTTCCTATTTGCAAAAACTTTTCTATATTTAAATTTTTAACGACATCTAATATATTCTTTAAACCTACAAAATGTGTAAAATATGTTTTTTTGCGACTTGAATGATCAATATTTCCTCCTAGATTAATTATGTAGTCATAATTTGATTTAATTTTTTTCTTTAGATCTTTAATTTTTGAAATGTCTGCAAGAATATATTTTACCTTTTTAATTTTTATATTTGGCTTTTTTCTGGAGAGTACTGTTACTTGCCATTTTTTTTTTAAACAATGCAAAGATAAATTAGTTCCTATAAAACCTGTTCCGCCAATTATCAGAATTTTTTTTTTCATATCACCTATTAAAGAAAGAATTGATACTTTTTGGTTTTTTACTTAAATTTAATAAACTTCCTTTTTTTTTAAGTTTGTAAGAAAAAATATTATTACTTATTCTTTTGGAATGAATACTTTTCCAAATTTTGTCAGAGTACAAATCAAACAAAGGATCTTCGGTAACTTGTATAATAGAATAACCTCTTTCTAAAGCTTCAACAATTGCTCCAGTTGAACCTATAAAAATTGAAAGATTCTCATTATTAAATTTTTTTTTAGTATTCAAACTTTTAATACTTTTAATCTCTTTTATTAATTGAATATTTACCTTAGTTGTGTTGGCAGCAGGGTGATTTTTTATTTTAAAACTCTTTATGTCTATTGATAATTTATCTCTTAATAATTTAAGTGATGTTGAAATATTTTCAGGTGATTTAACAAATATCGGTAAAAATATTATATTTGAAAAAATTTTTTTTTTTAGTGTAAATCGATTTGAAGGCATAAAAATAGTTTCATTTTTCTTCCAGCCTAAAGTTCTAAAATAGTCTATTTGATCTTTTCCATTAACGATTATCTTAGATGGAGAGTATTTTTTCTTTACATAATTAGATGGGAACGGAACGGGAGGGGCGTGTATGTAGCCTGTCAGTTTTATCTTTTTTTTATAAGTTCTTAAATATTTTATTAAGTAGTTTTGGAATGGCTGTCCCTCATAAGGGATTAAAACATTTTTCAAGTCTAATCTAATATTTTTTTTAAAAACGTTTATAAGCGTTTCTGCTAAATAACGATGTTTACTTATCATAAAATTAAAATAAGTAATATCTTTGAAGAAATATTTAAAATTATTTTTTAAAACTTCGATAATTTTAAAAAGTGAAATTTTTTTTTTTATATCTGTTTGAAATAAAAATATATTCTTATCAATTTTATTAGGAAGAACTTGATCCATAAAAATTACAAACCATAGTGTATTTTTTGTATCTCTTGAGTTAACATTAAAATATCTATCATGAAAAGATCCATTTTTTTTAAAATTATTTTTAAAAGCCCAGGTAATAATTATTTTTTGGTAAATAAATTTTTTATCAAAGATTAATTTATATTTAGTTAAATAGCTGATGGATAATAAGTTTTTTATTACGATATATAATCTTTGAAAAATAGACACTTTTTTAGAAGCTAAGAAATTTGAATATATAAAACCAAATGTTTCGCCAGTTCTAGTTATATAAATTGGCGAATCGAATGTGTCTTTAAATTTTATTTTTTTAAAATATGTATGAGTTTTTTTAATTTTTTCTAATACTCTGAACTGCTTTAACTTTAAATTGTCTAAGTTATTCTCATCATTCATAATTTAATAATTATTTTTTTCTTGGAGATAAATATTTTTCAACTTCAATTAAATTTTTAGGAATATCTACAGAAATTGAGCGCGAGACTTTTATAAGTTTTATTTTTGTACCTAGATCTATAAATCTTAACAATTCTATATCCTCTATACGTTCTAAGTTTGATTTTTTGTGTTTAGAAAATTTTTGTAGTTGTTTTTTAGAAAATGCGTAGATACATACTTGTTTTTTAAAATTATTGTGATTTGATTTTTTTTTTCCAGGAATAACAGATCGTGAAAAATATATTAAGTCACCGTTCTGGGCAGTAACTGCTTTAATAATATTTTTATCCTTTATTTTGGAATAATCTGTTTCATCGGCATAACCGCAAATAACGTGATTAAAATATTTTTTTTTTGCTTTGATGATTTTTTTAATATCATTGGGTTGGATTAGAGGCTCATCACCCTGAACATTAATAAAAAATTTTGACTTCATTTTTCTAGCAGCAAATGCAATTCTATCTGTTCCTGTCTTAATGTTTTTAGGGCTCATAATTGAATTAAAGTTATTTTCACTTGCTTTTTTTTGAATTTTTTTACTATCAGTAACTATAAATATTTTACTTTTTTTAACTGCTTTTGCGCATTGTTCTGCTACTCTTATTATCATCTCTTTTCCATGAATTTTCTTGAGTGGCTTACCTTTAAATCTCGATGAATTGAAACGCGCTGGTATTAAAATTGAAAAATTCATTTATAGATAACTCTTATTAATAATATTTTAATTTTTAATATAATTCGATTTAGTTAAAAAACTTAGCTTATTTTTAATTTTTTTATCCAAATTCTTAAAAAAAATGAAAGAATCGTCCTTTTCGGGATCATTATTTTTGTAACCATCAAAACCGGCTAAAAAGATTTTACTAACATTTCCTGAAAGACATACAGAAATCGAATATACTATTGCTAATGGTAAGTTAAATTGACAATAATTTTCTTTTATCAAAAGTTTTTTATTAGGTGAAATTTTAAAACCATAATCAAAGATTGTTTTATTATTTGCAAATAATAATTTTCTTAAATTCCTGTCCATCATTGAAAAAGGAGTTATTAAATTTGTTTTTATGTCTTTGTAAAAAAAACTATCAGAAATAATTCTATTTGGGTGGCAAACTACTCTAAAATTAATTTCATTCTCTGGTATATGTTTATTTGTATTCAAGGCCATTACAATTAAATTATTTTTTTTGATAAATTTCGTAATCTCTGATTTTCTTTTTTTAACAGAAGCTCCTGAACCTAAAATTAAGACTTTTTTGTCTTTTAAAAAATATTTAGGACTCCACTTACCTGATGGTGACAGATTATAGCTATTTTTTTCAGTAATAATTTTTAAAGGATTAAATTTTCTCGTATCTTGTTTTTGAAGATTTTGTAAAATTACTTTATAATCCTTTGTTGAATATCTTTTGTCTGAAAGCATTTTTTGTACATAGGTAGGATGAATTTTGTGGTTTGCGGCAAATTTATAGAAATTATTTGTTCCCCATTGATATTTTTTCTTTAATTTATAAAAATCTTTTTTAATAAAATTCAATATTAATTTGTTGGAAGATTTTACTTTGACTATTTTTTTAAAAAATTCCTCAGTTAAAGTATTACCAGGACCTCTACCCATTCCCATAATTGTGCAATCTACCCATTTACATCCATTTTTAGTAGCAATTTGACTATTTTTAAAAGCTAATTTAAGGTTATTGTGTGCATGAATTCCTAGTTCCTTAGTTGAATATTTTTTAAATTTCAGAAAAATTTTTTTTGTTTGTTTAGGTAGTAGTGAACCCAAACTATCCGCCAAATAAAGGGCTTTAATCTTTGTTTTGTTTAAAACTTTACAAATATTCTGAATTTTTTTTAATTCTAACTCTGAAATTTGCATGATATTAACAAAAACAGTTAATCCTTTTTTTTCAAACCATTTAAAAACATCCTTTAATTCAAAAACTTCATCTATATGGCAAGCAAACCGAATAAATTTAATTTTTTTCAAATAATTATTAGGAAAAAATTTTTTACAAATTTTAATATTATTTTCTGGCGAAGAAATGAATTCTGAAGCATTAACCATTACACCAATATTAATTTTTTTTGGTACTTTTAACAGGTTTAGGGTTTTAAGGTCAGAATGGGCAAATATACCTTTTGAGGAGTTTTTTTTTAATGTTCTAAAACCTATTTCTACAAATTTAATATTAATTTTGTTCATTAATATTAAATATTTTTTTGCTAATCTTAAATCAAATTGCCAATTATTGTAGTAACCACCGTCTCTTAAAGTACAATCAATAATATTTATTTTATTCAGCATAATTTAATTATTTGTTTCTTTGTATTCTTTAAAAAATTTAAATAAAATTCTATTTATTGCTTTTAATTCTGAATCATAAGTCAATCCACCTACATGAGGAGATACGGAGACGTTGTTATTGTTTTTTGAAAATTGAATAACTTTACTTTTATTTTTTAATATATCTTCTTCATTTCTTACAACATCAGTATAGTAAGATCTTACTTTTCTTTTTTTTATATTTTGTAATAAAACATTCTCATCTATTAATTCTCCTCTTGAAATATTAACAATTTTAATACCTTTTTTTAAATAATGAATAGTTTTAGTGTTTAATATTGATCGTGTTTTTTCATTTAGTTTTGCAGAAATAATTAAAAAGTCTAAGTTTTTTAAAAATGATTGTAAATTATTTATTTTTTTAAAATTTTTATTTATGCAACTTACGAACGGATCATAGTAATGTATCTTTCCTCCTAGATTATGTAAAACTTTTGAAACATTTTTTCCTATTCGACCGAATCCTAAAAAACCAAATTTTAGATTATTTATTTCTCTGCTTCTTAACTCTTTTTCAAAATTTCGCCAATTGCCTGATTTAACTACTTCTAGTGAAGCCTTATAGTTTCTCAAAGAAGCTAAAACTAGCAATAAACAAAATTCAGATGAGGCTTTAATGGTTTTAGTGTCTTTAATGCTGTTCAGACTTATCACTTTAATTTTTTTATCTGCTAAATATTTTAAATCTAAGTGGGTCAATCCAGTAGATGAGGAAATTAAGTATTTTAAATTTTGAAATTGATTTAAAACTTTACTGTTCAGTTTTTTTAATCCAGCTGTAGGCGTTAGAATTGCCGATACTTTACTTTTAATATTTGAGTTTATAAATTTATAATTATCAATTTCACAATGTATCTCGTTAATATTTTTTAGATATAATTCTTTTTTACTTAAATCAAACATGTAATAAGGATAACTATTGAGAAAATATTTAAATCTATTTTTTTTAACAATTATTTTTGGTTTAGTGTCAAATTCTTCATCTAAAATTGTAGCTGGAAAATTATTACACAATCCTTTCTCAATTAATTTTTCACAAGTATAAAAATCAGTCACTTCATCTATGTTTATAGATTGGAGTTCGTTCATTATATAGGGTTTAATTTTTTTGCCCCATCTAGTAACTTTGTTTACGATAGAATCTCTTTTCATAGAATAAATTGCACCATTTCTTATAAAACATTTTGGAAAATCTTGTCTTCTAGAAATTTCATTTTCTGGATTTTTTAAATCATAATGTTCTACTAGACCTTTTTTGTTTATTCTTTTCATTCTTAATGGATGCTTATCAAATACTCTTGCAAAACTAATCACGGAGTCATATTTATTTGTAAATAATAAATTTAGAGCTTTATCTATATCTTTTCCTGTTCTTAGTGGAGCAACAGCAGGAATTTCTATAACATACTCGAATTTGGTGTTGTAAATTTGTTCAGCTTTTAAAACAGCATCTCTTAATGCGTCTTTAGATGGGACCTTATCTTTGGCTAAAACTTTGCTTCTTAAAAAAGGTGTTTCGGCTCCATAATTTTTTGCAATTTTGGCTATTTTTTTACTATCAGTAGAGACAATTAGTTTAGAGATATTTTTTGAATTTAGACCAGCATAAATAGAATAGCTAATTAAAGGATGTCCGCCAAGTTTTTTTATATTTTTTTCTTTAATTCCTTTAGATCCAGATCTTGCTAGGATTACACCTAAAACCTTTTTTTTATTATGTTTTATTTTCACCATTATTAAATTTTTGTTTTATAATAATTTATATTTTTAGAAATATTTTGCGCTAGATCCCAGTGTAAAGATGAATTCAATTCAAAAGCTGATAAATTATCTAAGATTTCATGTCCTATTTTTGCTGATTTACTACTACTTATTTTATTTCCTAGGTTTTTATAAATAACAAAATTTCCAGCTTCTGAATATACTTCATCTTGTTCTAGCCTAAGCAAAAATTTTGATTTTCTGTCTAAATTATAAAAACTACTATCTATATTTCTTAATGCTTTTAACGATTTTCCATTGTGTTTAAAAAGATACTTATTAATTTTGTTTACTCCAAAAATTATTTCAAGATTATGTATTTGCATAGAGTTAATAGAATTATCAAAATGTCTTGGATCCATAAATGGACAATTAATTTTAGACACAAGAATAAAAGATGGGTTAATTTTTTTCTTTTTTTTATAAAAACTTATAGCTTGATTGATTGACTGATCAATCATTATATTTGATGTTGCTAAAGCACTTGATCTTTTAAGCGGTATCAATCTATTATTTTTTATTTTTTTAACATAATTAAGTACTTTGTTATCTGGGCTAGAAATAATGATGTGACTTATTATTTTTGATTTTAATAAATTATCAATGGTCCAATCAATTAATTTTTTTTTACCAAGAGTAATAAACTCAGGGGAATTTGAGTCATATTGGCTTCCTCTAATTGGAATGAACCCAATTACAATTGGTTTTTTTTTTTTAGTATTATTTTTAAAAAATATTTTTGAACGATTTTTTAAAATTTTTTCTTGATTTTTAGTTAAACTAACAGAATGTTTTCTATAATAAAATAGTGGTAAATTAATATTATGAATTTTATACTTTTTTTGAAACCTCAACCATATGTCAACACCATCTTGGCAATTAAATTTTTCATCATAACCTCCATTTAATTTTAAAGTAGATACTTTAAACATCGTACATGCACCATGTGCAGGTTGATCAAATAATTTTACAGACTTAAAATCATGTCTTTTTATATGAGATAAAATTTTTCCACTATGATCAACTTCATAAAAATCAGGAAATACAAATTCTGCTTTTTTATTTTTTTCTAAATAGTTATACATAATTTCTATTGCATTGGGATGAAGCCAGTCGTCAGCATCTAATCTAAGTATATATTTTCCTTTTGCAGCGTACAAAGCTCTATTACAAGATTTTATTAATCCAAGATTTTTTTGAAATATAGCTGTAACTAGAGGTGATTTTTTGGCAAAATTATTGATTATCGATTTAGAGTTATCTTTTGAACCATCATCAATAATTAAAATCTCAAAATCTCGAAAACTTTGGTTGAGACAACTATTTACTGATTTATGTAAATATTTACCATAGTTGTGGTTAGTTATATATATAGTTACTTTTGTTTTCATTTTAAATTTTCTGTAATTCTAATTTCTTGATTTTTAATTTCAAAAACTCTGTCGCAATAACTTAAAGGTTTGTTGCTGTGTGAAATAATAATTATAGTTATACTATCACTCAATTTTTTTAATATTTTTAAAACCTTTTCTTCTGTTTTCAAGTCCAAAGCATTAGTAGATTCATCCATTATTAAAACTTCGGGTGTGTGATAAAGTGCGCGAGCTAAACCAAGTCTTTGTCGCTGACCTTGGGATAATCTAGACCCACCCTCTCCAATTTTTGTATCAAATCCATCGGGTAATTCATTAATTAACTTAATGATTTCTGCCTTATTACAACAATCCTCTAATTTCTTTAAATCAATTTTAGATTTTTCCTCAAAACAAATATTCATATAAATTGTATCATCTAATAAAAAAATTTCTTGTGGGACATAGCTAATATTTTTTTGCCAAGATTTTGGAAAATTATGAATATTAATTTTTTCTACAAAAATATTACCTTTGCTTGGTTTTTTAAATCCTGAGATAACATCTATCAAAGTGCTTTTACCGATTCCACTTTCACCTTTAATTCCAATGATTTCATTTTTATTTATTTTAAGATTTACATTTTTAAATAAAGTCCTATCAGTCTCTTTTATAGAGTATGAAACATCTTTTAATTCTATCGTTTCAAATTTTATTGATAGATCATCCTTGTCATTATTTTTATTATTTTTAAAATCTTTTATTGTTATCAATTCTTTAGTAATTAATTCAATAGATGGTTTTGAAATTTTTAATGATTGATAGCTATTATAAAGTTTTAAAAATGAAGGCATAACTCGAACAGCAGATATTACGAGCAAACTTAATAAGGCTAGAGTATTTTGAGTTTCATTTCCACTATAAAGAAAAATTACAATAGCCAAGAAAAGAGCCAATATAATTGCTACTTCTAAAATAATTTTGGGGATCCTTACAAGTGCCTGCAAAAGTCTAGAAATGTTAAATAATTTAAAAGTATTTTTTGTAAAATCTTCTAAATATTTTTTTTCAGTATTATATATTTTCATTTCACGGATACCATTTATACCATTTTGAATTCTATTAATTAAATGTTGATCTCCTTCTTGTCTTTCTTTTGAAAGTCTAGTTAATATTTTTTTTGTAAATAAATGATAAAGAATCATAGTGCCGAATATTGACAAGGACAATATTGCAAAAATTTTAGGGTAATAAAAAATTATTAAAAAACAAATTGCTGATGTAAATATCGCTTCAGTAACAAGAGATATAAAGTTTAAAACTCCATGAAATATATAAGAGCATTCCTTATAAACGAGATTTATTTTATAACTTGATGCTGTTAGTGAATGATAATCTAAACTTTCGTTTAAAAATTTTTTAAAAAGTTCTTTTCTAAAAAAATATTCAATGTTCCATGATATTCTACTTTCTAAGAAAACCACATAAACTAAAATCAAATTTTTTATTATAAATGATGCAAAAATAAAAATAAAAATATACTTAATTATCTCATCCTCAGAAAAGGTAGCAAAAATATTACTATCGAAAGGAATAAAAAATTTAACATTGGACAATTGTTCTCCTAAAAAGAATAATACTAAAGGCACAATAGAACCTATACTCAGGACTTCGAGACCTATCGTAAAAAAGGATAAAAAAAACAAAATAAAAAAGCCTTTTTTTTGTGAACTACTCAGCAATTGAAAAAAGTTTAAAAAAGTATTCATTTTAGATTAATTTTCTAAATCTTTCTTTAAACTTTCATATTCTTGCATTTTTTGTTTCATAAACTTAATTGTAATTTTTGTTTTTTGTTGTAGACCCTTTGGAGTTAACACATATAAATATTTAATTTTTTTTTTGCTTTGATTGAAGTTTCTAATTTTAACAAACCCCTTTTTTTTTAACTCTTTAAGACAATAATTAATTTTTCCCAGACTAATACCTAGCTTTTTTGACAGTAAACGTTGAGAAATTTTTTTTTCTTTATTTATTTTGTTAAGAACTTTTAAATGATCTTCATTATTCATTATAATTTTATAATACAGTTCATTTATTGTACAGTAAAGGATTATCTGTTCAAGTATTGAACTTAAAGTAATTTTATTGTAATTTAAAAAATGTTTTTGATAACTAAAACACTTAAAAAAAGTAAAGACTCTGGCAAAAATGTAGAAAATTTAAAAAAAATTATCGACTCGTCGATTAAAAAAGATAGATTAAATAAAATTTTTTTAAATGATATTTCCTCCACTATCGATCTTCCTCGTAAAGTAGTTGAAAAAAAATCTAAACAAATAATTTTGAAAGAATTTAATTATAATAAGTTCAAATTTCAAAATACTAATAATATTTTAATTAATTTTTTTTCCAATTTAAAAATTTTATTTTATTTTTTTTCACTTTTACTATGCATACATTTCTTTAATTTTAAAAAAAAAAAAATATATACTTCTATTTTGATTGAAGATCTTCATGGTGAAAGAGCTTTAAATATTTATAATAAAATAATTAAAAAAAATAAAAAAACCTTTTTGTTGCTGCCAAATTTTTTTGTTTCAAAATATAAACTTTGTCCGTATAAGTATGTTAAATTAATTCCATATAAAAAAGATATTTTTAAAAATAAAAAAATCGTTAGTTTAATATTTAAATATTTTTTTATAAGTTTAAAATATAAACAAAATTTTTTAAAAATATTATTTCCTATTATTTACTCGTATGCAAAAAATTTCAGCAAATATTCTTATATTAATTCAAATTATTTATTACATAGTAGAATTTATTTATCTTGCCCGATTAGAAATTACTTATACAAAAAATTAGGAGGCAAAAAAATTATAACAATTCAATCACACATTATTGA
The DNA here is from genome assembly GCA_014653835.1 of Pelagibacterales bacterium SAG-MED28. Lineage (GTDB taxonomy): Bacteria > Pseudomonadota > Alphaproteobacteria > Pelagibacterales > Pelagibacteraceae > Pelagilacustribacter. The sequence continues at coordinate 58,133 of JACWDY010000002.1, forward strand.
AAACACAATAAGCTTATATAGTGATATGGATCATCTACTTACATTTGGAAAAAGTGGTGAAACCAAAAAAAAGTTAATTAAGTTAGGTGGAAGGATCGATAAAATTCAGCCTGTTGGTTCTTTAAGGATGGAATATGAGTTAGATTTTAAGAGAACATTAACTAAGAAGAAAATTGATATATTAATATTGGGTGTCAATCCTACTAAGTGGATGGATACCTCTAATGACATAAAAAAAAATTACTATGTTTTTTTAGATTGGATTGTTAAAATTGCAAAATTATATCCACAATTGTCAATTACATACAAACATCACTGGAGTTTTCAAGGTGACTCTATTGAGGATAAAATATTGCTTAATTCTAATATAAAAAGAATTATAAAAGATAAAAATAATCTTAGTAGTTATGATTACTTGAATGAAGGTAATTTGGTCCTATCATTTTGTTCAACAATGATTTTAGAGGCTCAAGCAATAAATAAACCTGCTTTTTTTATTGATCCAAACAACTCTAGTACTACCTTTTTTTCTTATTTACCCTCGTTAAAAGAGTTACGTATTAATAAGTTTAAAATGCTAGAACAAAATGTGAAAAAATTTGTTTTAAAAAAAAATTATAATTACAAAATTAAAGATAAAAATTTAATTTGCCTTAAGAGTAAAAATGTGAGTAATAAAATATTGAATTATCTAAAAAAAAAATAATATTTATTTTAATTTAATTTTTTCATATTTATAAAAATTTTTTTTAAATTTTTTATTTAATATTTTATTTATTTCTCTTGCATCCAAACCAATATTTGGTCTTAAACATAGCAAATCTTTTTTTATAATCTTTTCACCGGCCATTATGTCTCTTGCGGGATAAATAGCTCTTCTAAAAATTTCGCTATGATTTGCTGATTTTTCAGAAAAGGTTATCTTTTTAAACTTACTACCTCTCATCAAGTTTATTTCAGATATTTTGTTATTCAATGTTATAACTTCTTTGTAAGTTAGAGAAACTTTATGATCTCTAAATTTTTTTCGTTTTCTTGTATCTGTAAAGTGAAACTCCATAATTTCCGATCCTAAAAGATAAGCTACTAATATAGCCTGATTTCCTTCTGAGTGATCAGAAAATCCTACTGTCAAACCTGTTTTTTTTCTTAAATATTTAATCGCATTTAAATTCAAATCCTCGAGTTTGCATGGATAAGATGCAGTGCATTGTAGTAATGCAAGATTATTTTTTTCTTTATAAATTCGATTAGATTTTCTGAGGAAATTGATGGTTTGAGTTATTTCTTTCAAGTTTGATAGTCCAGTTGAAAATAGAATTGGTTTATTTTTTTTTGCTATTTCACTTAGAACTGGGTAAGCAGTTAAATCACCTGATCCAATTTTATAAAAGTCCATATATTTATCTATCCAATTAATCATCTTTACGTCCCAAACAGAGGCTGAATACTTAATGCCTTTATCTTTAACCATTTTGGCAAGATACAAATATTGAGATTTTTTCAATTGAAATTTGTTAATTTGTTTAAATCTTTTAATAGAGTTCTTTTTATTAATCAAACCCTCACCGGAATATAGCTGAAATTTTATAACGTCTACATTGGCTTTGATAGCTAATCTGACAAGTTTTTTTGCTTGTTCAAAATTTCCCTCATGATTAGCACCAATTTCTGCAATCATCATTGGTCCATATTTGCCTGACCAAAAAGAATTTTTTTTATTCATCTTAGAGTTGCCAATCTACCTTATTTTTAGGAAATATAGACTTTATATCTATAATTTTTAAATTTTTATTACCCAAAGATCTTAAGTAATTAATTGTAAATTTTTTTATCTTATTGTGAGGTACGGCTATTATTATAATATCATAATATTTTTTTTTAAAATTTTTTTCAATTTTAATATTGTAAAGTTTATCTATTTGTTGTTTATCAACAATTGGGTCATAAACGTAAATCTTATTTTTTTTTTTAAAAAAATTATAAAGTTCAAATGCCTTCGAATTTCTAATATCATTGCAATTTTCTTTAAAAGTAATTCCAAGAAAAAGTATTTTATTTCTTTTTTTTTTGACGAGAATTTTTAATGTTTCGTCATGAATAAATTTAGGTATGGCATCGTTAACTTTTCTACCTGATGAAATCATAAAAGGTCTAAAGCCAGTTTTCAGAGCTTTATATTTCAGATAATATGGGTCAACACCAATACAATGACCCCCGACTAAGCCTGGTATAAAATTTATAAAATTCCATTTAGTATTAGCGGCTGCTAATACATCTTTTGTATTAATGTCTAACTTGTGAAAAAGCATCGAAAGCTCATTTACAAACGCAATATTAATATCTCTTTGGCTATTTTCAATAACTTTTGCAGCCTCTGCAGTTTTTATATTAGCGGCTACAAATAATTTTCTTTTAACAACTTTACTATAGATTTCTTTCATTAATTTTGTTGCCTTTAAATTTGATCCACTTATGATTTTTATTTGATTGCTTAATTTATATTTTGACTTTCCTGGATCAATCCTTTCTGGAGAATAACCAACAAAAAAATCTTTATTAAGTGTAAATTTTGTTTTTTTTTCAATTATTGGAATTAAAATATCGTCAGTACAGCCAGGGTAAACGGTTGACTCAAAAACTATAGTGCTATCTTTTTTAAGATGAGATGCAACAATTTTAGTTGCTCTTATAATACTCCTAAGATCTGGTTTTTTATTTTTATCTACAGGTGTGGGAACAGTAATAATAAAAATATTACTTTCTTTAATGTGTTTTTTTTCATTTGAAATAAATATTTTAGAATTCTTTATTAATTTTTTAGAGCTTTCACCTGTAATATCAATTCCTTTTTTTAACTTTCTAACTCTTTCAGAATCAATATCAAAACCTACAACTTTAAAATATTTTGATAAAGATAGAGCCAAAGGTAAGCCTACATAACCTAATCCTATTAAGCTTATTTTATATTTATTTGACATTATAATAATCCTTGTACCAATTTACAAAATTTTTAATACCCATCAAAAAATTAGTAGGTTTTTTAAATTTTATAATTTTTTTTATTTCTTTCGAATAAGATAAAGACGCAGGTATATCCGTCGATATTTTTTTTTCTAAAATTATTTTGGCTTTTTTATTTAATTGCTTTTCTAAAATTTTAACTAAGGAAATAATTTTAATTTTTTTCCCTGAAGAGATATTTAATATTTTAAAGAAATTTTTTTTCTTCTTAACTTTCATTAATTTATAAATATTTTCAATTAGATCCTCTATATACGTGAAATCTCTGTAATTGTTACCCCGATTGTACAGTACCAATTTTTTACCACTAATAATTTGATTACAAAATTTAAAAATACTTAAATCTGGCCTGCCGTATGAGCCGTAGACAGTAAAAAACCTTATGCCAAACATACTTATATTAAATTGTCTATTATAATAATATGCTAAAATTTCATTATTTTTTTTAGTTGCGCCGTAGAGGGAGATGGGATTATCTGTTTTTTGCTTCTCATCAAAAGGTAGTCTATTTAAACCATAAATAGACGAAGATGAGGCAAAAATTAATCTTTTAACTTTGTATTTTTTTGAAAGCTCAAGTAAATTAAAAAATCCTAATTCATTCGTATAGATATATTTTTCGGGAAATTTTAAAGAATATTGAACCCCTGCATAAGCAGCTAAATTTATAATTTGATCAAATTTATTTTTTTTAAAAATTAAATTTAGCTTTTTAAAATTTGAAATATCTGTTTTTAAAAATTTAAAATAATTATTTTTTTTTAATATACTAAGTCTTTTAACCTTAAGCTTTTTATCATAATAATTATTAAGAGTATCAATACCAATCACTTGGATTTTTTTATTTATAAGTAATTTTGCTAAATGAAAACCTATAAATCCAGCGCATCCAGTAATTAAAATTTTATTATTAATCATTAGTAGCTAAATTTTTAAACCACACTTTTGTTTTATATCTCCAATTAGAAAAAAAAGGAGTTTGAATAGTTGAAAAAAGTAAATCAAAATTCTTTGGTATTGGAAAATTATCAATTATTACTTCTATATGACTAGTGTCTTTACGGGCAGTAGGTTTATTTGAGTTGCTAGAAACAATTAATTTTACTGACTCAGGTAAATTCTCTAAATAATATTTAACTGTCTTAAAACCCATTTCACTAAATGAAGCAAAATTACACATTAAATCAAAATCATTATATTTTTTTATCTCATCAAAAAATGCAGACGGAATTAAATAAATTTTTTTTAAATTTAAATTAAGCTTAGAGTGAATTTCATTTTTAGAATTAATTAAATCAACTTTATCCTCGCCAAATTTTGAACATAAGTAATAATATGCAATAGTGAGTGATGAAGGTACATCAAATATAGTTACAGATTGTATTTTTTCATCATCATGCAATCTTTCTGCGAGAGATCCAAAACCTCCTCCTATTTCTAAAATATTAAATTTTTTTTTATTTTTGATAAGATTAAGAGAGTTAATTATCAAATTTTTTTGACTATTTGATGAAATGTCTAAAAAATGAAACTTATTTTTATCTTCGCGATACCCCCATTTATTAATTCTATCTGAAGTTGGTAGTCCAGAAAAATTTCTAAAGATAATTTTATATAATTCAACATCCCTCAAAAAAAGAATTAAAGCAGTATAGTCTTTCTTTATTTCGTTATAATGGGAATAACTCCAAAGACCCTTAATTAAAGAATTGTAGAACATATTTTCATGTAACAGGATAATCTTCTCTAAATCACCGCTTCCGTAGGTTTCAAATTGATCTTTTTTATTTATTAATAAATAATTTTTCCATAATCCACTAATTTTCAAATTTTCATTAATTTCAAAATTGTTGTAAAGAAAATCACACTTTTTATAAAATTCTAATATTTTTTTTACAATTTTTTTTTTCAAATCGAGATTTTTTACCTTTTCGAGTTTAATTGGGCCATCACTATAAAATTTTAATTGAAGTTTTTGTAATTTACTTTTTGTTCTAAAAAAATTTACGCAATTTATTGCAAATTTAATCATTTTTTATATTTATAATTATGATATGTTTTATACACATATTGTTCAATATTTGAACAATCTATCATTTGTGCTATAATTAGTAAAGTAAATACAATGTTCTTAAATAATATTTTTATTATCAAATGAAATCAATATCATTAAGCGATTTAATGAATAAAGCTCATCCTTGGGAAAATTCCAATTATTACCACTTAAAATTTAAATTTTTAAAAAAAAAACACAAAAAATTCTTAAAAATTTTTCACTCTATCTTAAACAAAAATCACAATGTGAGATTTTCAGAAAAATACTGGGAAATTATATTAAGTAATTACATATTTCAAATTTTGTACATTTACTACGAAAGAAAAGAATGTGTTAAAAGTTTTAAAAGAATAAAAACTTTTAAATTGATTAATAACAATCCAAAAATAAGGTCATATGAGGATTTAAGAACGAACTTTGAATTTTTGCATGAATATATTCACACTAAGATTGTAGAACATTATTTTCCTCGCAAAAAAAAAATATATTTTGAAAAGTTCTTTAAATTAAATGAGGCATTTAAAAAAAATAAATCTATAAATTATATATTGAATTATTTTTTTGAAAAAATCTTTAATATTATATTCTCTTTCAAACGAAATACAAAAGTTTGCAATGTCGGTAGTAAAGGTTTTATCTCAAAAATAAAATTACATTCCTTATTTAAAAAATTTAATATGAGTCTAGAAATGAATTATAAACTAAACTCCGATATAAGAAAAAAATTATTGAATTATTCAAATTTAAAAGCCGAACAAAAACTTATATTTTCGTTAATGATTAATTTATTGCCTATGAACTATTTAGAAAATTTTAAAGTTTTATCTGATTCGATAAAAAAAAATTATTCAATTACTAAACTACTTTATGCAGAGTATTTTGATGACCCATTAAGATTTCTGGCGGCCCAAATTAAAGAAAGTAATGGTAAATTGTTAATAGCTCAGCACGGTGGAAACTATTGGACTTTCAAAGAACATTTTTCAAGAGAATTTGAAATTAAGATTGCAGATTATTATTTCCCATGGGGAAAAAGAAGTTCAAAAAGAACTAATATATTTGGTTACTCAAAAAAAAAATGTAATTTAAAAAAAAACGTAGATCATAGGTGTATTATTTCTTTACCAAAATTATCTGATTTTCATAGATCTCTTGACTCAAATACTATATTTAAACCAAAAAAATTATTAGAAGAAAATATTTTTTTATTTTATAAAAATCTAAATAATGAAATTAAAAAAAATTCATTTTTTAAAATGCATATTACTCAAAAAAAATACCAAAATTTACTCTATCAAAAATTTAGCAATAAATTAATTAAATTTGTTCCAGGAGAGAATTTCTTTTCTAAAAATTATAAAGTTTCAATTCATACTTATTTTGGAAGTTCTTTTTTAGAAAGCATGATAAATGATATACCGTCGATTTTAATTATTCAAAATTTTGACGCTAACGACAAATTTACAGTTAACCAATTGAAAGTCTTAAAAAAATATCAAATCGTTTTTACTTCCTCAAAAAAAGCATCATTTTTTATCAATAAAAATTGGAGACAAATGAATGAATGGTGGAATAGCAAACCAGTTAAAAGCACCCGTGAAAAATTTTTGGAAAATTTTGGTTTTCATAATAATAATTTAAACAATGAGATTTTAAACTTTGCTTCTAGGATTAATTAATTTTTTTAAATGTTGAAAATCTTTTTTATTATCTAGGTCAAAACCAGAAAGATCTCTAGTTAAAATTGGAAAAGTATATTTACATAACCTGTCTTTATTTTTTTTATAGACCTCTCTTTCAGCAATAAACGCTGCGCTATTTGCTACAAAAAGATTATTTAGATCTTGCGTTCTAGGCCATTTTTTCTTATTTGCGTCATGAGATACCCATCCACCCTTTTTTTTACTAAAAATAAATTTGTTAATTATATCTGCGCTAAAAGCACTTTTACTTTTTTTATTTTTGTTTTTAAAAAACTGAACTAAAAAATCCAAATAATCACGTTCATTAAAAAAAGGACTAGTAACATGCGTCCATAAAATATATTTTCCAGAGCAAATATTAGAAACCTCTTTTATTAATAAATCTAAACTATCATCTGTTGCTAATTCTTTTGGCCTATTATGAATTTTTAACCATTTAAATTTTTGCAAATATTTTTTAGTTTTTGCGCAATCGGTTGAAACAATAAATTCAAATTTGCTTAGATCATTTTTTTTTTGTTTTTTTAATAATTTTTTTAATCTAAGTAGTTGTTTGATTTTTAATTCTGTAACACCATATCTATAACCTGGTAGAGGTTTGATATTCTTATCTTTGACTCTTTTGCTGCCTTTTCTGATGGGTATAAAAAAACTGATCACTTATGTTAAAAATTATTTATTTTAATTAAATTTGTATGATATTTGTAGAGTATATTATTTACTTTTGGTATGATAGTAAATATTGAATATGAAATCAAACTTAAACAATTTAAATATCGAAAAAGTCAATGCTCCCTATCCTATAGCATTTATAAATAATTTTTTAACAAGTGATAAATGTAATGAATTATTTAAAGAAATTTCAGCCTTTAAAGGCTACGATGATGTGGTAATGAATGGTAGACATAGGGTTAATAAAGGTTCTAAAAAATTTAAAGAATATCTTAATAAATTTGAGCATTTAGACTCATTTTATAAAGAATTTAATACCCCGGAAATTTTCAAATTAATGAAAGAAAAACTTGATGAAGTAAAGAAAGCGAACAGCTGGCAGCCAGAATTAAATGAATTACAATATTCAAATGATAATTTTGGTGAACAAGATTTCAACTTGATAAAATATTTAAGAAAAAGTTGGCCAATAACAAAGTTTTTTAAACAAACAATAAATTTAGATATAGATTTTTCAAAATCTAAAAAAGGTTATTATAGAAAAGCTCATAGAGATAGAGATACAAGAATAATCTCGTTTTTGTTATATTTAAATACAATAGATAAAGAACTGGGTGGTGAATTTGAGATTTATAAATTTAAAAATAATAATAAGAAACTAAATGATTTAAAAAGATTTCCTGAAGAAAATGAGGTTAATTTAATAGATAAATTTTCACCCAAGAGCGGTCAGCTATTTTTTTTTCTTTCTACACCTGATTCATATCATGGAGTATCTAAATTTTTATCAGAAGATACTGATAGAGTTTTTATATACGGTAGTTACTCGCTTGATAGAAAAGTAGTTTGGAAATTTAATGATAAGTAGTCTAAAAAAATTTTTTGACAAAATTTTATCGCTATCTGGTTACAAATTAATTGGAAGAAAAGATATAGTTAAACACAATTCCTTCAACGCTATACATAAGTTCATTTTTGAAAAGATGGTGAATAAGAGTAAGTTAATTATCTTTGATGTCGGAGCAAACGATGGAAGGTCTATAATTAGATTTGAAAGTAGATTTCCAGATGCAGAAATATATTCTTTTGAACCTACTAAAAGTGCGTATGGTAAAATTAGTAAATTAAGCTCTGAAAAAATTAGAATTTTTAATTATGCGTTAAGTAATATTGATGGTGAAAAGGAATTTTGTCAATATGAATATCTATCAGGGAAAACTAATTCTTTTTATCCAATGGTAAAAAATTCAAAATATAGACTTCAAAGAACAGTAAGTAATAATGAAACTGAAACGATTAAATGTGTCAAAGTTAAAAAATTAGATACTTTCTTGGAAGAAAATGAAATTTCTAATATAGACTTATTAAAAATAGATACTCAAGGTGCAGAGATTGAAATACTTAAAGGTGCAGAGAAGACCCTAAATTCAAAAAAAATAAATGTTATTGAACTCGAATATATACTTGGGATAGCTCATGAAGTTGAGAGTAGTTTGTTTGAAATTGAAAATTTATTACATAAAAATGATTATAAACTAATAGCAATAGAGCACGCAGATAATGTGATTAGTTTTTCTAATTATCAAACAAATTTAATTTATGTGAAAAATGAAATATTTAATAAAATAAAACAATTTCATGAAAATAACATTGACGTTAAAAATATTACAAATAAAGTAAATAATTATCAATTTTTAAATTTATGAAAAAAAATAATTATAATTTAAGAATAGAGCAAATTATATCATCTTTTAAATCAATGAAAAAAATTAAAGCTGATTTTAGTAAGACGGCTAATTTAATGCTAAAAATATTAAGACAAAAAAATAAAATTATTTTTTGTGGCAATGGTGGATCTGCTGCGGACTCGTCTCATGCGGTAGCAGAGTTAGTAGGCAGATATTTAAAAAAAAAAAGGAGGCCACTAAGAGCTATATCTCTTAATGAAAATTCAGCAACACTCACTGCATTATCAAACGATTTTGGTTATAAGTTTGTGTTTTCTCGTCAACTTGAAAGTTTAGGTAGAAAAAATGATTTACTATTTGCGATTTCAACATCAGGTAAAAGTAAAAATATTTTGGAGGTAATTAAAGTTGCTAAAAGGTTAAATATTAAAACAATTATGCTTACCGGTGATAATAATTTTAATACAGGTCTTGTGAATATCTGCATTAAAGTTCCCGCAAAACGAGTAGATAGAATTCAAGAACTTCATATTGCGATTATACATTTATTGTCTGAGTATCTTGATGAAAGTTTTTGAATTATAAAAAAGAACAAAATTCTAAAAATAGAAAATAAAAATTTAGTACTTTAAAATAAATTTTTTCCTAAAAATATAAAATATAGATATAACAAAAATGATCTTTGATAATAATTCTATAAATATTCTGAGATTGTCCGAATAATAAATAGATACTTTTTCATTTGGCAAAATTTCTATGTACATAATTTTTTCATTAAGGTTTTTAATCTCATTTTTCGATTTCCAGTTTTTATCAAACAAAAAAGGCACAACTACATTTGTATTTAAGGATGAGTTATTAATAATTGAGTATTTATTAAGTGACTCTCTTTTAAATGAAATATTTTCGTTCAAGTCAAACAAGTTTTCCTTAAATGGCAAACAACTGAAAAAGGTATTCTGCAATGAACATTTCGCCACTTCTTTTTTTAATGAATCCTTATTTTTAAAAGTTAAAGAGTAATTATTTTTTCTTTTCAAAATTAATATATTGTCTTCATCTAGTTTTAACTCTTTAAATTTATAAAAATTTTTCAAGTCGATATTTTCTAACTCTGTATTGTAGATCATTAAATATTCAATATTAAAAAATTCAAAAAAATATTTATTTTCAATTTCTGATGCACGTGGTTCAATTTCAGTATAAAATAAATTTTTTGAATTTCTCAGATCTGGTTTCGCAGAATTTTTAAAATAATAGTTAAAAGGGTACAATTTGTATTTCAATAAATCGTTATGATGAAAAATATTTAATTCTAGAAATAAAGTTTGGGATTGTTTTTCTATATCTTTCCAAATTTTTTCACTTAAATAAATTTTTTTTTTGCTTAAATTATCTTCGCCTACCTCAGAGAAAATTTTTGAGTTTTTATTGTTTAATAAGGTTTTGTTATGGTTAAAAATATTATATTCTTTTGTTTTAACTTTCATATTTTGTACGCTTAAAAAATAATGAGGTAAGACCGTAATAATACAAAATGATATTATAAAAAATTTCAATTTTATATTAATTATTTTTTTAAGAAAACTGGCGAAGATTATTAACGAAACAAAGTAAATTACATCTTTAAAAACATATCCAGATCCAAAAATGAATAGATACTTATTTAATTTTGAAATTGAAATTAATACCAAGAATATTAATACAAGATTTAGGAAATATATTTCGTCTGATTTTCTTTTATAAAGAAGTTTGAAAGACTCAAATAAAGCAAAATAGAAAATTAAACCATTAAAAGGTAAATAAAAATTATCAAATTCTTTAAATTGACCAATAAAAGAAAAATCTATTTGAGATATTTGTTCTAAAAATTTAAGAATAAAAACAATTCCTGAAGTATAATTAATTAAAGAAAATTCTAGTATTTTTACTCTTTCACTTTGGATGCTGTATAGATTTATATCAGAAAAGATAATTAAAATTTTATAAGCAGATATTGCTATAGCTAATAAAACTGCAAAATAAAAGTAAGTTTTTTTAATAAAAAAAAATTTTCTATTAAATGCAATTATTGCAAAAACCAAAATAAAAATTGTCAAAGTATACACTATATGAGTATTGCTAAAGCAATAAGTTGAAAAAATAATTATTTTAAATAAATCGAATTTATTTCTTAATAGTATGAACTTGAATAAATAATAAGTAATTGGAATTACTAATGAGTACCCTAAAATAATTTTTAATGCATCACCGCTTAATATATAAAAAATTGGAGTTACTCCTAAAGCATAAAAAAAAAAAATTAAAATAACATTGTCTAATTTAAAAATTTTTAATAGTTTTTTCCAATAGTTTAACTGTATGTAAAAACATGTTATTAAAACAACAAAATAAAATAATTTTATATTATTAATAAATATTGAATGAGGAAACAAAAAATCTAATCCATATCCGATAGGCATTTTTGAGCCTGGTCCAATCAAATCATAAAATGGAATTAAAAAATTTTTATAGTCTAAAGCTAGATTCAACCCTAAATAAGTACTGAAATAATCTTCAAGCCTCGAATACCCGTAAATATTTAATGGGATCAAATACAAAACAAGAATTAATGAAATTGCAGATAAGTCTTTTAAAAAAGAAATGTTTTTATCAAAATATTTTTGCACGAGTTTTATTATCATCAAGTCCAAGTGACTCGGAGTTATCTATTCCGATATATTTATTATAATCTTTGTGTTCAAAATTATGCATAATATAAATTAGATTCTTTCCAAGAGGAAATCTGAAATTATTGATATGATCTAGACTATAACCAATCTTGGTTTTGGTATTTTTTTTATTAAATTCTTTAATCGCTAATCTTTCACCAGAATGTTCATCTACGCACAAATTATCGTGAAAGACATCATCAAAATAACAGTAGACTCTTGGTGTTAAGAATTTTTCAAATTTAGGAAGCTGATCTAAAAAATTTTTAGTCGAAGTGTAAAAATCCATATCAAAAAATATGCCCATTATATTCTTTGGATTGCATCTTACAAATTCATCTAAACTATCTTTCGCATCTCCAAAAAAAATTTTTGTTCCTACCTTTTCACTAAGTTTATTTTTATCAATTTTGTAATCTCCTTCACTAATAGCATACTTTAGATCAAATGTATTTTCGCTATTAGGTAAACCCTCTCCATAATCAAAACCAAAAATTTTGATTTTGATATTATAAATTTTCTGAATTTTAGTTTTATATTTCTCGAGAGCTACAATTCCATTTCCACCTGCAACACCCAATTCAATAAACGTAATCTCATCGTAATTCAATTTTTTTGCTTCAATCGCACTTTCCAACATTATAGTTTCGTAATGAGGTCTAAACTGTCTAAATTTTATTGTGAAATATTTTAAAATTGCAACACGAAGAGGTTTTTCGTAACCAATTACTCTTAAAAGAAAAATTTTTAATCTATAAATTAAACTCATTATGAAATTTTGGAAGTAATAACAAGTAACTTGTTTTTTAATAAAAGTAAAGTAAAGTTGAATATTCTTTATGATGGTTAATCAAGCATTAATTTTAGTTGGTGGTTTAGGAAATAGATTAGGAAAAATTACAAAAAGAATTCCAAAGCCTCTTATTAAAATCAACAATTTGCCGTTTATAGAACATCTATTATTTTATCTATCAAAATTTGGAATCAAAGAGATAATTTTATTAACAAATTATAAAAGTATTTTTTTCTTTAAAAAATACCACAAAAAAAAAATTTATAATTTAAAGATTAAGTGTATTAAGGAAGAAGATTTGTTAGGGACTTCAGGTGCAGTATTTAATTCCATGAGGCTAATAAAAAAAAAATTCTTGCTTTGTAATGGGGATACAATATTCGATATTAATTTGTTTGATTTCTTTTTAAGATTTAAAAAAAATTTAATTGGGACCCTTGCATGTTCTTCGTTACAAAAAAATTCAAACAGATATACAAAATTTAGGACTAAAAATAAGAATTTAGTTTCATCGGGTATATATTTATTTAACAAAAAACTTATTAAGAAATACTTAATTAAAAATGGATCTTTGGAAAATGATGTATTGTCAAATTTACCAAAAAGTAAATTTAAAAAAATTTCTTATGAAAAAGTTTTTTTGGATATAGGTATTAAAAAAGACTTAAAGAAAGCATCAAATTTTTTAAAAACAACTTATAAAAAAAAATGTATTTTTTTAGATAGGGACGGAGTAATAAATTTTGATACTGGTTATCTTTTTAAAAAGAAAGATTTTATATGGAAAAAAAATGTCGTTAAAGCAATAAAATTTTTAAATGATAATAATTATTATGTAATAGTTATTTCTAATCAATCAGGAATAGGAAGAGGTTTGTATGGAGAAAAAGATGTTAATAGACTTCATTCTTGGATAAATAAACAGTTGAATGAAAAAGGAGCTTATATTGACAAATTTTATTATTCTCCATTTTACAAACTTTCAAAATATAGACAATACAGAAAAGGTGCTAATTTAAGAAAACCTAATGTTGGATTATTTAAACTTGCCACTAAAGATTTTGAAATTATTAAAGAAAAATCTTATTTTGTTGGAGATAAAGAAAGTGATCGATTAGCAGCGAGAAAATTTAAAATTAAATATATTAATGTAGACAATGAAACAAATTTATATAGTTTGTTATTAAAAGAATTAAGACTTTAACTTATGAAAAAAGTACTAATTACAGGCATTACTGGCATGGTTGGATCGCACCTAGCTGATTACTTGTTGTCAAAAACATCATGGAAAATTTTTGGTGCATGCAGATGGAGAAGTCCGGTTGAAAATATTAACCATTTAAGTAATAGAATAAATCTTAAAGACAGAGTTGAGTTAGAGTATTTAGATCTTGCAGACTACACATCTATCTACGAGTCTTTGAAAAGAACAAAACCAGATTATATCTTTCATTTAGCGGCTCAAAGTTTTCCAAAAGCAAGTTTTCATATGAGGGAAACTACATACAATACTAATATTCTTGGAACTGAAAGATTGTTATATGCTGTAACTCAACTTAAGATAAAACCAATAATTCATGTCTGTTCATCTTCAGAAGTGTTCGGTAGGGTAAATAAAAAAGATTTACCTATAAGTGAAACAAATTCATTTCACCCTGCATCACCCTATGCAATTTCTAAAATTGGCACAGATTATATCTCAAGATATTATAATGAAGCATTTGGATTAAAAATTTTAGTCACAAGAATGTTTACCCACACTGGACCTAGAAGAGGAGATTATTTTGCTGAATCCAGTTTTGCTAAACAAATAGCATCCATTGAGCTTGGTTATCAAAAAAATATAATAAGTGTTGGCAACTTGAAATCACTAAGAACTATAGCCGATGTAAGAGATGCAGTTAGAGCTTATTATTTACTTGTAACAAAAAAACCTAAATTCGGTGAAGTTTATAACATTGGTGGAAATTATAGTTGTACAGTCGGGGAGATATTAAAACATCTATTAAAGATTTCTAAAATAAAAAACACAAAAATTAAAATAGATAAAAACAGATTAAGACCAATCGATGCAGATCTTCAATTACCTGATACTCGTAAATTTAAAAAACGCACTGGATGGAAGCCACAGATTAAATTCGAGCAAACAATGCAGGATTTGCTAGATTACTGGCGAGATAAGTTAAAACACAGACCTTTTATAAATAGATGATTGTTTCTAGAACAAAATTAAATGGTGTTTTGAAAATTAGATTAGATCCTTTTAAAGATTTTAGAGGCAAATATCTTGAGATTTACAATAGTGTCTTGTTCAAAAAAACAAGAAAAAAAGTAAAATTTATTCAAGATGATATTTCAGTATCAAAAAAAAATGTTTTAAGAGGAATTCATGGTGATTTTAGAACATGGAAACTTATTACTTGTCTTGAGGGTGAGTTTACTCTACTTGTGGTTAATAATTTAAAAAACCATAAAGATTTTAAAAAATATCAATTCTTTAACTTGTCAGATAAAAATAATATACAAATACTTGTTCCTCCTGGGTTTGGTAACGCTCATTATGTTAGAACCAAAAAAGCTATTTTTCATTATAAGCAGTCAACTTTATATAGTCGAAAATCCCAATTTACTATTAATTGGAAAGACCCGAATTATAACTTTAAATGGCCCAAAAAAATTAAGCCATTAATGTCGAAAAGAGATAGTTAATTTAAATGATAATTAGTAGGTCACCATTAAGGGTCTCATTGTTTGGCGGGGGAACAGATTATCCTGAATGGTTTAAAAGAAATAATGGTCTAGTAATTGGAGGGACTATAAATAAGTACAATTATATTCATGTTAGATACTTGCCAAATATATTTAAATTCAATTACAGATTACGATATTTCAAAACAGAGCTGGTAAAAAAAGTTAAATATATTGAACATGGACCATATAGAGAAATATTAAAGATTTATAACTTAGACAAAAGTCAGATAGAAATAATACACACTTCAGATCTTCCAGCTCTTTCAGGCTTAGGCTCAAGTTCAAGCTCTACAGTCTCCGCAATAAACGCGATTTCAGCTTTAAAGGGATCTTATATTAATAAAAAAAACTTGTCTAATTTAGCAATAAAAATCGAGAGAGAAGTTTTAGGTGAAAATGTTGGTTGTCAAGATCAGATATTTTCTTCTTTTGGAGGTTTCAATTGTATAAGATTTAAGTCAAATGTTGATTTTTCTGTAGAAAATTTAATTAATGATAAAAAAAAATTGTCACTCCTTAACAATAGTTCAATCTTAATTTGGTCAGGAATTCAAAGAGAGGGTCAAATTTTGGAAAAAGAAAAAATTTCCAAGATTAAGAAAAAATCGATTACTCAAAATCTTGAAATTATTCAATCAGTCTCTGAAAAAGCCTATGAAGAATTTTCTAAATCTAGATGGGATCTAAAAAAAATAGGGAAATTAATGAATGAGTATTGGCATCAAAAAAAACGTCTTTCAAGCGGCGTTACAAATAAAAAGATTGACAAAATATGCAGCATTGCAAATACGAACGGAGCGTATGGAGTAAAATTACTCGGGGCTGGTGGAGGTGGATTTATCTATATACTTTGCTCACCCAAAAAGAAAAAAATTTTACTAAAAAAATTATCAAAGTTTGGAAATGTAGATTTTCAATTCGAAAACTCCGGAAGTATTATAATCTATAATAAACAATTAATTTAAAATGAGATCAAACATACTAATTGTTGGTGGCTCTGGTTTTGTAGGAACAAATATTTTAAAGAAAATTAATCACACTAAGTATAATGTCTACGCAACATTAAATAAAAGTAAAAAATATGTTAAGAGTAATAAAATAAAGTATTTTAAAGGTAATTTAAAAAATTTAAAATTTTGCGAAAAAATTACTAATTCAATTGATATTGTTATTATGTGTGCAGCTGTATCGAGTGGTGCAATGATAATTCAAAATAACCCAATGTTTCATGTTGACGACAACATAATAATGAATCAAAATATTTTAAAAGCATCTGCAAAAAACAGGGTAAAAAAGTTCGTATTTCTAAGTAGTAACACTGTCTATCCAGTTGGCAAAAAACCTATGAAGGAAAAAGACATGAACTATGATCTTTTTTACAAATATTTTAACGTTGGATGGATGAAAATTTTTTCTGAGAAACTTTGTGAAATGTATAAAAGTAAGATGATAATAAATATAATAAGACCAGCTAACTTATATGGTCCTTATGATAAATTTGACCCAACTAGGTCTAAAGTAATACCAGCATTAATAAGAAAATTTGAAAGACAAAAAATAATTGAAGTTTGGGGATCAGGTAAAGACGTAAAAGATTTTTTATTTATTGAAGACTTTGTAGAAAATTTATTAACAGTTGTAGAAAAAGTCAATAAATTTTCGATATTAAATATTTGTTCCTCAAACTCGATTAGTTTAGTCAAAATTTTAGATATCCTAAAAAAAATACACAAACCAAAACAAAAAAAAATTGTATTTAACAAAATTAAACCCTCTATGATTCCATACAGAAAAATTAGTAATAAAAAAATTAAAAATTTAATTAAGTTTAAATTAGACAATAGTTTAGAAGAGGGTATTATTAAAACAGTAAAATGGTATAAAAAAAATAAGAAAGTTTAATTAAAATAGTTTTTTCTTAATTTATATTGTTTTTGATTTTTTAAAAACCAATCCCACGTGATTTTTAAACCATGCTCTAAAGATGTATCTGGTTTATATTTAATAATTTTTTTTGCTGCTGAAATATCCATTACTCTTTTTGAAAATCCCTGGTTGGATTTGGATTTAAAAAAATATCTAAATGGAGTTATCTTATTCATCGTTTCGATCAATTTTTTTATTGATATGCCTTTACCGCTACCAAGATTTAAAAAATCGTATTTACCAGTGCCATAAACCATAGTTCTCAAAATGCCCTCTGCAATGTCCCCAGAATAAGCGATGTCTCTGATCGGTGATCCATCTCCCCAAACCTCTACGGGTCTTTTTTTTGATAAAATTTTTGACATTAAAGCTGGTATAACCATCGCATTTTTTTTATCAAAATTATCTCCAGGACCATAAACATTAGCGGGTCTCACTATAAAAAAATTCTTTAGTTTGAATTGTTTTTTATAAGCAATGATTTGTAACTCTGCCATTCTTTTGGCCCACCCTGGATAGAAATCCATAGGTTCTGCTTCGTAATTAGATTGTTTTTCTCTGAATATACTTGCTTTGGCATAAGCTCCTATTGAGCTGGTGTAAACTAATCTTTTTATTTTATTAATTCTACATGCCTCCAGAAAATTTGTATTCATCATAACTAAAGGAACATAAAAACTCGCAGGCTTTTCAATTGTTGTTTTTACAGAAGCTTTTATTCCAGCCAAATGAAATGCATAATCTTGATTTTTTGTAACTGTTTTACAAAAAGTAAAATCTGATAAATCGCCAATAACATGTTTTACACCCCGCTCAGTAGAGTATTTATCAAGTGATACTACGGTAATTTTTGCTTTCAAATTGAATAAAATTGTTGTGAGCTGTCTCCCAATTAATCCTGTGCCCCCAGTAATAATTACTTTTTTATTTTTGAATTTACTTTTAATTATATTATTGATCATTTCGAGTTGTAGTAATCGCCATTTTCTATCAATAATGTTGATTTAGAGTCTGCCCTATTCAGTGCTAATTTAAATTCTTTAAAAATATCTTTAGTATCTTTTAAACTTACGACATTTATTTCTGTTAAAATATTTTTGAAAATATTAGTATAATCTTGAGTGTGTTGTACTCCTCCGTTTAACGGTTTTTTTGAGCCAACTGAGGTTCTAATAATTACTCGAGGCTTAAAAGAATTATTAGACAGAGTCCTCATTTTATCAAGATGATTAACTAATTGATTCATTGCAAGAATTAAAAAATCAAATCTTGGAAAACATGATACAGGAACAAATCCATTTAGTGCTAAGCCGGTTGATAAACCTAATTGTACTTCTTCGAATACAGGCAATTCAATTTTTTTCTTTTCAGATATATGTGAAAGTGTATTGAAAATGGCGTTCCCACTGTAATTTACTGATTGTCCTATGAAAATAGTTTTTTTATTTTTTGCAAGGTAACTCATGCTCCTAATTAATTCTAATTTATATTTTAATTTTTTCATTAAAATAATACCCATGAACCTGTTCCATGGTGTGGGAACTGTCGTTTATATTTATAATAAATAATATCTTTAGGTTTTTTAGAAATAATTTTCCAGGTTTTTTTTGTAGGCGTGTTAGTGCTTAATCCATTATCCTCAATAATAAATTTTACAGGCAAGTTATGGTTTTTTGCATATTTGTAACACTCATAAAAAATACCTGTTTCAAATGTCATGTCTCCTACAAAAATAAATACTTTATTTTTTTGTTTTTTTCTTTTAATGGCTAAACCTATACCAAGTCCAATAGGAATTCCTCCGCCAACAATTGATGAAGCAATAAATTTATGTTCTTTAAAATTTAAACTCATACTTTTACCTTTTAGGATTTCTCTAAGTACTTTTTTTTCTGGTATTCCATGTAAAAGTGCATGGTAATGACTTCTCCAATTTGAAATGACCCAATCATTTTTTTTAATTTTTTTAAATATCTTGATTAAATGCTCTTCATTTCCCCCAGAAAGGTGTATGGGGGCTTTGATTTTCCCCTTTTCGTAAACTTTTTTTACTACTAGCTCAAAATTTATTAATTTTTTTTTTAGATTTTTCACATTACTAATTTAATTTACCTGTAATTAGTTCATCATGACAATTAAATGTTAGAATAAGTAAAGTTCTATCTTTATTTTTTGGCATCGAGCCTTTGTGATAAACTCCAGTATTTAAAAAAAAACCATCACCTACATTGCCAATAAAGGAAAAAATACTATTATATTTAAATTTCATATCTTGCTTTTTATGAATTAACCTTGTTTTCCAATTTTTTAATTTTGGGCTGTTTTCATTAAAAAAAATATTACTCCTTTTAATAAATTCAGTAGGTCCGTCAGATTTATTTTTCACGTTATTTAAATAAAGAAAAAGTTTTAAAACTTTTTGCCCGTCAAGATCATTATGAAAAACCTGAACATCTATTGGAAATTTTTTTTTTTTAAATGTATAAATCACTTTTGAGTGAACATGTTTATATTTTAATTTATCAAAATAAAAATCTGTTATTTTTTTAATTCTTGGAATATCTTTAATTTTTTTGATTTCAGGACATATTTTTTCTGGATTCTTAAATACAACATAATTACATTTCTTTTTCCATGATTTAATGCCTTGTTTATGATCGCTGCTGGAAATCTTAGGAAAATTTTTCCAAAATTTAAGTGTTCTGTTTTTTTTATACAGATCTTTAAATTGTTTAATATTAAGATTAGATGTGTCTTTTGGGAAAAAAATATTCCTAGGCGTAAGATTATTTAAAAATTTTTTTCTAATATTTATTAAAAATTTTACAGGTATTAATTGTCTTTCAACTAAGTAATCATTTTTAAGTAAAAAGTTTAAATTTTTACTTAAATGTATGCTTTGACGACTACTTTTCTTTTTATAATTTACGTTATTTAAAAAATTTTTTTTTAAAAATTTTACAATTTGACTGATTTCACTCATTTTTTTAATTTAAATTATTATAATTTGATATTTTATATGTTCTTTGATGTAAATAAAAAATAGTATAATGTAGTACTTACATGAAAATTAGTTTTATTATACCCAGCTGGCATTACTTTAGTGATCCTTTTAAATTGCAACCTTATTGGGAGCTTTATTACACGACTATTCTTAAAAAGCAACTAGGTGAAAAAGCAGAAATTAATCTAATTGATTTAAGAGGAAGGTCAAAAGGAAGTGGGAATGATAGTTTTAACCAAATAGTAGATGAAATTGAAGAAAGAGATTTTTATCTTTACTGGATCATGAAAACTGGAGATGCAAATGAGGTATATTCTATAGTTCAAAGTTTGAAAAAAAAATTCCCCAAATCAAAACATATCGCTGGAGGCACACATATCGATATGCTGCCTGATGAATGTGCGGAGAAGTTTGATACAATTATAATTGGTCCTGCTGAAAATAATTTTAAAATTTCTTTAGAAGCAAATAAAAAAATATTAAAAGAAGATTATACAAATATCCCCTTTTCTGAAACACCCTATCCAAAAAGAGATCTTCTGCCCTTTAATTCCATGTTCAGTAAAGAAATGTTTAAACAATACGGAGATTACAATGCAACTATGGTTTATTTTTCAAGAGGTTGTTTTTATAAATGTTCATATTGTGTTTATAATGTTCCGAATAAATTACAATCTAAAAGTCCAAAGTTAATAACCGACGAAATTGAATATTTAAAAGATGAATTTAAAGTTCAAGCAATACTCTTAAAAGATGAAATAGCTTTAAATCCTAATAAAAAAATTTTTCTTCCTCAAATGGAAGCCTTGGGTAAGACAGATATTTTGTGGAGAGGTCAAACTACTTCTGTTGGAACCTATGATCAACTAAAAATAGCAAAAGAAACTGGTTGCTTAGAGCTCTCTGTTGGAATTGAAACAGTTGATGATAATGCAATGAAATATATCAATAAAACTTGGCAATCAGAAAAAATAATTGCAAAATTTATAGAAAACATAAAAAAAGTAGGTATTAAAATTAAGATTTGCTTGATTTTCGGTTTACCTGGAGAACCAAAAAATATTGTAGAAAAAACGCTGAGGTTTATAGAAAAATATCGACCAGATTATATAAGTTTATCGGGTTTTTGCCCTATGCCTGGATCCCCAATCTACAATAATCCAGATAAATTTGGAATTGAGTATATTGATAAAGATTGGGATAAACATGCTCATTTGCTTTATAGATTTTCTGATACTGAGCATGTTGGTCTACCTTTTAGATACAAAAAAGAAACTGAGTGGGGAAATTCATTTACTAGGGACCAAATAATTGGAAATATAAAGGAAGTTCAGAAATGGCTTTCAAACCAATCAATGACTTATTAAATTAGTTAATCGATGATTGCGTATGAAACCCTAGACGCATTCTCGAATTTCTTCAGTCTAATATTATTTAGTCCTAAAGTTTCCATTACAGCTAAAGTTTCCCCCGGTGAATCTGGATCATTTAATTCATCAAAAGCTAAAACACTACCTTTAACTAATCTTGGTTTGATCAATTTTATAAGTTCTTTTGTAGGCTCATAAATATCAAAATCAAAGTAAGCTAAAGAAATTATAGTGTGCTGATTTTTTGAAATATATTTTGGGAATTCTTTAACTGCATCGCCTTTTATTATTTCATATTTTTTAATATGCGATAAAGGATTTAATTTTTCTTGGATTTCAAGGATTTCACCTAAAAATTTTTCATATTTATCGTGTGTTTTGAGTGCTCCTTTAAACATCATTTGATGAGTTCCGTCTTTTTTATGAACATTTGGAAAACCATCAAATGTATCAAAAGCAATTATCTTTTTGTGCCTGTTAAATGGCTCATAAATTCCTCTTAAAGCTGAGAATAATGAGGAATTTTGACCCCATCTTGAACCAAATTCAAAAATATCTCCATGGACTCCTACTGTAAGTTTAAACAAATGATCAATTAATAATATTCTAGATAAATGTTTTGAATCTAAAAACAAACCTAAATTTGAAAGTATTTGATTCTGTGGAATTTTACTGTTTAACAACAAGTCTTTAAGCCGACTTCTTAGTTTATCTTCTTCCGATGAAGTTTTAAGTTCTATTGAATCTGGATTTTTTTTTAAATTAACCATTAAATATTTTTAGATACTTTTAGTTTATAAAGCAATCAGATTTTTTTTTTAGACTTATACAAATTTTTTTTTAAATAGGCCTCAATAATGATGAATACTTCCCATAAGCCATTGATTAACGGGTTTACTTGGGCTTTCCCAGCTATTCTTTTTGGTTCATTTCCTGAAATTTCAATGTATTTTTTTTTACTTCTGATACAGCCTATAGCAAGTTGCGTGTGTATAGCTATTGTTAAATTAGATCTATTAATTTTAAATTCCTTAAATAAATTTTTGTTAACACACCTATAACCACCCATCAAATCTGTAAAGTTACCACTAAATAATAAATTAACAATCTTAGTAAACATATAATTTCCAAAACCAGTTACAAGGGTATCGTCGTAGCTTTTTGCATTATCCTTATAACGTGAAACTATAACCATTTCATATCCTTGTTTTATTTTTTTAATTAATTTGGGCAAATATTTTGGCATCATATTTCCGTCGGGTGTAAATGGAATTATAACATTATTAAACTGAGCTTTTTTGATCCCTAGCCAATACGCGTCCATAATATTTTTTTTTAAATAAGTTATTTCAAAGCTTGAGTATTTTTTATTTTGATCAATAACTTTTATTTTGTTTTTGATAAGAAATTCTTTAGATCCATCTGTAGATCCACCATCAATAGCTATTATTTCATCAACTAAATATCTGTACTTTAAAAGCTTTGGCAAAATAATTCTTAAGCTAACTATTTCGTTCAAGTTTAAAATTGCTAGAGAAATTTTTTTATTTTTTTCCATTAAGCAATCATCATCTTAATTTTTTTATTCCAACCGTAAGCAATTACATGGGCCCAATATCTTAGTCTTCCTTCTTTTATATGAAATTCATTATTAATTTTTTTCAGCTTTATAAGTTTTAACTTATGCCCTTCTTTTAGTTTTGTTGAAAGTATTTTAGGTGAAGGGTGTAATTCTCCTTTGTTATTCATAGCATCTTTTAAATTTGTTATCTTTTTATATTTTTTATTAAAATAAACAACCTGCTTTAATTTTAAGTAGATATAATTTGGTTTAAAATACACGTCGAGTTTCTTTATATCTGTGGGCTTAAGTTTAAATTTAAGAGAATTCAAATTATCCTTTAGATGGGATATTTTTTTTGTGTGAGGAATTAAAATCATATTTTTAGACTTACTAGCTAAATAGTTAAGCATAATTGAATATCTAGATCTACGGTATTTTTTCATCAATGAATTTAATATTTCATTTTCTTTATTAGAAAAAGCAATCTCACCAGAACCAAAAGGACTATAACAAATAATTTTTATATTATTTTTTTCACAAAATTTAATTTTATTTTCTAAATTTCTATCCCTTATTGAAAATTCATCTTGTATAAATTTAAAAGATCCTTTTAATTTTTTTTTAAAGTATTTTATGTCTTTTAAATCATAATTACTTAAGCCAAAAAATCTTACTTTTTTATTTTTTTTTAAATAATTAAAAGCTTTTATTATTTCATCATTTTTTACATCGTAATTTGGCCAATGTGGTTGTATTAAATCAATAGCCTTTATATTTAAATTTTTTAAACTTTTGAGTGTAGAGTTTACAAATTTGTCAAATCTCAAGTTTTCTGCAGTTACCTTAGTTGAAATAAAGTTCTTTTGTTTAATATTATTTTGTAAACTGCCAATTATTTTTTCGCTATCACCATCTCCATAGGAAATCGAAGTATCTATAAAATTTCCCAATTTTGATCTACAAAAGAATTTTAAAGTATTTTTATGATTTAAATTATATTTTGACTCTTTTGAAAAAGCGCCTCCAAAACCAAAACCTAAACCAATTCTTTTAATTTTATCGAAATTAATCATTAAGTAAATTTATAAGATGATATTGTTTAAAAATTATGTATAAATGATTAATATCACAACTCATGAAAACTGTATCAGAAATAATAGCTTCAGAACTTAAAAAAAACAAAATTAATAGTATCTTCATGCTGACTGGTTATGGAGCGATGTACCTCAATGATGCGATAGAAAAATCAAAAATTAAATATTACGCTGCTCGAAATGAGGCTGCGGCGCCAATGATGGCTGAAGCTTATGCAAAATATAACGGGAATATTGGGGCTGTTTGTGTAACAGCAGGACCGGGAGCCACAAACGCCTTACCTGGACTAGCTGAGGCATATGTTGATAGCTCTCCTATAGTAGTAATATCAGGTCAAGTAGAAAAAAAATTTAGTGCTGACAACTACAAAAAAGTTTTTTTACGTTCGCTGGGAACCGCAGAATTTTCTGTCACTAGAGTTGTTAAAAATATTACTAAATATTCGGTAACTATTAGAAACCCTTACGATTGCTTATACGAAATTCAAAAAGCGTTGTACTTATGTAAATCTGGTAGACCAGGCCCTGTTTGGGTTGAAATTCCTCTTGATGTACAGGCTTTCAAAATTAAAGATATAAAAAATTTAAAAAATTTTAAAATTAAAGAGAAGAAAAAAACAAAAATTAATTTAAGTAGGCTTATTCAAGAATTAAATAGATCGAAAAAACCCCTCCTAATAATTGGAAATGGTTTAAAACAATCTAAAACTGAGCGTGAATTTAAGAAATTTGTAAAAAAATACAAAATACCATTTGTGACGTCAAGATTTGCTTTAGATTTATTTCCATACAGCATGAAAGAAAATATGGGTCTTTTGGGCATAAAAGGTACTCTGTTTGGTGAAAAATTAATCAAGGAATGTGATTTAGTTATCTCTTTGGGTTGTAGATTGGCACCTACATTAACTTTTGGAAGTGTATCTCATTTTACTAAAAACAAGAAAATATTTTCAGTAAATAATGATAAAAATGAACTTAATAATCCATTAATAAATATAAAACAAAAAA
The DNA here is from genome assembly GCA_014653835.1 of Pelagibacterales bacterium SAG-MED28. Lineage (GTDB taxonomy): Bacteria > Pseudomonadota > Alphaproteobacteria > Pelagibacterales > Pelagibacteraceae > Pelagilacustribacter. Next base: position 83,497 of record JACWDY010000002.1, read on the forward strand.
TTTGTACTGACCTAGATACTTTTTTTAAAAGTGTAAATAAACATAAAAATAAAATTAATATTAAAAATATTGAATGGCTTAATAAATGTATTAATATAAAAAATTTCAATCCAATAAAAGATATATACAAACTATCTTATCCTTTAAATCTTTATCAATTTATGTACGAACTCTGCGAAAATAGCAGTAAGAATCATATATTGATTACAGATGCTGGGTCAAATTACTATGTTGCTGGTCAAGCGTGGAGATTTGAAAAAGGTCAAAAAGAAATTGCTTCAACAACCAATGCGGCAATGGGTTTATCGGTTCCACTTTCAATTGGTGCTGCTGTAGCTTCAAATAAACAAATTTTATCGGTAACTGGCGATGGATCAATTGAATTAAATATTCAAGAGTTAAAAACTATTTCACACTATAATTTAAATATAAAAACATTTGTGATTAATAACGGTGGCTACGCTTCAATGAAAAAATGGCAAGATGATTACTTTAAAGGCAATAGGATAGATACTGAAGAAAAAACGGGTGTAGGAACAATGAACTTTAAGAAAATAGCTGAAGCATTCGATTTAGAATATACTCAAATAAAAAAAACATTAGAAATTAAAAATAAATTAAAACTTATTTTTTCCAATAAAAGACCTATGATTATAGAGGTTTTTACAGATCCAAATCAAAAAATATATGGAAAAAAATCTTAGAATTAAATTCCTAGAGAAAGGAAAAAAACTTAGAAAAGATTTTATAAAAATTCTTTTAGAGGGGTTTAAATTTCATGTTGGTGGTACACTTTCATGTTTAGATATTTGTGTAGTGTTGTTTTATGGAAACTTTATTAACCTAGAAAAAAAAAATAGAAATTTTTTTATTTTAAGCAAAGGGCATGCTTTAGCATGTTTGTTTTTAACTTTGATGGATAAAAAGTTATATAATTTGAAATTCTTAAAAAAAAACTACAAAAATTTAAATTTTGGAGGTCAACTTGATATCTATAACTCTAAGTATGTCGACTGGAACACTGGATCTTTAGGTCATTCAATTGGAGTAGCAACAGGTTTAGCAATAAAAAATCCAAAAAAAAAAATTTTCGTTATAGTTGGCGATGCTGAATTTGAAGAAGGATCCATCTGGGAAGCAATTTTTTATATATCAGAAAAAAAAATCAAAAATATTTTAATAATTATTGATAGGAATAGAATGTCTGCAAGTACAATTATAGAAAATAAAGAAATTTTTGACAAAAAAATAATTAATCAACTTAACTTTAATCTTGTAAAAATTAACGGTCACAATTACGAAAAAATATATAAATCTGTTGAAAAATTTAAAAAAAAAACTAAATCAACAATTATTATTGCGAATACAATAAAAGGAAAGGGGTTTAAAATTTTTGAAAATAGTAAGAAATATAGCCATGAAATGCCTAAAAAAGAAATACTAAAAAATTTAATTTATTAATATATGCAAGACATTAGAGATATCTTTTTCAATAACGTTAAAA